>CAMLHQ010000085.1 GCA_946479785.1 uncultured Nitrospira sp.
CCTGACTCTGCTTGATCGGGCTGGCATCAAGCGGACCGGCGCCGGTGCGACGCACGAGGAGGCACTCGCCCCCGTTTTGTTCTCACCTCCGGAAGGACCTGTGGCCGTGGTCGCCCTCACGGACAATGAGCCGGAGTGGGAAGCAACCGGCACAAAACCGGGAGTCAACCACGTGGGGTGCAACGAGCGCGGGTTGATCGAACCGTATGGGTCTCGGATGGCCCAGGTCCTTTCATCAGCACGACGGCAAGCGGAGTTGGTCATCGTCAGTGCCCACGTCGGCCCGAATTGGGGCGCGCCGTCACCGGCGATACAAGCGCTGGCACACAACCTCCTCGACATGGGAGCAGACCTTTACTGGGGACATTCCAATCACACGCCTCAAGGGATTGAGCTCTATAAAGGTAAGGCCATCCTCTATTCGACCGGTGATTTTATAGACGATTACATGGTCGACAAAGAAGAGCGGAACGACCTCTCTTTCCTCTTCATGTTGGACGTGGAGAAGAACCGGATCGCGCGGATCACCCTCCATCCAACACGGATTGAGGACCTGGGAGTTAGACGGGCCAACGAACATGAATGGCAGGTCCTCACGCGCACCATGCAGGCCAAATGCAAAGCGTTCGGTACGATGATCAGCATTGAAGGTCAAGTGGCGACAGTCAATGTGAAATAACCGCTGTCACCAGGACACGTCGCCGAATTATCCCTGAAGCGCTGTGTATTTATGGTGACGTTCCATTTGCCGACAGAATGGATCATGGCAAAACCTCGTGACCCTATAGAACCCATGATTCTGGAGTCTTCTCGACTTTCTTGTGCCGAGGAAGCGATGGAGATTGTTGAACGGAAGGGGTTGGGTCACCCGGACACGATCTGCGATGCCGTGATGGAACGTGTCGCAGTTGAACTGGCGCAGGCTTATCTCAAAATCTGCGGTCATGTTCTCCATTTCAATGCCGACAAGGGGATGCTGGTGGCCGGCCAGGTTGCCTGTCGATTTGGAAGAGGTTCGGTGCTCGCTCCGATGCGGTTGGTCATGGGCGACCGAGCCACCTTCGAATGGAAGGGCAAGCACGTCCCAGTAAAGGAGATTGCTGAACGGACGGCGTACAAATGGTTCAGACGACACTTGCCGCGCATTAAGCCATTGAAGGACTTGGAGTGTCAGGTGGAGCTGCGCCCTGCATCGGAAGAGTTACGCTCCCTGACTGAGCGCCGCCGAGAAGTTGTGGCCAATGATACCTCCGCCGCTGTCGGGTATGCTCCGCTGACGCCGACAGAGCGCCTCGTGTTCCAAATCGAGCGGTTTCTGAACGGTTCCTCGTTCAAGCGAGAGTTTTCTGACACTGGAGAAGACGTGAAGGTACTCGGTGTACGGACCGGCAAGCATTTGAATGTTACTGTGGCGATGCCGTTTCTCGCTTCTTTCATCCGCAAAGAATCCGAGTACTTCGCACGCAGGAAGTTGGCAGGCCACGCGCTTGAGATGTTCGTGAAGCGAAAAACCGAGACCACATTCTCTTCTCAAGTCTTTTTAAATGTATTGGATCGACCGGGTGCCGGTGAGGCAGGAACGTACCTAACGCTTTTGGGGACGTCCGCGGAAGCGGGTGATTCCGGAGAGGTCGGGAGGGGCAATCGGGTGTGCGGGATCGTCTCGCTTCGTCGACCGGCCAGCGCCGAGGCTGCAGCAGGCAAGAATCCCATAGCACATGTAGGGAAGATCTATAATGTTCTCGCCCAGGTATTGGCGGAAGACATCCATAAGAAAGTGCGCGGACTCCGGGAGGTGACCGTCTGGATCACAAGCCAGATTGGCATGCCGGTTTCCTCGCCCCAAGTCGTGGCGGTTGAAGTGAGTCTGATGAGCGGCACGACGCTGGAGGCTGTACGTCCACAGATCCAGCGTGAAGTCCAGCTTGCCTTCGCGCATATCAAACCGTTCTGTCAGGCTTTGACGCGGGGCATTTATGCGGTGTGCTGAGTGAGCAGGGCGACGCTCCCGCTCGGGAAGGTTCCTGTCGACCTACTTCGCATGCTCCTTGGCCGCTTTCCAGCAACCAAGGACTCGCGGGTGTTGGTAGGACCTGGCATCGGCCTGGACGCAGCGGCGATTCGTCTCGGCGATAGAGTACTGGTCGCGAAGACCGATCCCATCACTTTCGTAGCAGATGAGATCGGGACGTATGTCTTGCTGATCAACGCCAACGACTTGGCGACCATGGGTGCGAAGCCGAAGTGGTTTCTGGGCACTGTACTGCTGCCTGCTCATTCCACCACTGCCTCCTCTGTGACACGTCTCTTCGGCCAACTTCATAGGATCTGCCGTAGCCTCCATGTGTCCCTGTGCGGAGGGCACAGCGAGATTACGGACGCCGTGACTCGTCCTGTCGTGGTGGGCTGTCTTCTGGGAGAATGTGCGCCGAACAGGATCATAACTGCCGCCGGCGCACTGGTGGGCGATGCGGTGCTGCTCACGAAGGGTCTTGCGATCGAGGCTGTCTCGATTTTGGCCCGTGAACGAGCCAACGAGATCCGGCGACGACATGGCGCGCGTTTCTTGGCTCGCTGCCGACGCTATCTGACCAAGCCCGGGCTAAGCGTTCTCAAAGACGCTCAGGTCGCGCTGGCGTGCGGAGGCGTCCATGCAATGCATGATCCGACAGAAGGAGGACTCAGCGCAGCACTCTATGAATTGGCTGAGGCGGCCCGCGTCGGTCTCCGCATCGAGGCCGAAAGGATACGGATCTTTCCGGAGACGGCCCAGCTTTGCACCGATTTCGGGCTGAATCCCTTGGGCGCAATCTCATCCGGATCTCTTCTGATCTGTGTCGATCTGTCCGTTGCTCGTCGAATCATCGCAAGCCTGCGACGGGCTCGGATTCCGGTGGCACGAATCGGAACCGTGGTTCACAAACGGGAGGGCGTCATGCTCATCGACAATCATCGTATTCGGTCGTTCCCACGCTTTGCCGTGGATGAGATAGCGAGGGTCTTTCAACAATCGCGCACACTCAACACATGACGCTTGTGAATTGTGATGTGATTCCCGTCCTGATCTACGATCACCGTCATCTTGCAGATGGGCGTATCGAACGGTTCGGCAACAAAGACAATGGCCCGCTCTCTTAGCTTGCGTACGAAGGCCGCAACGTCTGACACCTCAAACGCCACGACCGCTCCCTTGGCTATGAGCTCTCTTTCAGCCTGTCGCATTTCACCACGTTGCTTGAGGCGGAACGTGGCAAATAGCCACTGAGGCTCGCTATTTTCTCTGGATTTCTATGGACTTCGTAAGGCATATGTCGTGCTGGACATACTGGAAGGATGTATCTCTTGCGTGACGATGGATCGGAAATGTCTGCGAGCGCTGTTCCGCGGGTAGCGAAGGAGTCGACCGCCTGGACAGTTGGACGTCGACCTGGCATCGCGCTGCTGATGTTCGCTCTCGCAGCCGGGGGCTGCGGTAACAACCCGCAAGACAGTTCATCTGTTATCCCGCAACCGGCTCGGGGGTCCTCCGGGCTTTTGCGCCTAACAACTGAAGAACTCTCCCGGACGCCGATTGAGGTCGTGGCAGTCGGACGCGGACAGATTCGAGTGTCACGAGATTTCCCGGCGACGATTCGAGCCAACGAAAACGAACTGGCCGAGGTCACGACGCTCATCAGTGGCCGCGTCGTGAAGGTGCAGGTGGATGTCGGGGCGGATGTGAAAAAGGGCGATCTTCTGGCACTGCTTCACAGCACGGATCTGGGATTGGCTGAAGGTGCCTACCTGAAAGCCACCGCCCGGCTATACGAAGCGGACCTCGCATACCGGCGAGCGAAGGATCTGTACGAGGCCAAAGCAGTCAGCCTGGCGGAATTACAGCGGCGGGAAGCGGAAATGAAAACCGTGCGCGCCGAGAGCCGTGAAAGTCAAAACCGTCTGGAGTTGCTGGGAGTCACGCGCCAGGAACTCGAGCGGTTGGATCGCGAGCATACGATCAAAGCCGATGTCCCCATCCGGGCGCCGTTCGACGGCCGTGTCATTATGCGTAACATTACGAGAGGCGAGGTCGTCGACACGCATCAGACGCTGTTCACGGTTGCCGATCTTTCCGACGTGTGGGTGGTCGCGAGTGTGCCGGAGAAAGACGTGGAGTACATCCGGAAGAATCAGACGGTGGATGTCATTGTCGCTGCCTACCCGCACGCCCTCCTCAGCGGGAACATTACCTACATTGGGGACGTACTCGACCCAGCCACCCGTACTTTGCGGGTGAGAGTCACCGCTCAGAATCCCGACAAACGGTTGAAGCCGGAAATGTTTGCACTGGTTCGGGTCTCTTCAGATGTGGATCCGAAGATGCTGACAGTTCCACTTGAGGCGGTGCAGAGTGGACCGATGGGAACGATTGTGTTCGTTCAGCGACAGGCCAACGAATTCGAAGTGCGAACGGTCAAGTTGGGGCAGGAGCAAGGGGACGTGGTGACAGTATTGGACGGGCTGAACGCCGGTGATCAGGTGATAACCAAAGGTTCGTACGTGCTCAAGTCTGAACTTGAACGGCACAAGATAGAACCGACACCATGATCAGCACGCTGCTCGAATTCTCGTTGCGTCAACGCATTCTGGTTCTGGGACTGACCTGTCTGATATCCGTCGCCGGTTTGTTCGCCTTTCAATCCATCCCGATTGACGCCTATCCCGATGTGACAAACATCCAGGTGCAAGTGCTGACGGACGCGCCGGGTCTCTCGCCAGCCGAAGTTGAACGATTCATTACCTATCCCCTCGAGCTTCAGATGACCGGCCTGCCAGGTCTAGCGGAGATTCGGTCCCTGTCCAAATTCGCCTTGTCTCAGATTACCGTCGTGTTTAACGACGACGTCGATGTCTATTTTGCCCGCCAGTTAGTCCTTGAGCGGATGATGGCGGCGAAAGAGCGTTTGCCGGATGGGCTTGAGCCCGTGATGGCGCCGGTGAGCACCGGATTAGGCGAAGTCTACCAGTACTATCTGGAAGGGCCGCGCGCGAAGGATCCCGATCCGGCCGTCGTGGAAACGGAGTTGACCGACCAGCGGACCCTCCAAGATTGGGTGCTGCGTCCCCTGTTCAAGGGCGTCCCGGGCGTAATTGACGTGAACGGCATGGGCGGGTTCGTGAAGCAATACCAAGTTCTCGTGGATCCATCCAAGCTCAGAAAGTACGACCTGACGCTGCATGAGATTTACGATGCGGTGGCGAGAAACAACGCCAATGCCGGGGGCAATGTGCTCGAGCGCTATGCCGAACGGGCCATTGTGCGGGGACTCGGCCTGATCAAAAGCGTGAACGATATCGAGTCCATCGTCATCAAGGAGTCCGGCGGCACGCCGGTCTTCGTGCGCGATGTCGCTGAAGTCCGTATCGGCCATGCGGTTCGCCATGGCGCGGTGGTGTTCAATGGGGAGCGTGAGGTCGTGGCCGGCACGGTGCTCATGATTCGCGGAGGCAACGCCCGTGAAGTCGTCAACGCGGTCAAGGCCAAGGTCGAAGAGATTCATCACAATCAAATTCTGCCGAGCGGTACCACATTGACATCGTTCTACGATCGCATTGAGTTGGTAAATGCGGCCATCCACACCATTCGGGATGCCTTGATCGAGGGCATCGTACTGGTGGTGCTCGTCTTCTTCTTCTTTCTGGGTCATGTGCGTAGCGCGATCATCGTCACCATGACACTGATCGTGACTCCTTTGGTCGCTTTCATCGTGATGGAGCGGCTGGGGCTCTCCGCCAACCTCATGACGCTTGGCGGCCTGGCCATTGCGATCGGCGAGATCGCCGACGGATCGTTGGTCGTCGTGGAAAATGTCTATCGACACCTCGCGAATCATCACCGCGCAAGCCAACGCACGAGTCTCGAGGTCATTCTGCAGGCGACGAAAGAGGTGGGACGTCCGATCCTGTTCGGCATTCTGATCATTAGCGTCGTGTTTTTGCCGCTGATGACGCTGCACGGGATGGAAGGAAAAATGTTCGCGCCGCTGGCTTATACGCTGGTCATCGCGCTGTTGGTTTCGATCGTGATCACTCTTACGCTATCGCCAGTGCTGGCTTCGCTGATGTTGCGCGGGGACCACCCGGAGGAAACGCGGCTGACGCGGTGGATGAAGGAGCGGTACGTGCCGGTTCTACGGTGGACGCTTCACCATCAAGGTGCGGTTTTGATAGGCTCAATGGCCATCGTGTTTGTCAGCCTGGCTCTTGTCCCATTCATCGGGCGGGAGTTCATCCCAATTCTCGAAGAAGGCGCACTGACTCCGCAGATCGTCCGCCTGCCGAGCGTTTCGTTGCCGGAATCCATTGAAATCGAAAAGCGCGCCCATAGAGCGATGTTGGAATTTCCTGAAGTGCACATGGTGGTGAGCAAGATCGGGCGACCTGATATTGCCTATGTGCCCGAAGAACCGTACGAGAGCGATCCGGTTGTGTCCTTACGCGAGCGCAGCACCTGGAAGACGGCGAAGACCCAGTCGGAGTTGACGGATGCCATCCGGCGGAAGCTGGCCGAGATCCCCGGTATCTCCGTACTGATGAGTCAGCCGATCCAGGAACGGGTGGATGAACTGATCTCCGGCATTAGGACAGAATGCGCGATCAAACTGTTTGGGGACAATCTCGACGTTCTGCATCAGAAAGCGGAGGAGATTGCCGAACTGATGCAGCGGATCGACGGGGTGAAAGATGTCAAGGTGGAACAGATCGCAGGCCAGCCCTATCTCACGATTGATATCGACCGGCAAAAAATCGCCCGCTACGGGATCAATGTGGCCGACGTGGAGGAGATGATCACAACCGCCATCGGGGGCGGGTCGGCCACCGATGTCTACGAAGGTGAAAGACGATTTCAGCTCATCCTGAGATTTCCGGAAGCGGTCAGGAACAGCGTGGGAACCATAGGGGAAATTCGGGTGAAGTCCGCATCTGGGGCACTGATTCCCATGAGTGACCTGGCGACCATTGAGATGCGTCAGGGGCCGGCCCGTATCAGCCGGGAGCAGGTGAAGCGCCGCATCTATATTGGATTCAACGTCGTAGGCCGAGACATCGGTGGTGTGGTTGACGAAGGGCGAAGGAAGCTCAAGGAGCGCATCCACTTGCCGCAAGGGTACACGGTGACGTGGGGAGGAGCGTTTGAGAACATGGAGCGCGCCAACGCTCGGCTCATGATTGTCGTGCCGGTGACACTGGGACTTGTATTCTTTCTGCTGTTCTGGGCCTTTCATTCCCTGCGCTACGCCACATTGATCTTCCTCAATCTACCCTTCGCCCTGATCGGCGGATTTGTGTCACTTTGGCTGAGCGGGCAATATTTGAGCGTGCCTGCCTCCATCGGCTTCATTGAACTGTTCGGGCTCGCGGTCGGGAACGGTATTGTCCTCGTGTCCTACATCAATCAACTGCGGCAGGAAGGAATGCCGAGGGAAGACGCCATCGTAACCGGCTGCAGTTTGCGATTGCGTCCAGTCGTCATGACGATGATGACGACGTTGCTCGGTCTCCTGCCGCTTGCCCTTGCGCAGGGGATCGGCGCGGAAGTGCAGCGGCCGCTTGCCACGGTGGTCATCGGCGGTGTGTTCAGTTCGACGGCGCTCACGCTGGTGGTGTTACCGGCGCTGTACGACCACTTTGCAGAGAAAGCCGAAGCCAAGTTTGCGCCGGAGTGGGTCTGAGAGGCTTCTGGCACTGTTGATGCTCTGAGGGCTTGACGTGCCTGCCTCAGTTGATAGAGACTTTGCGTAGCGGATGGTTCCAAATGATCTTCAGCGTGCTCAAGAACATTTTTCCCCGCGTTAAGGTGCACCCTATCGTGCTGGTGATCGTTTTTGCCTTTTGCCAGGTGATAGGGACGATGTGCGCCATCCCTGATGTTTCAATGGCAGTAGATCTTCCTGTGTTGATGGAAGAAGGTATGTCTTGCCCTATGGATGGGACTATCATGTGTCCGCCATCCATCACCTCTTCTTCAGAACGCCAGGTAAAGCATGTCGCCCTTGTCCTGGTTGATGATACGCCGTTCTCGCTTGCTCCTCTCGCGATGTTTGCTGTTTTCTCTAGCCTGATGCTGTGGGCCTGGAGCAGCGCGTACTCCCTTGTCCCCATCTCCATAAGTTCTTCCTCGGTCCTCAGAATTTGATTCACACCTTCCGTCTATTGGCTTGCCGCTTGGCTTTATAGCTCAGCAGACGGACCTCGATTTTTCCATTTGAAATATTGGAGGTGTGTTATGGAACCCACGCGCGTTTTCCATCAACGGCGATTCGTTCCGATCATGATGTTCCTCGTCATGGTGCTTTTCCCCTGGTCCATTTGTGGGGCGGACAATAGGGCCGTTGTCCGAGCGGATGCGATGGCTCAGGCGCATGATGAAGCTCGGATTGACCTTCCATCTCTTTTAGCGGAATTGGAGGCCGCCAATCCTGAAATCAAGGTAGCTCGTCAACGGTGGGAAGCCGCGAAGGCCGTGGTGCCACAAGTTCAGGCTCTGCCTGATCCGAAGCTACAACTTGGCTATCAGCGTATGCCGATGGTTGATCCGCTCCAGGGGGCGATATATGGGTTTGGTCAGGATATTCCGTTTCCCGGCAAACTGAGCCTCAAGGGAGAGGTTGCCCAACGCGAGGCAGAGCGGGTGGAATACGAGTTCACGGCAACCCGTTTAAAGCTTATCGCGATATTGAAGGAAGCATATTTCAATTTACACTATATCCATAAGAGCATTGAAATCGTCGAGAGTAACAAAGCCCTCTTGACGCAGTTCGAGAAAACCGCCAAGACCCGTTACAGTGTGGGACAGGCCGCTCAGCAGGATGTCTTCCGAGCTCAGGTCGAAATCTCACGTGTGCTCGACCGGTTGGCAGTCTTGGATCAACAAAAAGAGAGTCTTCATGCCACGATCAATCGTCTATTGAATCGTCCACCGGCTGGACCGCTGGGAACCCCGGAAGAAATTCACACGACAATTCTCACAGTCCCATTACAGGACCTCACCCGTCGGGCTGACGAATTTTCTCCTGCATTATTAGCGACGGCAAAGGGGATCGATCGTTCTGAACGGTCAGTCTCGCTGGCCAAGCGGCAGTATTACCCGGATTTTGATGTCCAGGCTTTGGGACTTCGCAATGATCGGATCAACGACAACGGGTATCAGTTCATGGTTGGGATTAAGATTCCACTCTTCTATGAATCGAAACAAAAGCAAGGGGTACGTGAAGCGTTGGCCAGCTTGGAAGGCGCGCGTGAAGACTTTTCAGCAACTCGGCAGGATGTGTTGTTTCAGGTCAAAGATGGCTTCGTACAAGCACAGCGCGCCGAGCGGTTGATCACCATTTTGCGAGACGCGATCATTCCGCAAGCCACGCTCGGCTTGCAAGCCGCTCAGGCCGGCTATGCCGTGGGAAAGGTCGACTTTTTAACCCTCCTCAATAGCCTGTTGACGCTACAGGACAGCCAACTTGAGCTGCATGGCGAGATGGTGAATCACGAGAAAGCGCTTGCCCGACTCGAAGCCGTGACCGGTGGACCGCTGTCGGAAAGGAAGCCAGGATCATGAGGCTGCAGCGTTTAATCCCGATCGGAGCAGTGGTCATCCTTTCCGGGGCGATATTTTTCTGGCTCATATCGAGACCGGTGATGGTCTTGCCAGGGGATTCCAAACAGGATCCGATGATGGACATGCCCGGAATGGAGCAGTCCGACATGGGACCTAAAGACTCCAAACCTCCTGCACGATCGGGAACGCCGAAGGACCCTGATCTCCCAGCTGAGTCTGGGGACGCATCCGGAACGATCTCGATCCCGCTCGAGCGGCTGCAAACCATCGGGGTGAAGTATCAGCAAGTATCCAGACGGCCACTGGAGAAACTCATTCGAACGGTTGGTCGTGTGGCTGTCGATGAACGAAAGTTGGCGAAAGTCACAATCAAATTCCATGGCTGGATCGAGCAGCTCTTCGTCAGTGCGACGGGAGACCATGTCAAAAAGGGCCAGGCGCTATTCACGATTTATAGTCCGGATCTGGTCGCGACGCAGGAGGAATACCTGCTGGCACTGGAGGGACGGAAGAAACTGGGAGAGAGCGAGTTCGAGGAAGTGGCGCGCAGCTCGCAAGAGTTGCTCGATGCCACCCGGCATCGTTTACACCTTTGGGACATTACGGAGGATCACATTCGGGATTTGGAGCGCACGAAGCAGGTGACCAAGACCTTGCCGATCCATTCGCCCATTACGGGCACGGTGATCCGCAAAGAGGTGTTGCAAGGCACGCATGTCGAGCCGGGGGAAGAACTCTATACCATCGCGGATCTCTCTCATGTCTGGATTCTGGCAGACATCTACGAGTACGAGCTTGGGTTTGTGAAGAAGGGTCAAAAGGCGGCTGTGAGTCTTTCCTATGATCCCGGCACGGTCCTGACAGGTCAGGTGGGCTTTATCTACCCCACATTGGATCCGAAGACCCGCACAGCCAAGGTGCGGTTTGAGCTCGATAATGCCGATGAGAAGTTGAAACCCGACATGTATGCCAATGTCGAAATCCTCATTAACCTGGGGACGCGTCTGGCAATCCCGCAGGAGGCCATCATCGAATCCGGGGAGAAGCAGGTCGTGTTTCTCCATCACGGTAAAGGGCGGCTTGAGGCACGCTTAATCAAGACCGGGGTGAAGGCAGGAGACTGGACTGAAGTAACGGCAGGGCTCAAAGATGGCGAGCACATTGTGACATCGGCGAATTTTCTGATCGACAGTGAAAGTCGACTCAGGTCGGTTGTTGACGCGATGGGCGGCATGTCGGGCATGAAGCCAAAGGATTGATGATCCATGGTTGAGCAGATCATCGAGTTCAGCGCGAGAAATCGTTTCATTGTATTCCTGCTCGTGTTTTCTTTTTCTGCTGTCGGCCTCTGGGCCATGTGGCAGACGCCGATCGATGCACTTCCGGACATTTCTGATACGCAAGTCATCGTCTATACCACTTGGGCTGGGCGATCCCCGGACCTCGTGGAGGATCAAATCACGTACCCGATCGTCACGGCATTACTGTCTGCACCGAATGTGACCGTTGTTCGAGGCTTTTCTGATTTTGGCTATTCATACGTCTACATTCTCTTCAAGGACGGCACAGATATCTACTGGGCTCGTTCTCGTGTTTTAGAGCGATTGAATCAATTGACCGGTCGTATGCCGGAAGGCGTGATGCCGCAGTTGGGTCCAGATGCCACGGGAGTCGGATGGGTCTTTCAATATGCCCTCGTGGATGAATCTGGACAGCATGATCTCGCGTCTTTGAGAAGTTTCCAGGATTGGTACCTGCAGTACTGGCTGCGAGCCGTCGAGGGCGTGGCTGAAGTGGCGAGCATCGGTGGCTTCGTCCGACAGTATCAGGTCAATCTTGATCCGACCAAAGTCCTGGCCTATCGCCTCTCGATTCCCTCGATCGTGGAAACGATTCGCCAGAGCAACAACGACGTGGGCGGCCGGGTGGTGGAATTCTCCGGCATCGAATATGTGGTACGAGGGCGTGGGTACATCAAAAAGCCTGACGACATTGAAAAGATTGCCATCGGAGTCAGTGAGCATGGGACGCCCATTCTACTGCGTGATGTGGCGACCGTCCGTCTCGGTCCAGACATGCGGCGAGGGTTGGTGGAACTCAATGGCCAAGGCGAGGTTGTAGGGGGCATCGTGGTCATGCGCTTCGGCGAGAACGCCCTGACTGTCATTGAACGTGTCAAAGCCAAGATTAAAGAGCTCGAGCCATCGATGCCGGCAGGTGTGAAGGTCGTGACTGTCTATGACCGAAGCGATTTGATTCATGAATCCATTGCGACAGCGGACGAAAGTCTCCGTGAAGAGCTGATCGTGACGGGCCTTCTGATTTTGGGGTTTTTGCTGCATGTCCGCTCGGCCATTGTCCCAATCCTCACATTGCCACTGGCCGTCCTAATCTCTTTTATTCCCATTTATATGATGAACATTGGACTGAACATCATGTCGCTCGGCGGGATCATCGTGGCGATCGGCGACATGGTGGACGCGGCGATTGTGATGGTCGACAACGCCCATAAACGGTTGGAAGAGTGGGAACGCGATGGACGAATCGGAGATCGGCTCCAAGTCTTAATTGACTCCGCCAAAGAGGTCGGCCCGCCCATTTTTGCGTCTGTCCTCGTGATCGCCATTTCCTTCATTCCGGTCTTCGCCCTCGAAGCTCAAGAAGGTCGCATGTTCAAACCGTTGGCCTGGACAAACAACCTCGCCATCGCCATGTGCGCCGTGCTGGCGATTACACTGGTACCGGCCTGCCTCCCCACCTTCATTCGGGGAAAGATTTTTCCAGAACAGAAGCATCCGGTAAGCCGCTCGCTTCAACGGCTGTATGCCCCCTTACTGCAGACAGCCTTGCACTATCGAAAAGCCGTCGTGATCGGCGCGATTTTATTAATGGCCAGCATCGTGCCGCTCTACCAGCAGATGGGCTCCGAGTTTATGCCGCCCCTGTATGAAGGCACGATCTTGTATATGCCGACGACCTTGCCAGGTCTCTCCGTTACGGAAGCCGGACGGCTGCTGCAAATCATGGATCAGAAACTCCGTTCGTTTCCTGAAGTTGATCATGTCTTCGGCAAGGCTGGTCGGGCAGAAACCTCCACTGACCCGGCCCCCTTCAGCATGATGGAAGTGGTGGTCGAGCTAAAAGCGAAGCAACATTGGCGACCAGGGTTGAGCTATGAAGGGCTCATCGACGAGATGGATCGAACGCTGCAATTTCCCGGCGTGACCAACGCCTGGACAATGCCAATCAAGAATCGGATCGATATGCTGACGACCGGCATTCGAACTCCGGTCGGGATCAAGATTTTTGGACCAGATTTGAAGCAAATCGAAAAGATTGGTGAGCGTCTAGAAATTGTGTTGAAGGACGTGCCGGGGACACGGAGTGTGTATGCCGAGCGGGTATCAAGCGGTTACTTCCTGGACTTCACGATTAACCGCGAAGAAATTGCTCGCTATGGCCTGAAGCTCATGGATGTCGGCCGGATCATTGAATCCGCAATCGGGGGAGAAAATATTGCTACCACCATCGAAGGGCGAGAGCGGTACCCGATCAATGTACGATATCTGCGCGAACTCCGAGACGACCCCCAAAAGCTACAACGGGTGCTGGTCGATACTCCAACTGGAGCGCAAGTTCCTCTTGCCCAACTCACGACACTTCGTTTTGTCAATGGCCCGCCCATGATCCGGGATGAAAACGGTATGCTCGCGGGATATGTATTTCTCGATATGACCGGGCGGGATATCGGCGGCTATGTGGAGG
>CAMLHQ010000086.1 GCA_946479785.1 uncultured Nitrospira sp.
TTGAGTGTTGAATGTTGATCCGCTCATTCAAAGGCATGAAGATTTGACGTGAAGGGTTCGGGAGATAGAAGAAGAGCGACATCATGAACCAGGATGACTATGCGCAAGTGGGTGCAGACGGGCGGGCAAGCACAGCAGGTCATTCTCAAGGCTGGCGCCGCGATGTTGCTCACAAAAGAAGCGGCGGTCGATGAATTGTATCAGGCTATTTTGAACGGCTTGAAGAGAACGCGGGATGTGCTGAGCACTGAAGCATTCAGTGCTGGGGACTGAGATGACACTCAGTCCCCAGTGGTCAGTTATCGGCGACCGTGTCCCTCCGACCAGGCTGTGTCGACGATTCGACTTGTGGAATCTTTCACCGGCACCGTGTCGTCGAACATCGTCGCATACGAGTCTTGCATGAAGAATTGAAATGCGGTCACTCGTTCGGACGGCACCCCGGCGAGTGTCGCCAAGGACACGAGATACTCGCCGCTGCCACGGGAGATATCTGAACGCAGATTCTCGTAGGACGCAGACGCGAATACTTCCAGTTTTTTTCTGGCCAGAGGGTTGTTGCCTGACGCTCCCGGTGTCGTACTCGACGTAAAGTCCGTCACCGCCCGAGTGATATCCGCTGCGGCAGCGGTCGTTCCATTCGTCACATCCGTGGTCGCATCGAAGGGCGCCATCGTCAATTCGGTCGTCGCGTTCGTGACACACCCAGACGCGCTCAACAATATAATCGCGATAATAGCGCCGAACAGTAACTGCCATCCCTTCTGCTTCATATCATCCTCCTTACGTTATGATCGTACATACAGACATACCTGCTTGCGTGCGGTGTTTCGCCTAGGAAAACCCACAGAACGTGGAAGTGACAAAGACTGAATGCCGTCCTGAGTCGTTCGTCTGATTTCGCATGACTTCCTCCCTTGAAGCCGTCTCAGAAGGACTAGGGGCTTACCCAGGCTTGTCCCCCCTCTGGGTCAATGTTAAATGTGGAGGGTCAAGTCTTCATTCTTGGAATCCAATGACCATTCTCACGCCTGCTTCTCACGATCTCCTGGATGATCAAACCGCCTGCGAGCCTAAGTGGCGCATGACGCTGGGCGCCCAGGTCGAATCGGGCGGCGTTCGCTTTCGCGTGTGGGCGCCGAAGCGGGTTCGGCTAGATGTGGTGTTGGAGGAAGATGGCCGCAGTTTCCCGTTAACAAAGGACGAAGCTGGTTACTTTTCCGCCTTGGTCCCAATCGCCGCCGAAGGCATGTCCTATCGGTATCGGCTCGATAACGGAGAAGCTTATCCCGACCCGTGCTCGCGCTATCAACCGCAGGGGCCTCACGGCTGTTCACTGATCCTCGATCCATCCTCCTATGAATGGCGTACAAGCGCATGGCCAGGCGTGCGCATGCCGGGGCAAGTGCTCTACGAACTGCACATTGGAACGTTTACACCGGAGGGCACACTCGACGCTGCCATCGGCCAATTGGACGAATTGAAAGAGTGCGGCATCACTGTGATCGAACTGATGCCGCTGGCGGAGTTTCCCGGCCGATGGAATTGGGGCTACGACGGCGTGGCGTTATTCGCTCCAGCTCATGTGTATGGCGATCCGCATGCGTTGAAGCGCTTTGTCGACGCCGCGCATGAGAAGGGGCTGGGCGTCATCCTCGATGTGGTCTACAACCACTTCGGCCCCGACGGTAATTATTTGCCTTCATACAGTGACATGTACCTGACGGACCGCCATCCCAACGAATGGGGCCAGGCGATCAATTACGACGGGCCCGGCTCCGGATGCGTGCGGGATTTCGTCGTGCAGAACGCTTGCTACTGGATCTCAGAATACCGTCTCGACGGATTGCGGCTCGACGCGGTGCACGCCATGTACGACGATAGTCCGGTCCACGTGCTGGCGGAATTGTCTGGGAAGGCGAGGGAGGCGGCGGACGGCCGTTCAATCGTCCTGATCGCAGAATGTGAATCGCAATGGATCAAGACGATACAACCGGTCGAGCAGGGCGGGTGGGGGCTCGACGCAGTGTGGAGTGACGACTTCCATCATATCTGCCGGGTCGCCATAACCGGGCACAGGGACGCCTACTATTCCGACTACCGAGGAACGGCGCAGGAGCTGCTGTCGGTGATCAAACGCGGCTTCGTCTTTCAAGGCCAGCGGCACGACTGGCAGAAGAAACCGCGCGGGACCGTGGTCAAGGACGAGCCGGCCCACGGATTCGTCTTCTACCTTCAGAACCATGATCAAGTCGCGAACCATTTGCACGGCGATCGCATCCATACGATGACCTCGCCAGCGCGCTACCGTGCGCTCGTCGCGCTGATGTTGTTCGCGCCGGAAACCCCGATGCTCTTCATGGGGCAGGAATTTGCCGCCTCCAGTCCCTTTCTCTTTTTTGCGGACCACCATGCCGATCTCGCCACATTGGTCTATGAGGGCCGCAAAAAGTTTTTGTCGGAATTTCCGCCCTATGCGACGCGCGAGGCTCAAGAGGCCGTCCCTGACCCGTCCGACCCGCGCACATTCGAACGGTCGCACTTGGATTTTTCAGAGCGGCAACGTCACGGGGAGATCTACCGGCTCCATCGAGACTTGCTGCGTCTGCGGCGCGAAGATCCGGTGATCGCCCGCCAGGCTCGCCATTTGCTCGATGGTGCGGTGGTCGGTCCACAAGCCCTCGTCTTGCGGTATCTCACAGATACCGATGACGATCGCCTGTTGGTCATCAATCTGGGATCCGATCTCGCGCTGGTGCCCGCGCCCGAGCCGTTGCTTGCTCCGGTCACCGATGGTGGATGGAGACTGCAGTGGTCGAGCGAACATCCGCGATACGGAGGTCCGGGCATTGTGAACCCGCTCACGGAGAATGGGTGGCACATTCCGGCCGCGAGCGCGACGCTCTTCGACGCAACGAGGAAGGAAGTACAGGATTAGCTGTGACCACGACCGCTCCTGAGTTCAACGTGACCGATGCGGCGATTAGCGATCCGTTGCAGTTGCTGGCGAAAGAGTGGTTGGTGACCAACGGCGTCGGGGGCTACGCCTCCAATTCGCTTCTCGGCGTCGCCACCCGCCGCTATCACGGGTTGTTTGTGCCTGATCTCCCCGGCCGAGGCCGCACGATGATCGTGCCTCGTCTGGACGAGACGGTCGAACAGGGAGAGCATACCGTCTTGTTGTCCGGCGCAGAATATGTGGATGGACGGCTGGACTCCGACGGCATCCGCTGGCTGAAAGACTTTCGCCGCGAATGGCAGACGCCGATCTGGATCTTCGACGTGGCCGGCTCAGTGCTGGAAAAGCGAATCGTCGCACCGCACGGCCAAAACACCGTATATGTGCAATTTACGTTGACGCAAGGTCCGGCAGTCCGCTTGCATCTGCGTCCCTTCGTCACATGCCGAATGCACGATGCGCCCTTGTCGGAGGGACAGTCTGACCTGCTTTCCCTCTCTGTCACGCGCGGACGGTACGAGGTGGCGCTACCGGATGGCGTGCCTCCACTCAAGCTTTGCCTGCGACCGCAGGGTGGTGTGTTCGTGACTGACGATCTCGTGAGCGTGGGCGTGTCCTATCGCCTAGACCGCGAGCGAGGCTCAGAACATAGTGAAGATCTGTTCAGCCCCGGCTATTTTACGGCGGAATTGCATGCAGGGGAGTCGGTCGCCATAGTCGCCAGTGTCGAACCGTGGGACCAGCTGGAATTCGATGGCGACGCCATCCTCCAGGCCGAACGGCAGCGTCTGGAAAACCTCGCCGGGCTTGTCCCGGATCTCCAGCAGGACGATTTTGCCCAAGCGCTCCAGCTGGCGGCGGATCAATTCGTTGTCTTGCCGGGAGCACGACCGCAGGAACAAGTCCTGGCTCAGGCATCGGGCGACCAGGCGCGAACGGTCATTGCCGGTTACCATTGGTTCGGCGATTGGGGACGCGACACGATGATCAGTCTGGAAGGACTGACCTTGTGCACGGGGCGGCATCACGAAGCGAAGGCGATCTTGTTGACGTTTGCCCGCTACATCAAAGACGGCTTGATTCCGAATCTCTTTCCGGAGGGCGCGCGCGAAGGACTCTACCATACGGTCGATGCCACCTTCTGGTATTTCCATGCGCTCGACCGGTACGTTTCGGTCACGGAGGACCGCGACACGTTAATGATGCTGTACCCGATGTTGAAAGAAGTGATACGGCATCACCGGAGCGGTACCCACTTCAACATCGGCGTCGATGGACGCGACGGATTGCTGCACGCCGGTGCGCCCGGCTACCAACTGACGTGGATGGACGCCAAAGTGGACGACTGGGTCGTGACGCCGCGGCGTGGGAAACCTGTCGAAGTGCAGGCGCTCTGGTACAACGCGCTTCGCTTGATGGCGCTGTGGGCCGAGCAATTGGGAGAACGGCCGGATCGGTGGCTGGAGATGGCCAAGCAGGCAGAGACGTCCTTTCATCAGCGTTACTGGTTCCCGTCGGGCGGTTACCTGTACGATGTGGTCGACGGCGAGCGAGGCGACGATCGCAGCTTGCGGCCCAATCAAATTTTCGCCCTCTCTCTGCGCTTTCCGATTCTCCGCCGGGAACGATGGCGACCGGTGGTGGACGCAGTCAGCGAGCGTTTGCTGACGCCGTTCGGACTGCGTTCGCTTTCACCGGATCATCCCGACTATAAGGCGACGTATTCTGGCGATCTCCGTGCGCGAGACGCGGCCTATCATCAAGGCACCGTCTGGGCGTGGCTGATCGGCCATTATATCGACGCCGCTCTCAGAGTATACGGCGACAAGGCCAAGGCCCATAGTCTACTGACTGCGTTTCGCACGCATCTCAGCGACGCTGGCATCGGCACGATTAGTGAGATTTTCGATGCGGAGCCGCCCTATCGTCCCCGCGGCTGCATCGCGCAGGCATGGAGTGTGGCGGAAGTGCTGAGAGCGCATCTCAAGACACAAGAACGTGCCGAGTCCTCAATTTAATGAGAGTACAGAGAGAGAACTCATGTCATCCCGCAATCCCGCAACTCAGCACGTAACAGTCAACGCTCAGCACGCAGGATGTACTGTGCGCATTGGTACGTCCGGCTGGTACTACAAACATTGGTTAGGGCCGTTCTATCCTCAAGGCCTGCCGGCTAAGGATATGCTGTCCTGGTATGTGCAACGGTTCGACACGGTGGAGCTCAACAACAGTTTCTATCATCTTCCGACAATGCAGACCTTTAGGGCTTGGCAAGAGGCGACACCGGCTTCGTTCTGTTTTGCCGTTAAAGGGAGTCGCTACATTACGCATCGCAAAAAATTGAACGATCCGGCCCAGGCGCTCGCTCGTTTCATGGAGCCGGTCGAATCGCTCGAGTCCAAACTCGGACCGATCCTGTTTCAATTGCCGCCGCGGTGGTCGTGCAATATCGGCCGGTTGAGCGCCTTTCTTGAAATGCTGCCGCCGTCCCATCGGTACACCTTCGAGTTCCGCGATCCGAGCTGGCACGACCCGGCCGTCTACCGCACACTGCGACGACACAATGCCGCGTTCTGCATCTATGAATTGGACGGTTTTGAGTCGCCGCATGAGCTGACGGCGGACTTTGCTTACGTCCGGCTCCATGGGCCAGGCCGCAAGTATCAAGGAGATTATTCCTCAAAACAGTTGCGCGATTGGGCGAATCACATCGCAGACTGGCGAGAGAAACTCGATGCCGTCTACGTGTATTTCGACAATGATCAGGCCGGCTATGCGGCCAAGAATGCCGCCGAATTGAAGGACCTGGTGAACGAATGTTGAATGATCGGGCGGAAGGTCGTCGAATCAGGATACAGCTGGAGCTTTCAGGAGGTGATATATGAAAAGCCGCGCGGGCATTGCCGGACATCCCATTCATCCCATGTTGGTTCCCTTTCCGATCGCCCTCTGGATCTTTTCTCTGGCGAGCGACTTCATCTATCTGTTCGGATTCGGCGGGCCGGTGTGGAAAGACATCGCACTCTACACCATTGTGGCGGGCGTCGGTGGCGGCCTGGCCGCCGCCGTCCCCGGCTATCTCGACTATCGCGCCATCACCGAGCCCCTGACGGCGAAGATCGCGGAACGGCATATGATCATCAATGTGTCGTTGGTTCTGCTCTTCTCTATTAATGTGCTGCTGCGGCTCTCCACAGGACCGCATGCGATCGCACCCGTTGTCCTATCTGTCGTTGGGGTCGCTGGGCTGGCGATCTCCGGTTGGCTTGGAGGAGAGCTCGTGTATGTGAAGGGAGTCGGTGTCCAAGATCAGCAGCTATCGTCCAAGGCTCCTGCGAAGCAGCGTGCGGCGTAAATGTATAACCAATTCGTGAATCAATAGGTGTGACATGGCGAACACCGTGGCAGATCTGCTCGTGGATCGGTTGATCGAATGGGGCGTGGATACCGTGTTCAGCCTGCCAGGCGATGGGATCAACGGGATTTTCGAGTCCTTGCGTCGGCGGCAGAATCGGATCACCCTGATCCAGGTGCGGCATGAGGAGGCGGCGGCCTTCGCGGCCTGCGGCTATGCCAAATTTTCTCGGCGTCTCGGCGTCTGCCTCGCGACTTCCGGTCCAGGCGGCCTGCATCTTATGAACGGCTTGTACGATGCCAAATGCGATGGTCAGCCCGTTCTCGCCATCACCGGCCATACGTATCACGATTTGAGCGGCACGCACTATCAACAAGACGTGGACCTCGTCAAAGTCTTTGCCGACGTGGCGGCGTACAACGAACGAATCATGGGAGCGGCGCACGTGTGCAACGTCGTGGACGAAGCGGTAAAGACCGCCATCGCCAGGCGGACTGTTTGCCACATCACGATCCCGAAAGACATTCAGGACTGGTCCGCCGACGGGCAGCGCTCGAAAGCCAACATCGCGTCGCACAGCGGTGACCTGTACACCGATGCCTTGCCAATGCCTCCCCATGCGGCCTTGCGGAAAGCGGCCGATATATTGAACAAAGGTGCTCGCGTCGCAATCCTGGCGGGGCGCGGCTGCCTGCCGGCACGCAAAGAAATTCTCGCCATGGCGGAAAAACTTGCCGCTCCCATCGTCAAGCCGCTGCTCGGCAAAGCCGTCGTGCCGGATGATTCTCCTTATACCACCGGAGGCATCGGGCTGCTGGGCACCGCGCCATCGCAGGAGGTGCTGGAAGAATGCGACACGTTGCTGATCGCCGGCAGCAGCTTCCCCTATTTGGAGTTTTATCCCAAACCCGCACAAGCGAGGGCGGTGCAGATCGATCTGGATCCGTCTCGCCTCGGGCTTCGTTATCCAGTGGAAGTCGGTCTGGCAGGCCATTGCTGGGACGTGCTTCGAGCGCTCTTGCCCTTGATCGAGCAGAAAACCGATCGGACGTTTCTTTCGACCGCGCAGGCGCGCATGCGCAAATGGAACGAATTGATGGAGGTGCGGGGCACCCGTGAAGATCTACCGCTGAAACCGCAGGTCGTCGCCCGGGCTCTCAACGAATTTCTAAACGACGACGCGATCATCTGCACCGACACCGGTACGGTGACTACCTGGGCCGCGCGGCATATTATGATCCGCGGCGACATGGAATTTTCCGCATCGGGCACGCTGGCGACGATGGCAAACGGCCTTGCCTATTCCATCGGCGCGGCCATCGCGTTCCCAGGTCGGCAAGTAGTCTGTTTTGCGGGAGACGGAGGCTTCACCATGCTGATGGGCGAACTGGCGACTATCGCTAAGTATCGACTGCCCGTGAAGATCATCGTGATCAAGAACAATGTGCTCGGCATGATCAAGTGGGAACAATTGGCGTTCGAAGGCAATCCTCAGTACGGTGTGCAACTGCATCCCATCGACTTCGTTGCGGTTGCACAGGCCTGCGGGGTGGCCGGTTATTCCGTGGACGATCCGCACCTGGTGAAAGCCGTGCTGAGCGAAGCCTTTCATCACGCCGGACCGGCCCTTGTCGAAGCGGTGGTCGATCCGAACGAACCGCCGCTGCCGGGGAAGATCACGACCGATCAGGCCTGGCAATTCATGAAGGCCATGGCCAAAGGACAGAAAGACCGGTGGGAGATCGTCAAGACCGTAGTGGAGAACAAGATCAGGGAAGTGGTCTAAGGGAAAAGTTTTTGTGGAGTCGATCAATGGAATCTCCGACTGAGGTCGCGCCGAGTCCCCCGCCCAAAGAGAAAAAATGGCGCAAGGAACAGATCCTGACGAAAGGAGTCCCCTCCGTGGCTCATAGTATCGCCAAGGCTGTCGTCATTAAACATGGAAACCTCTTCTTTCTGGCACCGCCGGAAGGCGAAGTGCCGATGTCACGCGGTCATGGCTTCGGCCTGTACTACCACGACTGCCGATATCTGAACGGGTATGAATTGACCGTCGGCGATGAGCATCCGGAGCCGCTGGCGGCACGCTCCTGGGAAGGGGGCCGAGCGGTCTTTCAGTTGACCACTCCTGATTTCCAGGCGCCGGACGGCCGGATGATCCACCGGGAAACAATCGGCCTCAAATGGGAGCGTGTCATCGACGCGGAACAATGCGTCCTGCACGAGCAACTCGACATCCAGAACTTCGGCAATGAGCCGGTCGAGTTTCCCATCACCTTGCGCTTCCGGGCCGGGTTCGAGGATGTCTTCGAGATCCGCGGGTTGATCCGCGAAGTCAAAGGCAAGCTCTTCAAACCCTGCTGGAAAGACAAATGCCTCGTCTTCTCGTACGAAGGCGGGGACAAAATCAAGCGCAGCCTGGCCGTGCATTTTAATCCGCTGCCTACCGGCGTCAAGGGCACCGCTGTCGAGTTTTTTGTCTCGCTCCAGCCGAACGAGAGCAAACAGCTCCGTATTTCGCTCGCGATCGCGGAGTCCGAAGAGCAGCCGAACCGGCTCTTCGCGCAGACGAGCGTCTATCGTGATCTGCATGCTGTCACGCAAGGCATCAAGGCTTCGTGTGAACAATGGATGAAGCGCGAGACCGAATTCCACAGCGACAGCCTGCTGTTGAATCGCGTAATGCGCCGCTCCCTGATGGATCTGCACATGCTCAAAACCTCAAACTCCGGCGACGACTTTTTCGCCGCCGGCGTGCCCTGGTACGTGACGCTGTTCGGACGGGATTGCCTCATCACGTCGCTGCAAACACTGGCCTTCGAGTCCGATACGACGGCGGACACGCTCCGCTTGCTGGCCCGCTATCAAGGCCACCATGTTAGCGATTGGCGCGACGAACAGCCGGGCAAGATTTTGCACGAACTGCGAGTGGGGGAATTGGCTCGGATGAACAAGATACCCCACACACCTTACTATGGGACGATCGACGCCACCCCCTTATTCATCATACTCATGAGCCACTATGTACGATGGACTGGGGATCTTGACCTCTTTCAGGAATTGCGTTCCCACATCGAGCTGGCATTGCGCTGGATCGATCGCTATGGCGATGCAGCCGGCGACGGCTATGTCAGCTACTTGAGCAACACGAACAAGGGATTGATCAACCAGGGGTGGAAGGATTCCGGCGACGCTATTGTCACCGAGGATGGGCGGATTGCGCATCCGCCGATCGCCTTGGTGGAAGTGCAGGGCTATGTATACCTCGCGAAGATGTCGATTGCCGATCTGTACGATCGAGTCGGTGAGCGGGACCATGCGACCCGTCTGCGCGCCGAAGCGCAAGCGTTACGCGAGCGTTTCAATCGGGACTTCTGGATGGAAGACGAGGGTTGCTATGCCTTGGCATTGGAGGCGGGCCGCCGACCATGCAGGGTCATGTCGTCGAATCCAGGCCAGGCCCTTTGGGCCGGCATCGTCGACGAACACAAAGCCGCTCGGGTGGTCCAACGGTTGATGAAGCCCGATCTCTTTAATGGATGGGGCATCCGCACGCTGTCCTACAAGGAGCGTCGGTACAATCCAATGGGGTATCACTTGGGAACGGTCTGGCCTCACGATAATTCGCTGATCGCGGCCGGCTTTCGGCGTTACGGCTTCGACAGGGAGGCGGACCGCATTTTCGTCGGGCTATTGGAAGCCGCGATGGAATTCGAGGACTACCGGCTTCCCGAATTGTTCACGGGCTTTGCACGTGAGGAATACGGCGTGCCTGTTCGGTACCCTGTCGCCTGCCATCCGCAGGCCTGGGCCGCGGGATCCATCCCGTTTCTCGTCGAGACATGTCTCGGCCTCGTTCCTGACGCCTTTGCGAATCGATTAAATATTGTGAACCCGCATCTACCGGACTTCATCAATACGGTTGAAATCCGGCATCTGCGCATCGGTAAAGGTTCTGTGGATGTGCGATTCGAGCGGAGGCACGATAAACAGATGGAAGCCAAGGTCTTGAACGTGACGGGAGACATCTCGGTTGAAATGGGTCCTCATGAACGATGAGGCGGCGGAGGAGCGCCTTCGACATGGACAGGGAAGCCGGAAGATCAATCGTGGAACAGGATGACGATCGGGATATGAGCGGTTCCTCCGCCACCCGATCAGCCGTAGGATTCTTCGAAGATCTCCTGCGCGATTGTGAAACCCCGAATATCGCCGTGCGTTTCTGGGACGGATCCGTCTGGAGACCACGATCGAACGAGCGGCCGGTGGCCACGTTAATTTTACGCCGCCCAGATTCGCTCAGCCGCATGCTCCGCTGGCCTGTCGAACTGGCTCTCGGAGAAGCCTATATCCACGACGATATCGACATCATCGGACCGATTGACGCGTTCATACCGCTCGCCGACCATCTGATTGAACGGCGCTGGACCCTCATGGATTGGTTTCGCTGCGCGGCCGCCTCCTGGCAACAACGGCGGCTCACCAGATTACCGGAAGAAACCAGAAGCCTCGAACTGCATGGGCGGCCGCACGAGAAACGCCGCGCTAAGGAGGCGGTGCGATTCCATTACGATGTGCCAGTGGAGTTTTATCGTCTCTGGCTGGACAGCCGGTTGATGTATTCGTGCGGGTATTACCGGAGCCCGGACGATGGGTTGGAGAACGCGCAAACACAGAAATTGGAATATCTGTGCCGCAAGCTAGGGCTGAAGCCGGGCGACCGGGTCCTAGACATCGGCTGCGGTTGGGGAGGTTTCGCACTCTATGCGGCCCAGGTGCATGGCGCGCTCGTGCATGGCATCACGCTGAGTCGGCGGCAGGCGGAAGTCGCCAACCAGCAGATCGTGGCCTCCGGCTTGTCGCGGCGCTGCCGCATCGAGGTGCGAGACTTTCGGGACGTGCAGGGGGAGATGCTCTACGACAAGATCGTCAGCATCGGCATGGTGGAACATGTCGGACGTACGCACCTGGCGTCCTATTATCAGCGTGCCGTCCGACTGCTCTCTCCGGGTGGAATATTTTTGAACCAGGGGATCGGCACACGCGATGGTCAACCGAAGCTTGGAGCGTTCGCGGACCGTTACGTGTTTCCCGATGTCGAAGTGCTGCCGATTGAGGAGATCGTCAGAACGGCGGAGCGCTGCGGCTTCGAGATACGAGACGTCGAGAGCTTGCGTGAGCATTGCGCGCTCACGTTGGACGCCTGGCGGCGCCGGCTCGAGCAACAACACCATCAGGCAGTGCGCATCGTCGGCGAGGTGACCTATCGAGTGTGGCAGGCCTACATGGCCATGGCGGCCCACCTGTTCAGACTCGGACGTCTGAGCCTCTATCACACGCTCTCTGTCAAAGCGGTCGCCGGCCAAGCAGGCTTGCCGCTTACCAGAGAGGATTGGTATGAGCCGTTCAGCTCAGACGTGCGCGCCCACAAGGAAGCAGCGTAACCACGTCCTCACGAGGCCTCTCCCACGATTTCAGCGCGATATGCGGACAGAACGCCTCTCAGACGCTCTGGTTTTTTCGCAAGAATGAAAATGGTTAAGACCTTCACTGAAAGCACGACCCGCTGGCGCCGTTTGCTTAAGGACAGAAATGTCCGATGGCTCTATGCGGGCCAAATCATTTCACAAGTGGGAGACGGTGTGACGAAGGTGGCCCTCTTATGGTTTGTGTACAACACGACGGAATCGGCGCTCAAGATGACGTTGATCGGCGTGCTCCAGACCGTGCCGCCCCTGATCTTCGGCCCCTTCGCCGGGGTCGTGTTGGACCGCATGTCAAAGCGCACTGCCATGATCGTTATCGACCTGGTGCGAACGGGGCTGTTGATCCTGGTGCCGGTCCTCTATGCGCTTGGCCATTTGTCGCTGGCATGGCTCTATGTGTTGGTCTTTGTGATCGCGCTGTTTTCGATGGCTTTCGGACCGGCGTTGAATGCCACATTGCCACGACTCGTGAAAAAGGAGCAGCTCATCGGCATCAACGCGCTCATGCAAAGCGCCTTGACCGTCGGGCAATTGCTTGGACCGGCGTTGAGCGGCATCCTTATCGCGGCCATCGGAGCCCAGAACGTACTCTATGTGAACGCAGGCGCGTTTTTTATTTCAGCCTTGTGCAAATATCCTTTGAAGATCCCTCGTATTGAGATGGCCAGCCGTGGTCGTGGTGCATGGTCCCAAGCCGTGAAAGATTTTCAAGATGGATTGCGCTTTATTTTCGTCAAACAGCGACTCCTGTCGTTGCTCATGGTGATTGCGTCAATCTTCTCGTTCGGGGCCACCGGGTTCGTCTATTTACTCCCCATGATCGGTGGTCAAATCCTGCACGTGGGATCTGTCGGCCTTGGCTGGCTCTGGTCGTCCTTGAGCATCGGTATTCTTGCCGCCACGATCGGGTTGCTCGTCATCAAAGAACAGCAGGTCTGCCGTCGGATGTTGATTATTGCCGCCGCCTCGGCGGTCGGAGGCGGCGCCGCACTCGTGCTGTTACACCATTGGCCGCTCCCGTTGGCTGCCGCGTTGATCGCCGTCATCGGCGGAAGCTCCGGACTGATCACACCCTTGGTAGCGGCCTCATTACAAGAGCGGAC
>CAMLHQ010000087.1 GCA_946479785.1 uncultured Nitrospira sp.
GCTGCTCGGTATCTTAGGCGCGAGGGTACAACATGAAGGCAATCGCGCCATCATCAACGCGGACGTCATCCAATCGACGCAGGCGCCGTACGAATTAGTGAAGACGATGCGCGCCTCGGTGTTAGTCCTTGGCCCTTTGGTCGCCCGCTGGGGAGAAGCGACGGTATCATTGCCAGGCGGCTGCGCGATCGGCTCTCGCCCGGTAAATCTGCATCTGGCCGGACTGGCCAAGCTAGGCGCAGAGGTGTCGATCGAGCATGGGTATATTCGTGCCAAGGCCAAACGGTTGAAAGGGGCGACGATTTATTGCGATGTGCCAACGGTCACGGGGACGGAGAATTTGATGATGGCCGCCTCGTTGGCGCAAGGCACCACGGTCATTGAAAATGCCGCGAAGGAACCGGAAATCGTCGATCTGGCGGATTTTCTGACAAAGCGTGGGGCCAGAATCGCCGGAGCCGGCACCGATATGATTACGATCGAAGGAGTGCGGGAACTTCGTGGGAGCGACCACGAGGTGATCCCGGACCGGATCGAAGCAGGAACGTACCTGGTAGCTGGCGCGATCACAAAGGGGTCAGTTTCGGTGAATCGTTGCCGCCCTGAGCATCTCGATCCATTGCTGAACAAGCTGCGAGAATCCGGGGCTGAGATACGTGTGGAAAAAGAACGAGTCGATCTCGATGCATCAAAAACAGCGCGCTTGAAAGGTGTGGACGTGCGGACCCTCCCGTTTGCCGGTTTCCCCACCGACATGCAGGCGCAGATGGTCGCGCTGATGTGCATCGCGGAGGGGACTAGCGTCATAACCGAGACGGTGTTTGAAAGCCGGTTCATGCATGTCGAAGAGCTGCGCCGCATGGGCGCGGATATTCGGGTTGAAGGCAATCGTGTCGTGATCACCGGACGAGAGCGTCTCACGGGGGCGCCGGTCATGGCGTCCGATTTGCGCGCGAGCGCGGGGTTGATTCTGGCGGGCCTGGCAGCGGAAGGCACAACCGAAGTGTTGCGGGTGTATCACCTGGATCGCGGCTATGAGCGGATTGAAGAAAAGCTGCGCGGCCTCGGGGCCGTCATCGAGCGGCGAAAAGGGTAGAGGATGCTGACGATCGCGCTCTGCAAAGGGAAATTGATTGAACCGACGCTCGAGTTGTTTGTGAAGGCGGGGTATGAGGCAGCTAAGCTGGCGATGGACAGCCGCCGCTTGGTATTTCCTTGTCCTGAGATTGGCATGACGTTTCTCATTGTCCGCCCCGCTGACGTGCCAACCTACGTCGAATACGGAGCGGCCGACCTCGGCATTGTCGGTAAAGACGTGTTGTTGGAGCAGGACAGCGACGTCTACGAGCCATTGGATTTAGGGTTTGGAGCGTGTAGAATTGCCGTCGCCGTGCTCCGGGAACAAGCTTCGCGCGACCGGCTGTCTTCAAAAATCCGTGTCGCCACCAAGTATCCGAAGATCACGGAACGCTATTTCAATCAGCGTGGCGTGCCGGTGGAAATCATCAAGCTGTATGGCTCGATTGAACTGGCACCGATTGTCGGACTGGCAGACCGGATCGTCGATTTGGTTGAAACCGGCAATACGCTCAGGGCGCACGACCTCGTCGAAGTGGAGTGCATCGCACAGTCCACAGCGCGCTTGATCGTCAATCGAGCCAGCCTCAAGCTGAAACACCAGGCCGTGTCGGAATTGGTCAAAAAGCTCCGGGCAGCCTGTGCCCAGCCTCAGCAGTCTCGTAAGGCCTCACCTCTCGTGCCTTCACGGGGAACTGGTCAAACGAGTAGACGGACACGTACATGAAAATTGTCGCCTCGACAGACCGGGCGTTCATTCCTACGTTGAAGAAAGTGGCCTCGCGCGGACGCGTCCAGGGGGCCGCGGTCGAGAAGTCAGTGAGGGCGATTCTGCAAGCCGTCGAACGTGGCGGCGACAAAGCGGTCCTCCGCTTCAGCAGGCAATTCGACAAGGTCTCGCTCAAGCCTGAACTGCTGAAGGTCACGCCGGAAGAAATCAAAGAAGCGTACTACCATATTCGAAAAGATGAAGGTGATGCCTTGCGGTTCGCGGCGCAGCGGATTGCGGCGTTTCACGAACGGCAGCGGACCAAGACCTGGATGTATCAGGACGGCGCTGCAACGTTAGGCCAGGTGGTTACGCCGATCGATACCGTGGGAGTGTATGTCCCCGGGGGAAAGGCGGTGTACCCGTCGACCGTCCTGATGAGCGCGATTCCGGCGAAAGTCGCAGGTGTCGGACGGGTGGTCATGGCTACCCCTCCGCAGAAGGGTGGGATTAACCCCTATCTGCTTGTGGCGGCGGACATCGCTGGCGTGAACGAGATTTATCGGGTGGGCGGGGTGCAGGCGATCGGCGCGCTGGCATTCGGCACGAAGACGATCCCGAAGGTCGACAAGATCGTGGGCCCAGGGAATGCTTACGTGGCTGCCGCCAAGCGGATGTTATACGGGACTGTCGGCATTGACATGGTGGCAGGGCCGAGTGAGTTGCTCGTGGTAGCCGATGACGACGCGAGTCCGGCGCACGTCGCAGCCGATTTGCTTTGTGAAGCCGAACATGACGAAGATGCGCAGGTTTGGCTCGTGACGACGTCGGCGTCGCTGGCCAAGGAAACGGTCCGTGTCATGGAGCAGCAACTGAAGGGATTACAGCGCGAGAAGATTGCGGCCAAATCGGTGGCGCGACACTCCGTCGCGTTCGTCGTCACGACCATGGACGAAGCGATCGATGTGGCGAACGAGATTGCACCCGAGCACCTGACGCTGTCGGTGGATGAGCCGTTCGATTATCTCGAAAAAATCCGTCACGCCGGCGCGTTATTTTTGGGCCGCTATACGCCGCCGTCGGTGGCGGATTATATTGCGGGACCCAATCACGTGTTGCCGACGGGGGCGACGGCGCGATTTTTCTCGGCGCTGTCTATTCATGATTACACGAAGATCAGCAACATCGTGCACTATACGAAGGAGGAACTGAGCAAAGTGAAAGATCACCTTGTCCGGCTCGCCCACATCGAAGGGTTCGATGCGCACGCCAAGTCGGCCCAAAGCAGGTTTTCATGAAGAAGAACGGATCTGCGCCTAGACAGGCTTCGTTACATCGAGCGACGAAAGAAACCGACATTCGCGTCGAATGGACGCTTGACGGCACTGGACAGGGAAAGATCGACACCGGGATCCGGTTTCTCGATCATATGCTGGAACTGTTGGCGAAGCACGGCTTCTTCGATCTGACCGTTCAGGCGAAGGGCGACATTGACATCGACGAACACCACACGGTCGAAGATGTCGGGATCGTGATGGGAAAGGCCTTGCATCAGGCATTGGGCGAAAAAGCCGGGATCAAGCGGTTCGGATTTTCATCTGCTCCATTGGATGAGACTCTGGCGCAGGTGACGATTGATCTTAGCGGTCGACCGTTTCTGGTCTACAACGTGAATCTGCCAGACCGGAAGATCAAATCGTTCGATTTAGGTCTGTTCGAAGATTTCTTCCAGGCGTTCGTGACGCATGGCGGATTGAATTTGCACGTGAATCTCATGTATGGCCGCAATCCACACCACATCATGGAAGCCATCTTTAAAGCGACGGCCAAGGCGTTAGACCAGGCTACCATGTTGGAAGAACGATTGGCCGGAAAGGTCCTCTCGACGAAGGGGATGTTGTAGCGAGGCTGGATCAGCAGAGTCTCAACGCTGGGGGCGGGCCGTCTCTGTGGCCTGCCCCTTTTCTTTTGTCCGATGAGAGAGGAGTGGCGGGGCGAAGCCGGTTGCGGTATTGTTAGAACCTTCAACAGGTGAAAAGGGCTCATGATTGCCATTGTCGACTACGGGATGGGTAATTTGCGTAGCGTCTCCAAGGCTTTTGAGGCCGTCGGGCATGAGGCCGTGGTGACGCGCGACAGGGCGACGATCAAGAATGCCAGTCATATGGTCTTGCCTGGCGTCGGGGCCTTCGGCGATTGCATGGCGAATCTGGAACGATTCGATCTCGTGGAGCCCATTCGATCTACTATTCAATCCGGTAAGCCGTTTCTCGGAATCTGTTTGGGATTGCAACTGTTATTCACTGAAAGCGAAGAGTTCGGCTTGAATAAAGGGCTTGGCATTATTCCAGGCAAAGTCAGAAAGTTTGTGCTCGATCCCGCCCTCAAAGTTCCCCACATGGGATGGAATCAAGTGAACATACAACGGGGCTGTCCATTGTTCGATGGTATCGCAGACGGATCCAACTGGTATTTTGTGCATTCCTATTTCGTCGATCCGACCGATCGCACCGTTACGGCTACCACGACTACGTACGGCATCCCGTTTGTGTCCAGCATTTGGAAGGAGAATATCGTGGCTTGTCAGTTCCATCCGGAAAAAAGTCAATCTGTCGGGTTGCGATTGATCAAGAATTTCGGTGAGTGGCGTGTATAGCTCACAAGCGTCCGGTGGAAGGAGCGAGATGATGAAGGTGCGTCCGCAGCGAGGCGCCATTTTGTACCTGATGACTCTCGCCATCACACTGGCGTTGCCCCTGCTTGTCGGATTCGGCTGTAGCGGTTCGAAGGTCACCACGCAGGTCTCAAGCGAGTTGCCTCACTATCAGGTTCGGACTATCGCGCTCGTGCCCTTCACGACCTTGTCGACTCCTCAGATCCGTGATCAGGGAGATCTGTTCCTCTCGACTCCGCAAAGCGTCAGGCTTTCGGACATCTCGATGGGCACTCCTTCCAGCGCAGAGCCACAATTGAAACAAACGGCGACTGTGCCCGGATATGCCGCGGAGAAGGTGACCCAACTCTTTTGGACCCGACTGAAGAACAGACAGGGCGTCGTGGTCTTGCCGCCCTATGAGTCGGCGAAGGCCGTGGTCCCGCAAACGGCTGAAAGCGAGAAAACCACGCAGGAGTCTGAGGCGGCGTCTTTAGCCAAAAAGTTGAGGGCCGACGCGGCGTTGGTCGGCCAGATTCTAGTGTACCAAGAGCGATCGGGCAGCCGGCTGGGAGCGAATCCTCCGGCCACGGTAGGATTCGAACTGAAAGCCGTTGCGGCGGACGGGCAAGTGCTCTGGGTGGGCAATTATTATGAACAGCAGAAGCCCATGACACAGGACTTTCTGGGATTCATCCAGCATGGCGGAGTGTTCGTCACGGCCGAAGAACTGGCGCAGTACGGAGCGGACGAGGTCTTGAAAACCTTTCCATTCGGAACAGCGGGAGAGTGATCGCTTGTTGGTGATTCCTGCGATTGATTTGAAGGACGGACGTTGTGTTCGGTTACGCCAGGGCAATATGGCGGCTGAGACGGTCTATTCCGACGATGTCGCGTCGGTGGCCGGCAAGTGGCAACAGGCCGGGGCGACGGTCATTCATATCGTCGATTTAAATGGCGCGGTGAACGGCGAGCCGCAGAACCTGCCTCAGATCGAAGCGGTGATCAAGACAGTGAGTGTGAAGGTGCAGATCGGCGGCGGAATCAGGAATTTGGATACCCTTCGACGCTATCTGAACGCGGGTGTATCCCGCGTCGTGCTCGGGACAGCGGCTTTGACGGATCGCACATTTTTGGAGCAGGCCTGTAAGGAATTTCCGCAGCGGATTCTGCTCGGATTAGATGCGCGCGATGGAAACGTTGCGGTGAAGGGATGGACGGCTGTGTCCGAGACGAAGGCCATCGATCTGCTCAAGGAACTATCCGGTTACGCCATTGGCGCGGTGATCTATACCGACATTTCGCGGGACGGCATGCTGAGTGGACCGAATTTGCCGGCTTTGAAGGAAGTCGTGGAATATTCGTCTTTTCCGGTGATTGCATCCGGAGGAATTTCGAGTGTGGAGGATCTGAAAGCCCTGCAGGCGCTTGGCCCACGCATCGAAGGCGCAATTGTCGGCAAAGCCCTCTACGACGGCAAGCTCGATTATCGGACTGCAGTCGCGGCCCTTCATGAAAGCTGAGCTGCCATGTTGACCAAACGCATCATCCCCTGTCTCGATGTAAAAGATGGCCGTGTCGTCAAAGGTGTGAGCTTCGTCAATCTTCGTGATGCGGGGGATCCGGTGGACGTGGCGACGGTGTATGACCTCGATGGCGCGGATGAACTCTGTTTTCTCGACATCACGGCGTCCCATGAAAACCGAAAGACGATTATCGACGTCGTCGAACGCACCGCTGCAAAAGTCTTCATGCCGTTGACGGTTGGCGGAGGCGTGAGAACGCTCGATGACATCAGAAACCTGTTGAATGCCGGCGCGGATAAGGTCAGCATTAATACGGCGGCGGTGGAACGGCCTGAATTCGTGAGGGAAGCGGCCGAACGGTTCGGCACTCAATGTATCGTCGTGGCTATCGATGCGAAACGAGCGGTGCTCCCGAATCAATGGAAAGTGTTCACGCATGGCGGCCGGAAGCCGACCGGTCTTGATGCGATCGAGTGGGCGAAACGGATGGAACGCTACGGCGCAGGAGAAATCTTATTGACCAGTATGGACCAAGATGGTCAGCAAAGCGGCTATGATCTTGGCTTGACAGCTACCTTGTCCGAACGGGTTTCAATTCCGGTGATTGCCTCGGGCGGGGTCGGGACGCTGGAACATCTGTACGATGGATTTGTGAAGGGCAAGGCGGATGCCGTGTTGGCTGCTTCGATTTTTCACTTCCGAACCTTCACGATTCCACAGGCAAAGGCCTATCTCCGAGAGCGGGGTGTGCCGGTTCGTCTAGAACCGGCCGTGCAGGTCGCGTAATCATGGGTCAAACCGCAAATAACGACTTCAAGTTCAACGACGAGGGGCTGCTTCCAGCCGTCATTCAAGACTGGCTGGATGGGACGGTGCTCATGCTCGGCTATATGAACCAAGAGGCGATGGGCAAGACGCTGGCCACAAAATCTGTTCACTTTTGGAGCCGGTCCCGCAACAAATTGTGGGAGAAGGGTGAAACGTCCGGCAATAAGCTGCTCGTGAAAGAAGTCTTCGTAGACTGCGATCGAGATACGATATTGGTGAAGGCGCAACCGATTGGCCCCACGTGTCATACAGGCGAACGGGCCTGTTTTTTTTCGAAGCTCGATGGCCAGGGTGTTACCGCAAGAGAGAAGTCGTCTGAGGCGTTCGGAGGGATTCTCGAAGGGATCCTGCGAACGATCCGGGATCGCCGCGCGAACCCGCAGGCTGGTTCCTACACGACCAAACTCTTCGAAGGCGGTCATGACAAGATCTTGAAGAAAGTGGCGGAAGAAGCCGGGGAAGTGCTCATTGCCGCCAAGGGGGGGAAGAAAGACGAGATTGTCTATGAAGTCGCCGATCTATTCTTCCATGCGTTAATGGTGCTGGGGTATCACGACATATCCCTCCAGGAAATTTATGAAGAGCTGGGTAAACGATTCGGGAAATCGGGACTCAGGCCGGAAAAGTGAGGCGCGGTCTATGAACGACTGTCTGTTTTGCAAAATCATCGAGAAGAAGATTCCCGCCAAGATCGTTCACGAGGATGACCAGGCGTTGGCATTCGACGATATCAATCCGCAGGCCCCCATACATACGCTGATCATTCCGAAGAAGCATGTGGTGGCCGTGCAGGATTGCACCTCTCAAGATCATGGGCTCTTAGCACATCTGCTCCTCACTTGTACGAAGGTGGCGAAACAGAAGGGATTAACCGAGTCCGGTTACAGGATTGTCGCCAATACCGGGCGGGACAGTGGTCAGACCGTGTTTCACCTTCACCTGCATGTCTTGGGCGGACGGCGCATGGCCTGGCCACCAGGCTGACAAGTTTCTACGCTGGCCATCCTTCTTACATTGACAGATTTCCTTTCCGTCTGTTAACCTGACCGGTCAATTTTTTCGATCACTTACGCATATTATTTCTACCGCTTTTTCGGTGGGAATCGAGGAGCTACGCCTCCCATGGGCCGAGGCCTGATCTCAGAAGACGTCATCAACCAGATCAGGGACCGGACCGATATTGTGGAGGTGGTCGGCCAGCATGTGAGTTTGACCAGAGCGGGCCAGAACCTCAAAGGCCTCTGTCCGTTCCACCAAGAAAAGAGTCCCTCGTTCACGGTCAGCCCTTCACGGCAAATCTTCCACTGTTTTGGCTGCGGAGCTGGAGGCAATGTGTTCACGTTTTTGACCCGGATTACCGGGGCGAGCTTTCCGGAAACGGTTCGAGAGCTCGGGAAAAAAGTCGGGGTCGAAGTGGAGGAAGCAGCCAGTCAGGCGGGGCCTCAGGCTGCGCAGGCTGTTCGGATCGAACAACTGAACAAAGCCGCCGCCGATTGGTTCCGGCGGAATCTCAACGATGATCAGGTGGGAGCAGAGGCGCGCGCATATTTGGCGAGCCGCGGCATGTTACCATCCACCATCGAACGGTTCGGCATCGGGGTCGCTCCGCCCGAATGGGATGGCCTGATCAAGTCGCTTGCGAAGCAGGGATTCGCGCAGAATGATTTGGCGTCAGCCGGACTCATCATCGCTCGTGACAACGGCAGCGGGTTTTACGATCGGTTTCGCGATCGGGTCATGTTTACGATCACGGATCTGCGCAAACGCATCGTTGGATTCGGCGGCCGGGTCCTCGGAGAAGGTACACCAAAGTATCTGAACTCACCGGACACGGCACTGTTCAAGAAGGGGCAAACGCTCTTTGCCTTGGACGTGGCGCGGGAGGCCATAGCGCGTACGAAGACCGTCATCGTCGTCGAAGGCTACTTCGACGCGATTGCGCTGCACCAGGCCGGATTGACTCATACCGTCGCGACGTTGGGAACGGCGCTGACCTCCGAACACATCCAGGTATTGCGGCGCTTTGCATCAAAAGTGGTCTTGCTGTTCGATCCCGATGCCGCCGGTGTGCGCGCGGCATTGCGGGGCTTGGATCTATTCGTCAACAGCGGTCTTGGCGTGAAGGTCGTGACACTGCCGGTCGGCGAAGATCCTGATACGTACGTTCGAAAAGAAGGGCCTGATGCGTTTGATCGATTGGAAGAACGATCGCCGAGCTTGCTGGATTTTGCCTTAGAGCACAGCCTGAAATCGGCAGAGGCGAGTACGATCGAAGGCCGCATCCGCAGCGTGGACGAAATCTTGCGTATCTTGCAGAAGAGCGAGCATCCGATCGAGCGTGAAGAGCGGATCCGTCTCGTAGCCGAGCGGCTCGGGATCAGCCAACAACGTCTCATCGAGCGCTATCCGGCGTTGGTTCAGAAAGACGGCCAGAGGGGCGCTCTTCGACTCACTGATGTCCAGCCTGTGCTGCCCATCAAGGGCGCACCGGAAGAACGCGATCTGGTGTATCTCTTGTTGCAGGGACAGTTGACGCCTGCCGATGTCCGGCGGTTGCAGTCTGATGCGTTTTCGATTCCGGCCTGTCGCATCATCGTCGAAAAGGCGTTGGCCCATCTTGAACAAGACGGCCGCATAGGATTGCGCCGGTTGCTGGACACCATCGTGGACGATCCGGACTGCGGCCCGCTGGCCACGGAATTGTCGATGCGGGAAGAGCATTTCGACGATCCGCGTGCACACATCCAAGGTTGTCTGAACACGCTCGATCGAAAGCAGGCCGAAACGGTCTTGCGTGACCTGATCGCACAGCTCAAGACGGCGGAGCGGGAAGGGCGAACCGAAGACGCCCAGGCGTTGAACGTGCGTGTCAATGAAGTGCGGATGCAGAAGGCCGGTCGACCCGCCGGAGCGCTTTCTTTAGTCAAGGAGTAAGTATGGCGAAACAAGAATTGCTCGTGGAAGTGAAGAAGCTGATCTCGATCGGGAAAGAGAAAGGCTTTCTCACCTATGACGAGTTGAACAGCACGTTGCCCGCGGAGGTCGTGTCCTCGGAGCAATTCGGCAGCATCATGTCGATGTTCGGTGAAATGGACATTGAGATTGTCGATGCGCCCGACGGTGAGCGTCAGCAGAAAACCCGTAGCGCCGGAGACCACGAAGACGCCGGCGAGGAGGCGGAGGAGAGCGAGGCGAGCGAAGAGAATGAAAAGGAGATCGACCTCACGCCGGGCGCCCTGAGCCGTACGGACGACCCAGTCAGGCTCTATCTGAAAGAAATGGGCAGTGTCGCCCTCTTGAGTCGCGAAGGCGAAATCGAAATCGCCAAGCGCATCGAAGAAGGGAAGCGGGACATCGCGTTCGTCATTTATGGCATGCCCATGACGATCGAGTTCATTCTCTCGCTTCGGGATCAGCTCAAAAACGGAAAGATCGACGTCCGCGAAATCGTGCCGATCCAGGAAACTGAGGAAGATTTCGAGGAGGAGGAAGTCGAGCGGGACTACGAAGAGTTGCGGCTCAAGACGTTGGAAGGCCTGAACATCGTCCGCAAGGTGTCGACGTCGCTCAAGGGTCTCTACGAGAAGTCTCGGCAAGCGGCCAAAGATCCGGCCAAGCTAAAGAAGATCAAAAGACAAATCGATGCGATCCGCGAGCAGGTCGTGGACAAGATGGAGGCGGTCAACCTGCACGGGGTCTTGAAAGACCGAATGGTACAGCGTGTCCGCGAGATGGCAATCCAGATCCGGACGGCGGAACGAGAGATCGTCAGCTGTCAGCGGCGTCTCGGGGTGGGCGGTGAAGCGGGAGCCGAACTTCTTCGGAAGCTCTGCCGCGATCGAAAGGATTTCCAGGCGGTCAAACGAAGGACCGGTGTGTCGGAAGATACGCTCCAGGACATAAAGAAACTGTTCCAAGCCGCGAAGAGCCGTATCCGGCAATTGGAAACCGAGGAAGCGTTGGTCTCAGGAGAGGAGATCAAAGATGCGGTCAGGCATCTGGACGTAGCGGAGGAAAAGGTTAAGCGCGGCAAAGCCGAATTGGTCGAGGCGAACCTTCGCCTCGTCGTCAGTATCGCCAAAAAGTATACGAACCGCGGTCTGCAGTTCCTGGATTTGATCCAGGAGGGCAATATCGGATTGATGAAGGCGGTCGACAAGTTTGAGTACAAACGCGGGTACAAGTTCAGCACCTATGCGACCTGGTGGATTCGCCAGGCGATCACGCGCGCCATTGCGGACCAGGCGCGGACGATCCGCATTCCCGTGCACATGATCGAGACGATCAACAAATTGATCCGGACTTCTCGCCATCTGGTGCAGAAACTCGGTCGCGAACCAACGCCAGAGGAAATCGCCGAGCGCATGGACTTGCCCCTCGACAAGGTGCGGAAGATTCTCAAAATCGCACGCGAACCGATCTCGCTTGAAACGCCGATCGGCGAAGAAGAGGACAGCCACTTGGGCGACTTCATTGAAGACAAGAAGGCGATTTCTCCGCTGGAAGCGGCAATCCGGTACGATTTGCAGCGTCAAATCAACAGCGCACTGGAAACGCTGACGCCGAGGGAAGAGAAAGTTTTGCGTAAACGCTTTGGGATCGGCGAGGCAACGGATCACACGCTGGAAGAGGTCGGGCAGGACTTCGAAGTCACCCGGGAGCGTATCCGGCAGATCGAAGCGAAGGCCTTGCGCAAACTGCGCCATCCGAGCCGGAGCAAGAAGTTACGGAGTTTCGTCGAAAGTTTGTGAGCCGGCGCCGTCTTGTGGCTCCGTTTGACTCCGCCTCCCGGTCGGCCTAGAATCACACGCTCAAGGTCTGCGGAGCAGGCGCCGCATGCCATCGGCAGGCTCCTTGATCTGGGCCCATAGCTCAGGTGGTTAGAGCGGCTGACTCATAATCAGCTGGTCCTAGGTTCGAGTCCTAGTGGGCCCACCAGTGGACCGGCAGCGGTGAGCCCGTATCCTGCCTTCGCAAGAATCAGAGTCGGGAGCGCATTGAAACAAAATCTGTCCCCCCTTATCGAACTACAGAAGCTGGATCTCCGTATCACGGAGATCACGGAACAGCGCCGGAAGATTCCCGCTCGACTCCATGCGGTTGAAGCACCGTTGCGCGAAGCGAAACAGTCGTTGCAGGAGATGAGCGGTGCCATCGACGCCTTGGTCAAGGAGCGACGTTCCCACGAGAAAGATGTGGAAGCGCAAGATGCGCACACGGATAAGATGCGCGCACGGCTGTCCGAGCTCAAAACCAACAAGGAATACCAGGCCCATTTGTTCGAATTACAGATGGCCAACAAGAAGAAATCGGAAATCGAGGATAAGGTGCTGGGGTGCATGGAAAAAATAGAGCAACTTCAACAAGCGGCCAAAGAAGCTCAGGACAAAGTTCGAGTCGTCGAGGAAGCCTTTACCAAGGAAAAGCAGGCGCTCGATGAACTCGACCGAAAATTGTCGAACGAACTTGCCGGACTCGAAACACAACAGCGGGACCGCTCGGCCCATGTGGAACCAGCGCTCCTGACTCGCTATAAGAAACTCAAAGCCTCCAGGAAGGATCAGGCGCTGGCCGCGATCAAGGGGGGAATGTGTTCAGGTTGCCGTCTTCAGATTCCTCCGCAGCTGATTGCCGAGGTCAAGCGCTCACAGGATCTCCATACCTGCCCGTACTGCCATCGTATGCTCTACTGGGACGGAGAAGGACAGGCCGATCAAAAATCGCAGGATAAGGCCAATACGTCCGATCTCGAAGTGGGCGAATCCGTCTAGCAGGCTGCTGAAAAAGCCGCCAGCAGCGTTCTCGCATCGCTCTGACGTTCAACTACCGATTTAACTCGCGGCAAACTACCTATCCGCTCGTATTCAATCGGAGCGAGCGGTTCAAGCGAAGCTTGGTATGAACCTCCCGTATCTTC
>CAMLHQ010000088.1 GCA_946479785.1 uncultured Nitrospira sp.
GTTCAGTACGCCTTGACCTCTTGCTCGCTGCGGCCTTGCTGGAGCTCCTTTTTAGCATTCCGCGAATCGTAGGTGTGAATTAGCAATGCTAGAGCTCAAGAACATCAACGCCTACTACGGCGAAAGTCACATTCTTCGGAACGTATCGTTCAGCGTCGAATCAGGGGAAGTTGCGTGTTTGATGGGCAGAAATGGCGTGGGAAAGACGACGACCCTGAAAGTTATCACGGGGCTGTTGCCTGCGCGGTCAGGACACATGGTCTTCGATGGCTCTGATGTGACGAAACTGTCCACCGATCGGCGCGCCCGCCGCGGATTGGCGCTCGTGCCGCAGGGACGGGAAATCATTCCCCATCTGACCGTGCGTGAAAACTTGCAGCTCGGATTTTGGGCTCGGTCCGATTCCTCCAACGGAACAGTGGAGAAGGCAGCTTTCGACGAGGTGTATCAATTGTTTCCAAAGCTCGCGCAGATTCTTGAACGGCCCGGCGGCGTCTTGAGCGGGGGCGAACAGCAGCAATTGGCGATCGGGCGTGCATTGCTGTCGAATCCGAAGCTGCTCCTGTTGGATGAGCCGACGGAAGGCATTCAGCCCTCGATCGTGGACCAAATCGAAGACGTGATTATCGGCTTCAAAAAGTCCCGTCGGTTCGCTATTCTCCTCGTCGAACAGGGGCTCCATTTCGCAGCTCGATTGGCGGAGAAGTATGTGGTGATGGCCAAAGGGGCGGTGGTGGTGGCGGGCAAGAGTGATGAGTTGAATGCTGAAATGGTGCGGCAGCATTTGACGGTGTAATGCAGGTCACCGGCCCATCCATCCTCGAAGAGAGTCGCGGCCTGGTCGGTCCCTGTGCTCGCGGAACGCGACACGCGGGATCCTCTCAGATTGCAAGATTATGGGCGGTGTTCGTTCGACGCGCGCACGATGGGACCGATCCAAGCCGCTCCTGAGGAGGGAAGCTAGCGAGTTGGAGGGAGCGACTGGGCTCCCCAAGTCGGCGCCACCCGCAATGCTGGCGGGATGTCATCTTGCCCGCTTCCAAAGAGAGAAGGATAAGAAAGAGAGAAGACCATGCATCTGACACCGAGAGAACAGGAGAAGCTACTGATCTATGTGGCGGCGCAGTTGGCCGCTGACCGGATGAAACGGGGCCTGAAGTTGAACCATCCCGAGGCGGTGGCATACATCACCGCAGCCATCTTGGAGGGCATTCGTGACGGCCGCTCAGTGTCGGATCTCATGACCTATGGGGCGACGCTCTTGAAGAGGAAGGATGTGATGCCCGGCGTGGCAGAGATGATTCCGGAGCTGCAGGTGGAAGGCACATTTCCGGACGGGACCAAACTCGTGACGGTTCATCAGCCTATACAATAGGTGTGACATGAAGAAGAAAACCAAAGTGAAACCGAAGTCTATCAAGCGTAGAGCCGTGGCAAGGTCCGGGAAGAAAGGCTCACTCCAGCCTTCGGCTGTGATTCCTGGTGAAATTATCCTCGGTGAAGGCGACATCCTGGCATTTAATGGCCGGCAAACGGTCGATCTCACCGTGGCGAACACGGGCGATCGTCCGATCCAAGTGGGATCGCATTGCCATTTCTTTGAAGCCAATCGCGCCCTGCGGTTTGATCGCGAGAAGGCCTACGGATTCCGCTTGCAAGTGCCGGCCGGAACGGCGGTGCGATTTGAGCCGGGCGAAGAAAAGCGAGTCACGCTCGTCGCCATGGGCGGGAACCGTGTGGCGTACGGCATCAATGGACTTGTCGACGGCCGTTTGGATGACTCGAACGTGAAACAGCGAGCCCTCGCCAAGGCGAGAGAATTGGGCTTTAGCACGAAGGGGGCGAGATCATGAAACTCTCGCGGCGGCAGTACAACGATCTCTATGGACCGACCGCAGGTGATCGTATCCGCCTGGCGGATACCGATCTCATGATCGAAATTACCCGCGATCTGACTGTGCCTGGCGAGGAGGCGAAATTCGGGGGCGGGAAGGTCATTCGCGACGGCATGGGGCAGTCGCCTGCGGCGACCAGAGCCAAAGGCGCGCTTGATCTTGTCATCACGAACGCGATCGTTGTCGACTGGTGGGGAATCGTGAAGGCGGATATCGGTGTCCGTGACGGCCGTATCGTCGGTATCGGGAAGGCCGGCAACCCGGACCTGATGGAAGGCGTGACGAAGGGGATGGAAATCGGCGCCTGTACGGAAGTGTTGTCTGCCGAAGGCAAGATCATCACAGCCGGGGGCATCGATACCCACATCCATTTCATTTGTCCGCAGATTATCACGGAGGCCTTGGCAAACGGCCTGACGACGCTGATCGGGGGCGGAACCGGTCCCGCGACGGGAACGAACGCCACGACCTGCACGCCAGGCCCGTGGAACATTCACCGGATGCTCGAAGCAGCAGATGGCTTTCCTATCAATCTCGGGTTTCTCGGAAAGGGCAATTCGTCGTTGCCGGACGGATTGCGCGAGCAAGTTGAAGCCGGAGCCATCGGTCTCAAGCTGCACGAAGATTGGGGCACCACACCGGCGGCGATCTCCACGTGCCTCGATGTGGCAGAAGACTATGACGTACAGGTCGCGATCCACACCGATACGCTGAACGAGGCGGGGTTTGTCGAAGACACGATCAAGGCGTTCAAGGGCCGCACGATCCACTCGTTCCATACGGAAGGGGCAGGCGGCGGGCACGCACCGGACATTATCAAGGTGTGCGGGGAACCGAACGTGTTGCCGTCCTCGACGAATCCCACCATGCCGTTTACGGTCAACACCATGGACGAGCACCTCGACATGCTCATGGTCTGCCACCACTTGAACCCGCGCGTGCCGGAAGATATTGCGTTCGCCGAGTCGCGAATCAGGCGTGAAACCATTGCAGCCGAAGACATCCTCCACGACATGGGCGCGATCAGCATCATGTCCTCCGATTCTCAGGCGATGGGGCGAGTGGGCGAGGTCATCATTCGTACCTGGCAGACGGCCCACAAAATGAAGGTGCAGCGGGGAACACTGTCGCAGACGGCAGCGGAGAAGATGGCCGGATCGAACGACAATTTCCGTGTGCGGCGCTATATCGCGAAGTATACAATCAATCCGGCCATCACTCACGGCATTGCGCACGAGGTCGGCTCGGTCGAGGTCGGCAAGCTGGCCGATCTCGTCCTCTGGAGGCCGGCGTTCTTCGGCGTGAAGCCTGAAATCGTGCTCAAGGGAGGCTTTCCGATGGCTGCGGCCATGGGCGATCCGAACGCGTCGATCCCGACACCCCAGCCGGTGTTGACCAGACCCATGTTCGGGAGTTTCGGCCGCGCGCCATTTACGACAAGCCTGACATTTGTGTCGGGATCGGCACTGAACGCAAACGTCCATAAGAAGCTCGATCTACAGAAGGGCGTCTCTGCCGTCAAAAAGTGCCGTGGGATCGGGAAGCGTGATCTCAAGCTCAATGATGCCCTGCCGAAAATCGAGGTCGATCCTGAGACATACGTCGTGAAAGCCGACGGGCAGATTTTGAAATGTGATCCGATGGCGGTGCTACCGATGGCCCAGCGCTACTTCCTCTTCTAGCAGGCCGATGAAAATGTTCTCCAGCGGCGTTCTCTGTCCTTCGAGTCGCTCACGTACTGCTCCGGGTGCGCCTCGGGATTCAAACCCCCTGCGGCCTTGCTGGAGTTGCTCTTAATCAGCTTGGCGGTAAGACGCGAATAAGATGAATACCATAGCTCTCTTGAATGGATTCCGCTTCCTGGACAGTTTCTTCCCCTCAGGCGGCTATGCGTTCTCCTCAGGGCTTGAGGCAGCGGTGCAGGGCGGGCTGGTGAAGAACTCAGAAGACTTTTCACAATTTGTTATTGAGTCGTTGACGAGCGGGATGGGGGAACGGGAAGCCGTCGCGGTGGGGCTGTCGCATGATGCGTTCGTGTCCGGTATTCTGGAACTTGCGTTTAAAGTAGATCGAGAATTGGATGCAATGAAGCTGGGACGAGAGGCGAGAACGGCCAGCCGGCAGATGGGCCTCCAGGTGATTCGTGTGGCGACCGGGCAAAAGGACCGTTCCTTGTTGCTCGATGATTTTCTCTCTGCGGTGGAATCGGAACAGACAGCCGGCCACTTGGCCGTCAGCCTAGGCTTGACGTTGGCTGCAGCCGGTTGGTCAAAGAAAGACACAATTGCGGCATTCCTCTATCAAACGGCCACGGGATTCATCGCCGCCGCGATGAAGTTGATCCCGCTCGGACAGCGCGAGGGGCAACGGCTCTTAGTCAACTGGCTCGAGGTGGTTCAACGAGTCAGCCAGAAGGCGGTGCATCAACGAGTGCTCCGATCGTGGTCGCCGGTTCAGGACATCTACGCCATGCGCCACAGCCGTTTAGAATCGCGCTTGTTCAGGTCGTGAACTGGGTAATTATTAGCCGAGGAATAATGACAAATACGCCACTTTGGGTGGTTAAGGAGCGTCATGCATCGAGCCGATGAGCATCTCTGTGGCAATGGACGCATGACCGCGGCACGGGCGCGTCACATCCCTGTGATTGGAGTCGGAGGTCCGGTCGGGTCCGGTAAAACGGCACTGGTGGAGGCGCTCTGTCTGAGATTGCGCGACCGGTACAGCTTGGCCGTGGTGACGAACGATATCTTCACGAAGGAGGACGCGGAATTCCTGACCAAACGCGGTGCACTGCCACAAGACCGGATTCTCGGCGTCGAAACGGGCGGCTGCCCCCATACGGCAATCCGCGAAGACGCCTCCCACAATCAGGAAGCGTTGGACGACTTACTGAAGCGCCATCCCGGCGTCGAACTCATGTTCGTCGAAAGCGGCGGCGACAATCTGGCTGCGACATTCAGTCCGGAACTCGCCGATAAGGTGATCTATGTCATCGATGTGGCGGCCGGCGATAAGATCCCGCGCAAGGGTGGTCCGGGGATCACTCGTTCCGATCTGCTCGTGATCAACAAGATCGATCTCGCTCCGCATGTCGGCGCAGATCTCAGTGTCATGGATCGGGATAGCCGCCGTATGCGCGGTGATTTGCCGTTCATATTCACGAATCTCAAGACGGGCCAAGGGCTCAATCAGGTGGTCACGTGGGTTGAGCAACTTATTCCCCAATATCAGAATCATCATCATTGAGTGCTTCGTAGGTTGTTGATGCCGATATCCGAATCGATAGCGGGCATTGGCCGGCAGGGTCATCTCAGGCTGGCGTTTGAGCGGCGGGGAAAACAAACGGTTCAAACCTACGCCTCTGCCACGAGTCCCTGGCATGTGTTACCGCCTTCCGAGCTCGATGATTCCGGCTGCGCCTATGTGTGGTTGGTGAATACCTCCGGCGGTTTGGTTGGCGGGGATCAGGTCACAATGGAGGCCACCCTTGCATCCGACAGCCATGTCGTCATGACGACGCCATCAGCCACCAGGGTCTATCGCACGCTTGATGCGACGGTCGACCAACAGATTCGCCTTTCGGTTGGATCGAACGCTCGACTGGAATGGCTCCCAGAGGTCACCATCCCGTTTGCGGGCTCCAAGCTGCGGCAGGCGCTCCACGTGGATCTGACGGAAGGCGCGACGGCGTTGGTGTGGGATGCGATGGCTTCGGGGCGGGTCGCGAGGGAGGAGCGATGGGCTTTTACCTCGTTTGAGAACGAGATCCGTATCACGACCGCTTCCGGGACATCAGTGTTGGAGCGGTTTCGGATCGAGCCGGACGCGATGAACAGCCGCCGCAGTCTGGCTTCTGAGTGGGACTATGTGGCGTCGGCGTTCGTGATCGGCGATGGCATATCGTCAGAAGTCTGGGCTGTATTGGAGGAGACGCTGGCTGCGATGCTCGATCAATGGCCCGGGCTGGTTCTCGGAGGCGTTTCACAATCTTCTATTCCCGGTCTCGCCATCAAGATTCTGGCCCGTTCTGCTCCAGACCTGACGGCGGCATTAGAGGAGGTGCGGCGTTGTGTACGTCTACACCTGTGGCAGCTCCCGGCTGTGGCTCTTCGACGGTATTAATTTCTCATTGCCGCTGTTTGACAGTCTCAATTCGGCGGTGATACTCTTGCCCCGGCTCGGGAGACAATGGAGTCTCCACATTAAACCGATACTTATTACGGACAACGACGTCCTCGGTCCTCTCTAGGATCTGAGGGCGTTTTTTTTTATATAGGACGCTGAAACAAACGCTCGGCGTCGTTCTCGGTCGCTCATCCACCTCGACGTACGGTAACGCAGTACGCCTCGGTGTCCGAGCTTCCCTGCGGCCTAGCCGAATCGTCTGTTTGAGCGTCCCATAATTAAGAAAGCTATGCGTACGTTCCGCATCGCCATGGTCCAAATGAACCCCACGGTGGGGGATCTGGACGGCAACGTGCGCCGAATCGTCGGCTGGCTGCGTGAGGCGAAAAAGGCCAAGCCCGATCTCGTGGCCTTTCCCGAACTGGCGATCACCGGCTATCCGCCGGAAGATCTGCTATTGAAACCCCAATTTGTCACGGACAATCGCCGTGCGCTGAATGAAGTCATTCGCGCCTGTCGAGAATGCGTCGCCGTGGTCGGGTACGTCGGACAGGGAGGCCTCTCGGATCAGAAAGAAGGGGCGGCGTCGGTCCTGCCGGCCGGCCGACACGAATTGTATAACGCGGCGGCCGTCATCGCCGAGCGACGACTCGCGGCCACATATGCCAAGTGGTATCTCCCGAATTACGGCGTCTTCGATGAGAGCCGTTATTTCCATCCTGGCCGTCGTTTGCCCCTCATCACGGTCAACGGCACGTTCGTCGGCGTGAACATCTGCGAAGACATCTGGCTGCCGGAAGGGCCGACCAGACAGCAGGCAGCTGCTGGAGCTGAGGTCATCGTCAACATCAATGCATCGCCATTCCACCTCGGGAAGAGCCGATCGCGCGAACAGATGCTGGCGACCCGCGCGCGGGACAATCGGGTGATCGTCACCTATACCAACACGGTTGGCGGACAGGATGAGTTGGTCTTCGATGGCAATAGTGTCGTCATAGACCACACAGGCGAAATCATCGCGAGGGCCAAGGGATTCGAAGAGGATCTGCTGGTTGTCGACCTCAACGTCGAATCGGTTGCGAGGGCCAGAGTGGGTGAGGGGCGAAAGCCCCGACTGAGCGGAAAAGCCGGGGCGGTGGTTGACCGGCTCGTGTTGAAAGGGCGGCCTTATACAAAGCGGACACGTCTGGTTCCTTCGGCAGAGGTCCTGGCCGATCCGTTGGATGAGGTCTATCGAGCCCTGACACTGGGCGTGCGCGATTATGTGAGGAAGAACGGATTCAAGCATGTCGTCATCGGTGTCAGCGGCGGAATCGACTCGGCCTTGACCGCGGTCATCGCCGTCGACGCGCTCGGCCCGGACAATGTCTTGGGTGTCTTCATGCCGTCGCCCTATACATCTCGGGAGAGTCGCGAGGATACGAACGAATTGGTGCGACGGCTCGGAATTGAGCTGAAGACCATGCCGATTACGCCGTCGTTTAAGTCCTATCTCCAAACCCTGAAGAGTTCATTCGAAGGGAAGAAGGTGGATGCGACGGAGGAGAATCTGCAGGCCCGCATCCGCGGCAATATGTTGATGGCGCTCTCCAACAAATTCGGCCACCTCGTGCTGACAACCGGGAACAAGAGCGAAATGAGCGTGGGCTATGCCACACTCTACGGCGATATGGCCGGCGGATTCGCGGTCATCAAAGACGTCCCCAAGACGATGGTCTATGAATTGGCACAGCGGCGTAACCGACAGGGCACGATGGCCGTCATTCCCAAGCGGATTGTGGATCGCGCGCCGACGGCTGAATTGCGGCCTAATCAAAAAGACGAAGACAGTTTGCCGCCCTATCCGGTGCTGGATCCAATCCTGAAAGCTTATGTTGAAGATGATCGATCCGTAGATGAGATGGTAGATATGGGCTTCGACCGGAAGACGGTGCTGCGGGTCGTCGGGTTGGTGGATCGGAGTGAGTATAAGCGGCGTCAAGCACCGGTGGGGATCAAAATCACGCACCGAGGGCTCGGGAAAGATCGGCGGATGCCGATTACCAACGGATATCGGGGCATATAGCAGGATGTTCAAAAGGAGCATTTTTTTGCCCGCCCAACCCCGGCGCGCCAAGACGCGCCACCGCAGAGCGCGGCCGAAGGACAAAGCCGACGGCCTTTTTCAACATCCTGGGTTCTAGAGAGGAGGCAGCATGAGTGGAAGGTATCAATGGAGCATCGGCGCGGCGGCAGCCTGGTGGTGGATGGTCTGCGCAGAGCAGGCGTGGGCTGGTCAGAGCGTCGAAGGTGTTCTCGATAGTGGGGACATCGCCTGGATGCTCGCGTCTTCTGCGTTGGTCATGGGCATGATCATTCCCGGTTTGGCCTTCTATTATGGGGGGTTGGTCCGCAGTAAGAATGTGATCAGCACGATGGTGCAGTCGTTCGCGATTCTCTGTGTCGTTAGCCTGGTGTGGGTGTTGTGCGGCTTCACGTTGGCCTTCGGGCCGGATCGAGGAGGTGTGATCGGCGCGTTGGATTGGGGGTTACTCGCCGGTGTGGGTGCTGCGCCATTTCTCCCCTATGCACCTGCCGTTCCGCTCGAGGCCTTCATGCTATTCCAATTGCTATTTGCCGCTTTCACACCGGCGTTGATTGCGGGAGCCTTTGCCGAACGGATCAAGTTCGGCGCGATGCTGTTGTTCGCCGGCCTCTGGTCGCTCATTGTCTATGCTCCGCTTGCCCATTGGCTCTGGGGAAACGGCTGGTTGGGGAAGATCGGCGCGCTGGATTTTGCCGGAGGGGCGGTGGTCCATATCAGTGCCGGCGTGAGCGCTTTGGCCTGTGCCATGGTCGTCGGCAAGCGGCGGGGTTGGCGCACGGACTACATGGCGCCGCACAATCTGCCGTTTATTTTATTGGGAGGCGGATTATTGTGGGTCGGGTGGTTTGGCTTTAATGGAGGCAGCGCGCGCGGGGCGAATGCGACCGCGGTTGGCGCCGTCACCGTCACCCATCTCACGGCCGTATCCGCAGCGCTGGCGTGGATGGCGGCGGAATGGAAACATCGCGGCAAGCCGACCGTTCTTGGTATTGCGAGCGGAGCGGTTGCTGGCCTGGCCACCTCGACCGCCGGTGCGGGTTTTATCAGCCCACTTGCAGCGATTTTTCTGGGGATTGTCGCAGGGTTATGCTCATACATGGCAATTGTTTGGAAGGGGAAGATCGGCTATGATGACACGCTTGACGTCATGGGAACTCACGGTGTTGGCGGGATTCTGGGTATGCTCGGCGTCGGTCTGTTTGCGAGCAACGGACATATCGGCGTACAGCTCGTGGCGGCAGTGGCAGCTGCCGCTTTTTCGTTTATCGGAAGCTTTGCGATCTTAAAGCTCGTCGATGGGGCGATTGGATTGCGCGTCACCAATGAGGAAGAGTCGACCGGTCTGGATCTGACGCAACATAACGAGCGCGCTTATTCGTAACGGATGCCGATCATAGGTTCCAACATCGTTTTCGGCTTGGCATCGAACTACTGGTTAGGAGAAGGCATATGAAATTAGTTGAGGCGATCATCAAACCGTTCAAACTCGACGAGGTCAAAGATGCCTTGCTGGAGATAGGCGTGCAGGGCATGACGGTGACAGAGGTCAAGGGATTCGGCCGTCAAAAAGGTCACAAAGAAACCTATCGCGGGCAGGAGTACACGATCGAGTTCGTGCCAAAGGTCAAGCTTGAAGTGGCCGTGCAGGACAGCCAAGTCCCCCGCGTTTTGGAAACGATTTCGCGGGCGGCAAAGACCGGCAGCATCGGAGATGGAAAAATCTTCGTGCGTGATCTGAGCGCCGCCGTCCGTATCCGCACCGGGGAAACCGGGGAAACCGCCTTGTAATATCACCATGGAACGCGAATCCTCTTCTTCCTCTCTCTCGGAAGCGACGACTCTTCTGCAGGTGCTCGACGAGCATCGGGCGCAGATTGCGCAGCGTGTGATGGCCGGCGCCTCCGGAGCCGAAACGTTGGCGGCGATGACGGAGTTTGTCGACGGGTTGATCGTCGGGCGCTATCGCGATGCAGTGCGGCATGGCGGTGATGACATGGCAACTGTCGGAATGGGGCAATGCTGCGTCATGGCGTTGGGTGGATACGGCCGGCGGGAACTGGCTCCCCAGTCCGATATTGATTTGATGTTCCTCTTTCAGCCCGGGGCTGACAAGCCGGTCACGTCGCTGGTCCGGGCGGTCTTGCATCCGTTGTGGGATTGCGGGTTCCAGGTCGGACACAGTGTCCGGACCATCGCCGACAGCATCGAATTGGCTGAGATGGATGCCACCGTGAAGACCTCCATGATGGAAGCGCGGTTTCTTGCCGGGAGCGCCGATCTGTTTCAAGACTTCCACCGGAAATATTTTAGGAAGGTCGTATCGAAGAATACCGATGCCTATCTCGACCAGAAGCTGGAAGAGCGGCGGCGCGAGTACGAGAAGTTCGGTGAAACGGTCTATCTGCTCGAACCGAATGTCAAAAAGAGCAAAGGCGGACTTCGCGATCTCCATCTGCTGCAATGGGCCGGGATGGCCCGTTTTCAAGCGCCCACCATACGCGAGCTCTCGGATCGAGGCATCCTCTCCAGAGCGGATTCGCTCGCGCTGACCGAGGCGCGGGAATTCTTGTGGCGGGTACGGGCTCTCCTTCATGTGCATGCGGGAACGGCGCAGGAGATTCTGACGTTCGATGAGCAGGTCTGGCTGGCGCAGCACCTCGGCTATCATGATCAACCGCACCTGCTGGCGGTCGAGCAATTCATGCAACAGTATTATCAGCACACGATGGGATTGCACGAACGGTGCATGCGATTTGTCGAACGTTGCCGGAGCGTCCCATTCTGGCAACGGCTGACCCGCTTTTTACCGGCTCCACGCGTGGACGAATATTTTGTGGTTCGGGGAGGTCTGCTCACGGTGGCGGACGAGCATCGCGCGAAAGTGTTGGACAGTCCGGCGCTCCTATTGCGCCTGTTCGATTTGGCGCGGGCCAAAACCCTGACGATCGTTCCCCCGCTGATCGAAGACATTCACCGGCACGTCGACCAGGTTTCGGCGGACGCCTATCGCATGCCGGAAGTCAGCCGCGCATTCCTGAAAATTCTGGCTGGCCCAGGCACTACGGGGACGTTGGATGCGATGCACCGCGCGCACCTGCTCGAAAAACTGGTTCCGGCGATGGGGACGGTACGCGGCCTCATGCAGTTCAACCAGTACCACAAATACACGGTAGATGAGCATAGTTTGCTGGCGGTCGGCCGTGCCGAAGCGTTAAGCAAGGACACGGGCGTCCTGGGCGAGGTCTATCGGAGCATTAAGCGAAAGGACATCCTCCACCTGGCTGTGTTGCTGCACGATCTGGGCAAGGGGCAGGAGGAAGATCACAGCGACGTCGGAAAGCGGTTGTCGGAGGATGTCGCATTGCGTCTTGGATTCGACGAGCAGGAAACCAGGACGCTGGCCTTTCTGGTGCACCGGCACCTGCTGATGGCCCACACCGCGTTTCGTCGCGATCCGAACGACGAAAAAGTGGTCTTGCCGTTTGCGCGCGAAGTCGGCACGCCTGAAGTGCTGAAGAAGCTGTTGGCGTTGACGGCGGCCGACATCGCCGCCGTTGGACCGGGCGTGCTGACCAAATGGAAAGAGTCGTTGTTGATCGAGCTCTACACAAGGACGATGCCGGAGGTGTCGGGAGATCGTGACGAACAGGCTGTGCCGGAACGCTGGTCGCAAGTGGTCGAGGAGGTTGGTCGTCATCCCAGCCTGGCCGGTCAAAGCGGGATCGATCGTGCCTGGATCGAAGCGCAGCTGAAACAGTTCCCGGAACGATACGTGTATGGAACTGCGCCAGCACGCATTGCGGCCCACATTGCGGCGGTGCGGCGACTTCATACGGGGGACGTGATCGTCGAGACGGACTTCAACCGCGAGTTGGGAATCTGTGAGTACTCGGTCATTACGCACAACGAGTTGACGCCGGGGATCTTCTCCAAGATTGCAGGTGTCATGGCAGGCAGTGCATTGCAAATTCTCGACGCCCAGATCCTGACAAGAGCAGACGGCATCGTCGTCGACACGTTTCAAGTCACCGATCCGGACTACCAGGGGGAACCCCCGGCGGAGCGACGGCAGACCGTGGGCGACCGCATCGCCGCCGTGTTGAAAGGCTGGGAACATGTCGACGACGTGCTCCGGCGTGGCGCCCGGTTGAAGATGACGAGGCCGCTCCCCAAGGCTCCCGAGGAGACGGAAGTGCGGATCGACAACGAAACGTCCGACGGGTTTACGATCATCGACGTGTTCGCCGACGACCGCCAAGGGTTGTTGCATGTCATTACCAACGCGATCTTTCAACTCGGGCTTTCGATCCATGCCGCACGGATTTCGACGCGGCTGGATCAAGTCGCCGACGTGTTTTATGTCACCGATCAGGCGGGGAAGAAGTTACGCGACCATGCGCAACTGGAGCGCGTGCGAGCGGGAATTGAGAAGGCGGTGGAAAAATTTCTCGAAGTGAAGGCGGCATAGTGCCGGCGACAAGGGATTCTCAGGAGCTTTGAAAGGAGGCGGGAATGAACGTTCGTGAGGCGGTAGAGTTTGCGAAGAAA
>CAMLHQ010000089.1 GCA_946479785.1 uncultured Nitrospira sp.
TGAAGAGTGTTGTCAATTTCAATTTGGAACCAGAGGGACAGAGAGATGTGTGAGCGAGCGTTTCGTCTCGTCCGCGCGCTAGGCAGGCTCTACCACCTCATAACAACGTCCCGCGCATAATCAAATACGCGACACTGAAATAAATCACCAACCCCGTCACATCGACGAGGGTGGCCACGAAGGGAGCGGAAGAGACCGCTGGGTCGAATCCCACTCGACGCAAGAGGAGGGGTAACAGTGAGCCGGACAGCGCTCCCCACATGACCACCCCGACTAGTGAAATGGCCACCGTCAGCGCCACGAGTAGCCAGTGTGGCCCATAGAGGTCACCGAAGAACGACCACAAGGCGATGCGCAAGAACCCGATCGTGCCGAGAATCGATCCCAGGGCCAATCCGGTGATGAACTCCCGCCGCATCACTCGCCACCAGTCTCGCAGCCCGATCTCTCCAATGGCCAGCGCTCGGACGACGAGGGTAGAGGCTTGCGACCCCGAATTCCCTCCGCTCGAGATGATGAGGGGGACAAAAAGAGCCAAGACGACCGCTTTCTCGATTTCCTTCTCAAAAAAACCCATCGCCGTGGCGGTAAATAGTTCACCGAGGAACAGCACGACCAGCCATCCCGCACGCTTGGAGATCATCCGTCGTAAGCCGATGAGGATATAGGGTTCATGAAGTGCGGCCGAACCGCCGATCTTTTGGATATCTTCTGTAGCCTCGGCTTCCGCAACGCGCAGTACGTCGTCGATCGTGACGATGCCGATCAAAATCCCCGACGAGTCGGTCACCGGCAGAGCTGTACGATGCTCTCGTTCAAATACGCGGATCGCAGTTTCTTGATCGTCCGTGGCTTTTAGCGCCACAAACTGATGATCCATCAAGTTCGCGATGGTAAGCTGCGGCGGAGCCAGTAGCAACGACCGGATGTGAATGTCATCAATAAGCACGCCCTGCTCATTCACCACATACACTAACGAGAGTGTTTCACTGTCCTGTCCATGCTCTCTGATGTATTCTAAGGTGTACTGCAACGACCACTCTTCGCGCACCGCGATATAATCCGGCGTCATGAGCCGGCCGATGCTGCCTTCCGGATAGCCGAGCAGAGACGCCGCGACGGCTCGTTCTTCTGGTGTCAGTTGCGCCAGCAGTTGTTTCGTGATGTTCGCCGGCAACTCTTCAAGCAGGAGAGTCCGGTCATCAGGAGCCATATTGTTCAGCAATCCGGCCGACTCCTCCTGCCCCATCGCCTTCAGCAATTGCTGTTGACCGGGCAAATCCAAGAGTTCGAAGACTTGTGCAGCGAGTTCCCGAGGAAGGATGCGCAGCACCACCATTTGGTCTTCTATCGATAGACCATCCATGGCGCGTACCACGGCGGTCGGACTCCAATTCTTCAGGGCCTGACGGAGTGTGACAAAATCCCGCTTGCGCAGAAACTCGTGGATCTGAGAGGGAGCTTGGATGACCAGCAAATTACTATCCTTTGCTATCGCAATTGTTCTCAACGTCTAGGAGCATATCGAAATACCATACAAGTGGTGCAGATGGATAGCACACACGGTCTTCTCAGTCAGGTAGGAATGTCCAACGAGGACAACATTGCAGCCCCCCTGGAATCGGCTAATTCATGGGGGATAATATACTGACAGCTGCACCGTTCGACCGGCACTGCCTGCCAAGGAGGACGCCATGCGAATTCTTCTGGCTGTCGATGAGTCCGAGAACTCCCGTCGCGCTGTCAAGTATGTTGGATCTCTTCTGCGCCGGACACCGGATGTCGCCGTCACTCTTTTTCATGTCCTCAAGCCCATGCCTCGGGAGCTGCTCGAACATGGGGGATCGGAGAATCCCACCGCCGAAGCACAATTGGGTCAACAGTTGCGCAACGAGCAGGAAGTCTGGATTCGCAAGGAAGGGGAATCCGAGTCTCAAGTTCTGAACGAGGCGTGCGAGACGTTGACACAATCCGGGTTCGAGAGGAGCCAGGTGGCGTTCAAGATCGGTCATGAGGAGGATATCGCCAGAAATATTCTTGAAGAGGCGCGAAGCGGAAAGCACGAAACCATCGTCGTGGGGCGGCATGGGACGTCCCGGGTCAAACGGCTCTTCGGCGGCGGCGTGACCGATCAATTATTGCGCGACGCGAAGGGTTTTGCGATCTGGGTGGTGGAATGACATGGTCAACCCCGCGCTCCTTGAACAAGAACTCGCTGCGGCAGAGGTGGCGTGGAAGGACGGCAACGACGGCAAGGCGCGTGTCTGTGCGCGTCGAGCCGTGGGCCTCGTCACCGAGGCGTGGCTGGCGGGTCTACCCGATCCACTCTGGCGCGGGGATGCGATGGAACATCTCCGTCAGATTCAGCGGCATGCGTCGCTCCCGCTTCCCGTCCGCCAGGCGGCGGAGCGATTGAGCACCGCAGTGCCCCGGCGACACGCCGCTCCGTTCACGATCGATCCGCTCGCTGATGCGAGAGTCATCATCGAGTACCTCGCCGCCAACACTAAAGAGTCGAGAAAGGGATTGGCCGATGTCTGAACATAAGATCACGCTGGAATGGAAGAGAGAATCAGAGGGCTTTTCCTACGAGACGTATAATCGAGACCATGTGGTGATCTTTGAAGGAGGCGTTCGGGTTCCTGTATCGGCCGCACCCGCCTATCGTGGGAATCCCGGTCACGTGAATCCCGAGGAAGGCCTCGTCGCGGCCCTATCAAGCTGTCATATGCTGACCTTCCTGGCCGTGGCAGCCAAGAAACAGTTTGTCGTCGATCGGTACAGTGATCATGCCGTGGGATTTTTGGAAAAGAACCAGATGGGCAAGCTCGCCATCACGCGGGTCATCTTGCATCCCCGGATTCAATTCGGTGGCCCGACTCTTCCGACTCCGGAGCAGATTGCCGCGCTCCATGAGCGGGCCCATAGCGAATGCTTTATTGCCAACTCGGTGACCACGAACGTCACGGTCGAAGCAGGGTAACCCGCCTTCCGTATTGAAGCGAACGTCCAGGCCTAATTCTTTTTGCACCGCGGGTCTGCACCCTGCAGTTCCGCGATCTTTTGATCATCGAGCGGCACTGGCGCGCAGCCGTGCCCCTTTTCGCAGACGAAGTCGAACTTGACCGCCGGTTGATGACAGCTGAAGCACTTCACGCCCTGGAAATTCACTGTCTCCTCTCCTCGGGTCTTGATCTTGGTACCATCTGCCGAGAGGTCCAAATCAAAAAACTCCCAGCCGTTGGTTCCCGGAAAGTTTTGGCGCGAGTGCTTGACCATAGCCTCGTTCGGCAGCAACTGGAGGAACGTGCCGACCGGGTACTCCTTGTCCGGCACGCTGTTCTCGAATATTCGGACCGCTTCCTTGAGCTTCTCGGGATCTGCGTGCTTGATGTAGGTGTTTCTGACTTTAGTCCAGTCGCGAATGCAACTGAATGAGTTTTCTGACACCGTGATCTCCGCGGCATAGAGGCTGGGTGTCATGGAGAGTCCCAGTACGAGTGCAACGAGGTATCTCATGCAGACCAGACGGGCTATTCGTGACCTATGTATGGTGGGATAGCGCATGGAAGTGCTCCCCTCGCGTGAAGTGAACAGCATGGCAGGCTGAGCTGCCTTTTCGCGGAGAATATTATAGGCGTGGTGACGCGAAAGTTCACTCGGTACCTTCGCGCGGGGTAAGTTGTTCTGCTAGACCGTCAGAGCTTGAACGTGTGCTAGTGCGTCCGTGGGAGGACTTGGTGGAGTTGGTAGCTCATCATGCTCAGAAACGCTGCGAGGCCAAGGTAATAGACGGCGTAGCTGTAGCGGGTCGAAAGGGGCGTGTTGTAGTAGCGGGCATAGGCAGGATCTTGATTTGTGCTCCGGAATGTCGACAAGAGTTGAGGCGCCGCTAACACGGCGATGAACAGTAACATGGGACTGTGGTTGGTGATAAACAAGGCGACCAGAATTGGGACACCGAGCCACCACACCTTTGGCGAAATGATCGCGGTGATCCGACCTCCGTCCAAAGGTGACAATGGAATCAGGTTGAAAAGATTGATCATGAATCCTGAATAGGAGAGAGCCAAGAGCAACTGGCTGTGAAAATATTCAGCGGCATAATAACAACATCCTGCCGCAATCGTTCCGGCCACCGGCCCGGCAATGCCGACATAGGCTTCTGTTTCAACGTTCATCGGTTGATCTTTGAGTTGAATCCATGCACCGACAAAAGGAATGAATGTCGGGGCGCCCACGTTGAGGCCTCGCTGCTTTGCCGCAATGTAGTGGCCCATTTCGTGGCCGAGGATCAGCAAGACGAATCCCACCGCATACCACCAACCGAAGACGAAGGAATAGGCGACCATCGACAGCAGCATCGTGCCGCCGGTAAGGGCCGCTTTGCCGAGCTTTCCCGCCGAGAGCAGGAGGAGTAGCGTTTTCATGACGACAGCGGAGTAGGGGTTGGAGCCGTTGCCGGCTTCCTCTTGAGCCATTTCCTGAGGAGGGCGGCGATGCCGATGATGAGGAAGATAATCAGCTTTTTCCCGGCGACGATGAGCGGGATCAGGAATGCCCAGAGCTTGGCCAGGATCCCCGATTTGAACGCAGCTCCCGCGATCAGCGCCCCAAGCCCTACCGCGGCCACTTTGTCCGTGGCGCTGTTGAAATCCGCGTAGCGTTTTCCCTCGGCAAAGTTCAGGTTCGTGAGCAATGTCTGTACATGCGGCTTCAACTGTGAGAGATCACGAAGCTCGCCAACCATGTTCATGCTCATATAGCCATAGCGGCCTAACGCAAGCGTGTTGTAGTTGACTCCAGTGCTTTGATTGTTCTGGTTTGATATGGCCCAGACAACTTTATGCGCCTGCGCATCATAATGGGGTTTCTCCTCCCATCCCATGAGGATCAGCGGTGGAATCCCTTGTGCCTCACGTTGCTTATTATCATTCTCGGTTCCTTCTTTGATGGAAGCAAACAGCTCGTCGGCATTCCAATTGGCGGCGTCATCGTCTTTTACATATCCTGCATCGACATACCGCACCACGACAAACCAGGTTTCCTTGCTGGTAGAGGCGATCAGGCCTAACTCGGATCCGGATGGGAAGTTTCCCATACGTTTAAGAACGCTTTGCGTATCCTGGGGTCCAAGGAACCGATAGCCTTCCGGGAGGCGCAGCGTAGCCTGCTCGGATAGCTTCACTTCACTCGGTCCGACTGTCCACGAGAGCTGCATCGGTGCATCTTCAGCGCGGGCTGATTGCCACATGAAAAAGATAGAGATGATCAGGACAAGCGCGCGGAGTTTCATGGGTGGCTCCTTTTGTGAGCGCGAGTGGAGCTGGGCATGCATCTCCTGGTTCTAGGTGCGAGCAATTCCTGTACCCATAGCCACACTCTCAGAACAGTGGATCCTGCCTAAAGAATACATCAAAGATTTGTGAGTTAAAGGAATTTCGCTGGATCAATAAGGATACGAGAACAATAGAAAATGATTCGGCTTTGGTCCCGCCAGCTGCCACTGTGTCCCCACATCAGCCTCTCCGTTGACACGTTTCATGTCCGGGACTAGCCTATCGGAGCCGAGAAAACGGAGCCATTTTCTCGCCGGGATACGGCGTGGCTTTTATCGGGCAGTAACGTACGTTTGGTAAATTGTCTTTTCAATGTGAGGAAGGAATTCACCATGGCTGACAAAAACATCATTGCGGTCGTGGGCGCAACCGGTGCACAGGGCGGCGGGTTGGTTCGCGCCATCGTGAGCGACCAAGGCGGTGGTTTCGTCGCGCGGGCACTGACGCGCAATGTTACCTCCGACAAGGCCAAAGAGTTGGCGAGGCTGGGCGCCGAGGTGGTCGCCGCCGATCTGGATGACGTTGAAAGTCTCAAGCGGGCGTACGCAGGAGCGTATGGCGCGTTCTGCCTGACCAACTTCTGGGAGCACTTCTCGCCGGAGAAAGAATTCACCCAGGCGAAGAACATGGCCCAAGCGGCCAAGCATGCCAATCTCCAACACGTCATCTGGTCCACGCTCGAAGACACGCGTCAGTGGGTGCCGCTCAGCGATAGCCGCATGCCGACCCTGATGGGCAAGTACAAAGTGGCGCATTTCGATGCGAAGGGTGAAGCCAACCGCCTGTTCACTGAACTCGGTGTGCCGACGACGTTTCTGCTGACCTCATTCTACTGGGAGAACATGATTTACTTCGGCCTGGGCCCCAAGAAAGGCCCGGACGGCAAGTTGGCAATCACGTATCCGATGGGCGACAAGAAGCTTCCCGGTATCGCGGTCGAGGACATCGGCAAGTGCGCTCTGAGCATTTTCAAAAAGGGCCGCGAATTCATCGGGAAGACCGTCGGCATCGCTGGGGAGCACCTGACCGGGGCTCAGATGGCAGCCGCTCTCACGAAGGCGTTAGGCCAAGACGTGCGTTACAATGACGTGTCGCCCGAGGTGTATCGGAGCTTCGGGTTCCCGGGAGCCGAGGATCTGGGCAACATGTTCCAGTTCAAGCGCGACTTCCCGGAGATCTTCTGCGGCGCGCGCAACCCGGCCGTCGCCCGTGCCCTCAACCCCTCGCTGCAAACGTTTGACACATGGCTGGCCCGCAACAAGGCGCGCATCCCTCTCGAGTAATGGAGCATCCAGAAAATCGGGCATTCTACTTTCGGAGCATCCTGTCCGTGCACGGCGTTAATTGGTCAAGCCTGCTCATTGAGCCGCTGACCGGCTCGTGAACGAGGTCTTGGCCCAGTTGCATTCCTCAGGGTGCGCGCCTAGGCTATAGCCGATTCACTCCATTCCATCATTACGAGGCTGCTGCGTAGGTCCGTCGCCGTGATGATGATTCCATACCGACCTTCTTTTATCGCGAAGCGTGAATTGTTGGACGATACCCGCTATGCAGGCGGGTAGAGGAGGGCCCGATGGCCGATCTGATTCGAACTGCCCAGTATTTCAAGGTGACCATTGCGGATAAGTCAGGGACATTAGGTCACATGCTGGCTCCACTCCACGACGCCGGAGTGAACCTCCTGGCGGTGTATGCGTTTCCCCGGAATCGCCGGACACAAGTGGATGTGGTGCCAGAAGATCCCGCCGCCTTTAAGAATGTGACGAAGCCGCTCAAATGGAAGATGCAGGGCCCGAAAGTGTGCTTCCTGGTGGAGGGCGATGATCGTCCCGGGGCGCTGGTCGATCTGACCGGTCAACTTGCTTCAGCCAAAATCAATCTGACTGCTGCGACCGCTGTGACGGCCGGCCAGGGACGCTTCGGCGCCATTCTGTGGGTCAAGTCGAAGGATGTAAAAAAGGCAGCGAAACTTCTGGGCATTGGATAGTCAGGCGCCGTGTCTGGAACGATGAAGGTACCGTTCACAATTGGCACTGTCAGTCACTTCGGACTCGCTATCCGTGATCCGCGGCGCAGCGCGCAATGGTTCGTGCGGGTGCTGGGATTGCGCAAGGAGTTCGAGTTCGAAGATGGCGTTGCAGTTGGCAACGACAACGTCATGATCGTGTTGTTGAAAGGTAAACCGTCACCGGCAACGATTGACCACATGTCGTTTCATCTGCCAACCATGACTGCATTACGAAAGGCGCTTGCCCACCTGAAGAAGCACAAGGTCAAGATAGAAGATCCGGGCGACGAAATCGGTCCTCTGGCACCCGGCTCACGGAACATGGGCGTGTGGTTCTACGATCCTGATGGCTACCGCTGGGAACTTTCTGTCCAGGGCGGAAAGTAGAGTGGTAGGTCGGGGTACTGCCCGGTCCAAGGAGTTGTTTGCGCTCCCGCCATGTGCCGCGATTCTATTCGGCTTGGTCTCCTGTACAACGTCGTTCGACATGTCCAATGAGCGCATCATAGCGCCCGGACCGGAATGGGGCGTGGTGATTGGCTCCGTGTTGGTACGATCGGAGGACATTGGGTCAGGCAAGAACGCCGCAGGCCGAGACGTCTTCAACTCTTCATATGAATTCGACATCGTGCCGATACAACCGGGCGACCCCAACGGCGAAGGGCCGTATGTGAAACAGTATCGGCTTGATGCGAAGGGCGGAGAAGAGCGGATTTTCATCGCTCGCTTGCGTGCGGGGCAGTATCTCATCAGAAGGTTTCATGAGGAAGGGCTGACGGGGCTTGGCGGCGAGTTGGATGTGGTCTTCGCCAGCATGGCAGGCGAAGTTCGTTACATCGGGCGCGTGGTCGTGGAAATTCCCCGGAGAATTTCGAAGGGAAAAGACTATCGGTTCACGGTCGAAAACGCCCGCGAGCCGACCTTGGCACAGGTGTCCTCTACACATCCCGATTTGATCAAGGATGCGGTGAACATGCCCATGCAGGTACGCGGCGATGAATGATGAGATGTATCCGGGCATTGTTGACGTCCGCTCGTTCCGCGCGTAGGGACCGCCGTATGGTAGGGTGAGTTGGCTGAACGGCGTACACGATAGATTGGAGCCACGTGCCATGCTCAGAGGTTTCGCGCTTCTCACAACACTGATCGTTCTCGTGTCTGGTTGTACGTCATCCGGTGTCTCCAGGCCCAAGCAGGAAGTAACTGCCGAGTCTTATGGAAAAGATCAAACCAAAGGACTGGTTGTCGTATCCGCGTTGTGGGGACGGACGTGGAAGTGTGCGCAATTCGAGAACGGGCAACTGCGATCCTTCGGCTTCGATCGGTTGCCAAGTGAAACAACCGGAGACGATGCTACGGCCGATGTGGTCATAGAAGACTCTACGTCCTATCCCTCTCGATTCTATGCAGAAAAACCGGCCACAAATTACGTGCTGGCATTGGATCCCGGCGAGTATGGCTTGGCGACGTTTGCCATTAAGGTGGCGTCATCAGCGACCGAAGTGAAGACTGCGAGCGTTGGTCGTGCGAGACTCTTCGAAGGAGGAACGCCGATTGGCGGGACGTTCAGTGTGAAGGCGGGGGAGCTGGTGTACATCGGGCATTTCGGATTGGATTGCTATAAGGAGCCGACGATTTGGCGCTACTATCCGGAAGGGCGCAAAGGATTCGATCACTACAAGCAGGTGATCAAAGAGCAATATCCATTTCTGAACGTGGATACCATGCAGTTTCGATTGTTTAAGACATCTAAACTCGGGCGGGACTATGTCCTGCCACAATAAGAGCTTGTGTGAGGAGATCGCATGAAGGCGGCAGAGTTGCTGGTCCGTTGTCTTGAGAACGAAGGTGTGGAACTCGTTTTCGGTCTGCCCGGCGAGGAGACGTTGGAGGTGATGGATGCGCTGCTCGGTTCCCGCGTGCGCTTCATCGAGACTCGGCACGAACAGGGTGCGGCGTTTATGGCCGATGTGTACGGCAGACTGAGCGGGAAGGCAGGGGTCTGCCTGTCCACACTTGGACCAGGCGCCACCAATCTATTGACCGGCGTCGCGGATGCCTACCTGGATCGAGCGCCGCTCGTGGCCATCACCGGGCAAGCGTCGCTGAACCGCCGCCACAAGGAATCGCACCAGTACATCGACATCATGTCGATGTTCAAACCCGTCACCAAATGGAATACTTCGATCCCGAAGGCGGAGGTCATTCCCGAAGCGGTCCGCAAGGCGTTTAAGATCGCCCAGACGGAAAAACCGGGGGCGACTCATCTGGAACTGCCGGAGGATGTGGCGGAGGAACAGATCGGCGATCCGGGCAGCTTGCAGCCGCTATTTGTCCAGGCGCCGGTCATGCCGGAGCCGTCGCCGGCCCAGGTGGCGAGGGCGGTCCGTACGATTGCCGGCGCGAAGCGTCCTGTCATTTTGGCCGGGAACGGCGTGATTCGCGGTCGCGCATACGACGCGGTCAGACAGTTCGCGCGTCGGCTGCACATTCCCGTCCTGCAGACGTTCATGGCCAAGGGAACTCTTCCGGACAGCGATCCGCTTTCCCTCTATACGATCGGCCTTCAAGCTCGAGATTACACGACGGTGGTGATGGAGCAAGCCGATGTGGTCATCGCGATCGGCTATGATTTTGTCGAGTACGCGCCCTGCTTCTGGAATGCACGCCGGGACAAGCTTATCGTGCACATCGACGGGTCGCCAGCCGAGGTGGATGAGCATTACATCGTCGAGGTGGGCGTGCTGGGGGATCTCCGTCTTTCGTTGGACCTCATCGGCGCCGGGGTCGCGCCGTTCGATTCGCTCTGGTCCTCCGTCTCACGCAAGACTGTGATCGAGGGATTTGAAGCTGAGTTGGCTGGCGCACCTTCCTGGCCTCTCCGGCCGCAGCACGTAATGCGAGAACTCCGCGAGGCCCTGAGGCCGGATGACCTGGTGCTCTGTGACGTCGGCGCCCATAAGCTTTGGATGGCCCGGATGTTTCCCTGCGAGGTGCCCAACTCCTGCATCATCTCGAACGGGTTTGCCGCAATGGGCATTGGCCTGCCCGGCGCGATTGCCGCAAAGTTGTTGTTTCCTGAACGCAGGGTGGTGGCGGTGACCGGGGATGGAGGGTTTTTGATGAACTCCCAGGAACTGGAGACGGCCGTGCGTTTGAAATTGCCGCTGGTCATTCTGGTTTGGCGGGACAACGGCTACGGAGTCATCCGCTGGAAGCAACAGCTCCGGTTTGGTCGGACGTCCGCTGTGGAATTCGGCAACCCCGACCTCATTCGCTACGCGGGCAGTTTCGGTGCGATCGGCTATCGTGTGACGGAGCCGTCAGAGCTTCGGCCCGTCCTCGTCGAAGCGCTGAACGGCAAAGCTCCGGCGGTCATTGACTGTCCGGTTGACTACGCTGAGAATCTCCGGCTGACGGAACGCCTGCAGGCACTCCCGCACCACTGACGGCTGTTTGCGAATCGCTTCCCTTCCGGGGGCCAGGTCGTGCCATTTCTGCCCTTGACCGATCCCTCACTGGAGCGTACAGTAAATCTGTTCGCGAGCCGCCTCATCCTTAGGAGGTGGGCCATGATTCTCCCTGGAATAGAGATCCTACGGGGTGGGCATGGCAAGTACAACCTCCGCTCTCCCAACGTTCTTTCCTGCAATATAATTGAGTTGTGTTTTTGTGGTCCCCCATTGTCGTTTCAGACAAGGAGGTCATCCCTTGTTCGACGGTGAGAACCGAGAACCATTTCATGTGACTCGAGCAAGATGTGGCGCGATGCGTTTGCCGCGCGCCGAATTGCCCGATGCAGAAAGGAGGCGGTTATGTCGTACCGCTATAGTACCGTCGACATCATAGTAGGTGTCGGCATGTGCGCGATTATGTTCGGAGCCCTCCTGTTCTTTATGGCTGCCAACGGTTCGTATCAGGCAGCTGTCCCACAGCCCATCTCGATTGCAGAACCCATCGACATCGAGCTCGGCATGAACTTGCTCCAGCCGGCCCTTGGCCAAGCCCTTGTCGAGCAGGCGATCTTCGAACGCCGCGCCAATCAGCTTACGTCCCACGCGGTATCCGAGTGGAATCGGGCGACGCTGGCTGATCAGGAGTTCCAGTCGCTTCCCGGCGGTCCGTTCGGCGCGGTCATGCACCAGGCCGCAACAGTGCCAGCCGACCATATGGCCCGCGTCCAAGCGGTGATGGGACGGGCGATCGTGAATTTCACTCAACGCGGGATTCGAAGCGGAATGTTCTCCGCTGATCAGTATCTTTCAGATTACAACGCCGGCATGATTCGCGCGACCGAAGTTCGAGGGCAGCGTCTCAACGACAATTTCGCGTCGACGTGGCAGGCGAACCTCGGACGCGGGATCGTGGAGGCTATTCAGAATTTCAGGATGCGGGCCGGGGCCATTCAGGAGCAATTGGGCACGGCCATTCTGCATGTGACGCAGGCCCAGACAGGGTCGGAAGAAGTCCGGGCTGCCCAGCAAGGGCAACTCGCGAGTCTTGTTGTGGCCGCCATTCGCACAGAGGCACTGGCGGATCGCTTGACGCTGCTGGCCGCCATCGAATCGTTTCCGGAAGACACGGCAGTCGCCTCCACTGAACCGGCGTCCTGGCCTGAGATTCCTATGGGCTATCTGATTGTCGCCGGCTTCATGTTGGCAGCCGTCTTTTTTGGAGGACTTTCGCTGAGCGCTCGAAGCCGAGAAACCAAAGCGCTCGAGGAAATGAAGCACACCGCAGCCAGGTGGGTCTATCGCATGGCGGCATGACAGCCTGTGAGGTAAGGACTCGTCTGGTTCCCAAAGTGAGGTGATTTATGTCAGCGGTCTATTGGGGAATCGTGGCAGGTCTGGCGGCGATGGTGGTGACCTTGTTCGTCTGTCTCGGGCTCATGTACCCGAAGACGAAGGGGTCGTCCACTGCACCGAGTGCCAGGATCGATGAGCCGGGCGAGGCAACCACGCAAGCCTTAGCCGGCCACCGTCGGGCTGCATAGGTGCACGCGACAGGCCTCGACGACTTTCATAGTTGAGAGAAGAGAGGTGCCCTATGGTCGAGATCATCGGTCTCGGAACGATGGGTGCGCTTGTGTGGTTGATCGCTTGGTCGATGGGAGGGGAGAGCGAGTCTGAGAAAAGGCGGATTTCGATGTCTCGCGAGGGTCGCCGGTCCACCGAAGTCGGCGCACGCGAAACACGGACGAGGTACGCAGCCTAAGCTTGGATTCCCTCCTGGCGTGTGCCACCAGCGCGCCGTTCCTCTGACT
>CAMLHQ010000090.1 GCA_946479785.1 uncultured Nitrospira sp.
TTTGGTTGCACCAAAAAAACAAGACAAACCAGACAAGCTTGTTTCCCTACTCCACCGTCACGCTCTTGGCTAGATTTCTCGGCTGATCCACATCCGCTCCACGCAGCACGGCAATGTGGTAGGCCAGTAATTGCAACGGAATCGTAAACAGAATCGGCGACATCAGCGGATGCGTATCCGGAATCGTAAAGACGGCGTCAGCGGTCTTGCCTAATTCCCGCTCTCCTTCCGCCACCAGTGCAATGACGGGAGCCCGCCGTGCCTTCACCTCCATCAAGTTACTCACGGTCTTTTCGTACAGGCGGTCTCGCGGCGCCAGCACCACCACCGGCATGTCCCTGTCGATCAACGCAATCGGCCCATGTTTCATTTCACCCGCCGCGTAGCCTTCCGCATGGATATAAGACACTTCCTTGAGCTTCAGCGCACCTTCCAGAGCAATGGGATAGTTGATGCCGCGTCCCAGAAACAAAAAGTTGCGTTTCTTGTAATAGCGTTTGGCGATGGCGACAATCTCAGCTTCCCGTCCCAGCACCCTCTCCACCAGCGAAGGCAGCCTGACCAGCCGGTCCAGCCACGCCTTTCCGTCCGCCGCGTTCATCACATTACGGATGCGAGCGAGATGCAGCGCCAGCAGATAGAGCGCCGTCAGCTGCGCGGTAAACGCCTTGGTCGACGCCACTCCAATCTCCGGCCCGCAATGCGTGTACAGCACCCCGTCCGACTCGCGCGCCAACGTGCTGCCAACGACGTTGACGATCGACACGATACGAGCCCCTTTTTCCTTCGCTTCGCGCGCTGCGGCCAGCGTGTCGGCCGTTTCTCCGGATTGGGAAATTGTGATGAAGAGATCGCTTTTGCCGACCAAGGGATCGCGATAGCGGAATTCACTGCCGATGTCGACTTGCACGGGAGTCCGAACCATCTCCTCGAGGAGGTACTTCCCGACCTGCCCCGCATGCCAAGACGTCCCGCAGGCCACGATCCAGATCCGGTCCACCGCCGCAAACTCTTTCGGCGTGAGACCGATATCGGGAAGATCGGCCTCGCCGGTTTCATACGAGTAGCGGCCGCGCATGGTATCGAGAATCGTCTGCGGCTGCTCGTGGATTTCTTTCAGCATGAAATGGGAATAGCCGCTCTTTTCCGCCGCCGAGGCATCCCACGTAATTTTTGAAGTCTTCCGCAATACTTTTTGACCGTTCGCGTCCGACACGTCGATATCGGATTTAGTCACGACCGCCACGTCACCTTCTTCCAAATAGATGACCTCGCGCGTATGAACCAGCATCGCCATCACATCGGAGGCGACATAAGACGCCTGTTTCGTGCGTCCGATGACGAGCGGGCAGCCGGACCTCGCCGCAATGATGGTCTCCGGCTCTTTCTCGCAGATCACCGCCAGCGCATAGCTGCCCCGCACTTCTTTTGTCGCCTCACGCACGGCATCGGCCAGCTTCAGCCCTCGCTGCATATGCTTGTCGATCAGATGAGCAACCACCTCTGTGTCTGTTTCCGACTGAAATTTGTAGCCCTCTTTTTGCAGTTGCTGCTTGAGCGGTTGGTAGTTTTCAATAATCCCGTTGTGCACGAGCACGCACCCGTTCGACCGATGCGGGTGGGCATTCTGCTCCGACGGTTTTCCATGTGTCGCCCAGCGGGTGTGCCCGATCCCAACCATGCCGGTGATTTCTCTTTCCGCCAGCGACTTCTTAAGGTTGGCAAGCTTGCCGACGCTGCGGCGGACCTCGATCTTCTCTCCCTGCATCACGGCGACACCGGCCGAGTCATACCCTCGATACTCAAGCCTCGCCAGCCCGCCAAGCAAGATTGGAACGGCTTCTTCATTCCCGACGTATCCGACGATGCCGCACATGGAATTTACCTCGGTTTCTTGCCTCGAACTTTAGTTGGCCCTGTCTTTAGCGGGGGCTTTACACGAGACCCTTGAGGCGACTCCAATAGGGCACGCCGCTTGGCCGCCCATCCGGGTCGAGTGACCTGAGGGAGACGAGAGATCACGAGCGAATCGTCCGGTACGTTCTCTGTCACGGTCGTCCCGGCGGCAATAACCGAACCCGCACCGACCGTCACCGGCGCAATCAATTGCGTATCGCTCCCCACGAACACGCCGTCGCCGATGACCGTCTCGGCTTTTCGCACGCCATCATAGTTGCATGTGATTGTACCGGCGCCGATGTTGACACCTTTGCCGATTCTTGCGTCGCCGAGATAACTGAGATGATTGGCTTTCGATCCTTCGCCCAGTTCCGTTTTTTTCGCTTCGACGAAATTGCCGATCTTCGCCCCTTTTCGCACCATCACGTGGGGGCGAAGGTGAGTAAAGGGTCCCAGCGTGGCCCCATCTTCAATGTGCGACTCACGGAAGACGCAGTGATCCAGAATTTCGACCCCATTGCCGACGACACAATCGGTGATCCTGGTCCCGGATCGCACGATGCAGTCCTCCCCGATCGCCGTGGTTCCTTCGAGAACCACGTTGGGATACAACACCGAGTCTTTGCCAATCGTCACTCCGGCATCGATCCATGCCGAATCGGGATCGATCATCCTCACTCCGGCATCGAGCCAACGGTGGCGAATTTGGCGGCGGATCGTCTGCTCGGCCTCGGCCAACTGTCTGCGAGTATTCACACCCAAACCTTCGTGGGGATCATCGAGCACGACAGCCGCGACGGGACGATCCTGCTTAACGGCCGCTTGGACGATGTCCGTCAGGTAGTACTCTCCCTGCGCATTGCTCGGCCGGAGCTTTTCCAGTGCAGAAAACAGAAAGTCACCATCGACGACATAAGTCCCGACATTGATCTCCCGGATCGATTTCTCCTTCGCATCGGCATCGCGATCTTCTACGATGCGAAACACACGATTTCCCGACGACGGTTGTCGAACCACCCTTCCATACCCGCTTGCATCACCAAGAATGGCCGTGAGAATCGTCACAGCGGCCTGTTCCTTTTGATGCACGAGCAGCAATTGACGGATCGTCGCTTCCTGCAACAACGGCGTGTCACCGTTGAGAATTAAGAACTGCTTCGGCATGACCCGGCCGGATCCTGTGAACAGGGGTCGCGTTTGCAACACCGCATGTCCGGTTCCCAACAATTCCCGTTGTTCCACAATCGAAACCGGTCTTTGACCGTTGTTTCCAGCTGTCGCCGCTTTGATCACTTGACCGACTCGTTCAGCCTGATGGCCGACAACCACAGCAATGCGATCGCCCGCCACGCGCAATCCCAGCTCGACCGAATAGAGCACCATCGCCCGCCCCGCGACGGGCTGCAGCACCTTGGCATGCTTCGATTGCATTCGCTTCCCTAACCCGGCAGCCATGACGACGACAGCCAGACCGGGCAGTGGAACGTCTGCTTGTTCAGCCCTGCTCACGTAGCTCTGGACGGAGCCATGTTCTGTGAGCCGGCTCATCCGATCGGCACTCCGGCTTCCGGTTGCTTGACTGCGCCCCACTTGGGATCGGCGACCACAGCTGATCCGAGTGACGGCGTGGGTGAATAGAGTCCGCCAGACACAATCAACTTCATCGCTTCTTCCACGCTGATATTGACCGCGGTCACTTCACGCTCCGGCACGAGGAGAAAATACCCCGAAGTGGGATTCGGCGACGTCGGCACGTAGACATGCACGAGCGGTTCCTGTGCCAAGTCCTGCATATCGCCCCTCGTCACGCCCGTCACGAACGCAAAACAATAGTGCCCATTTTTGGGAAACTGGATCAGCACGACACGATGGTAAGACCCGCTCTCCGAGAACGACAGAATGTCCATCATGGATTTCAGCGTTGAGTAGATTCCTCGGACCAGCGGTACTCGATTGAGCAAGCCTTCCCAGAGTTTTACGATCTGCTTGCCCATGAAGTTCGCCGCAAAGAGGCCGGTCATGAACACCAATAAGATCAAAGTGACGATGCCCAACCCCGGCACATAATGATCCGGAACCAACTGCGCCAGGAGATCTCCAAGAATGCTGTCTACCGCGACGAAGAGGGTCTTCAAAATCAGAAATGTGCCCCAGATCGGGGTGATGACGAGCAGACCGGTCAGAAAGTAGCGTTTTAGCGAGGCTTTCAACATAAATAATGGTGGACGGAGATAGGCGTTCATCATACAGAGATTTACGAGGGCGTCGCAAGCGTTTTCTTGCTATTTTCAATAACTTGGACTACTATCCCGCCCGTTTTTCCCCGTCCGAGGAGATCCATGGAAAGAACAACCAAGACGCGGTATGTTCGAGGGCATTTTATCACCCTTGAGGGTCCGGAGGGCAGCGGCAAAAGTACTCAGATCCGCTACCTGGCCACAGCTCTCCGCCATTCAGGATACAGCGTCGCCCAAACGAGAGAGCCCGGCGGAACAGTCGTGGCCGAAGCGATTCGCCAGATTCTTCTGCTCTCATCATCGCAGGAACCGATTACACCCGTAGCCGAATCCTTGTTGATTCTCGCCGCTCGGAGTCAGCACGTGACGCAGGTCATCGAGCCCGCGCTTCAACGCGGCGCGATCGTGCTTTGCGATCGCTTCTCCGATTCCACATTCGCGTATCAGGGGTTCGCCCGCGGTCTCGATCTCGCATGGCTACGAAGGGCCAACGCGATGGCGACAAATGGATGCAGCCCCGATCTGACATTGCTGCTCGACGTCCCCGTGAACGTCGGTTTGTCCAGGAGACGGAAGGCTCGGGGGAAACAAAACAGATTGGATCGCGAATCGGAACGGTTTCACCGTTTGGTGCGAAAGGGATTCTTGAAACTTGCCGCGCAATCACCCCGTCGAATCACAGTCATTAATTCCGATCGACCCGAGGAAACGGTGCGCGCGGAGATTGAGGCCGTTGTGTTAGGCTGGCTGCGCACACGACACCGTAAACCAGGCGCAAGATAACATGCCATTTCAGAGCATCATCGGACATCAATCAACCATTGCTTCGCTGCAAACAGCCGTCGCCCGGCAACGCCTTGCGCATGCCTACCTCTTTCACGGCGAAGCCGCAATCGGCAAACGAACGACGGCTATTTGCTTCGCACAGGCCCTGAATTGTGAGCGCGGTCCATCGAACAACAGGCTCGACGCCTGCGGTTCCTGCCGGTCGTGCCAACAGATCGAAGCCCGCACTCATCCGGATTACTTCGTCATTGAGCCTGATCGCGAACTGGCAACACCGCAAATCAAGATCGAGCAGGTGCGTGAAATTGAACAGCAGATCATGTATCGCCCTCTCATCGGCGAACGGAAGATCTGCCTGATCGACGAAGCCGATCGCATGACCATCGGAGCAGCCAATGCCTTACTCAAAACGCTCGAAGAACCGCCCGACCACAGCCTTTTCCTCCTCATTACGAGTCGGCCTGCCGCCCTTCCCGCTACCATCCGTTCGCGCTGCCAATCCCTCCGCTTTGCCACGCCGGCGCGGACGGACGTCGAGGCCGCAGTGATTCTCAAACGAGAAATGCCTCCGGCCGACGCCCGACTCTTAGCCATGATCAGCGAGGGCCGACTCGGTGAAGCCTTGTCAACCGACCTCAAGAGCGTGCGCTGTCAGCAACAGGAATTGCTCGACCTCGTCAGCCCCCATTTCTTGCGATCGGTGACGAACGTGTTGACTGCTGCAGAATCGCTCGCCAAGGCGGATCGCGCCGCGGAAATGCTTTCCTGGCTGGCCCGCTGGATCAGAGACCTCCTCATCATTCAGATCGGAGCCGATCGCGATCAATTGCTCTACCTGGAATCCCTTCAAACTTTGGAGGCCTACGCCCGCCAGGCTGACACCGATTCGCTCCTTGATCTGTTGCAGGACATCGAGAAAACCGAACAACAAGCCACACGGCACCTCAATCTCCACATGGCCCTGGAGAATATCCTGCTTCGTCTGCGCGAAGCGGTCACTACCTCCTCTTCCGCGGTCCCAGCCTAGCTTTCCCTGTTTCCAACCTGTTATCTTTTGAGGCCGGACCATGCACGACCAGAACACCTTCTACATCACCACGCCGATCTACTACGTCAACGACGTGCCGCACATCGGCCACGCTTACACCACTATTGCTGCAGATGTACTGGCTCGCTATTGGCGCCTTCGCGGACGCGACGTCCTTTTCCTCACGGGCCTCGACGAGCATGGACAAAAAGTTCAGCAGGCTGCGGCAAAGGCAGGTGTCGATCCGCAAGCCCACTGCGACAAACTGGCCCCTCAGTTTCAGCAGCTGTGGAAACGCCTGAATATTTCGAATGATGCCTTTATCCGAACGACGGACGATCAGCATAAAAATATCGTTCAACGATATCTTCAGGAGTTATTCGACAAAGGGCTGATTTATCAAGACTCTTATACCGGATGGTATTGCACATTCGATGAGCGGTTTTGGACTGAGAAAGACGTCGCCGACGGCCTCTGTCCTGATTGTAAACGCCCTGTCGAACGGCTCAGTGAGCACAACTACTTTTTCAAGATGGGGCAGTATCAAGACCGCCTGATCGAATACATCAAAAGCCATGAAGACTTTATCCGCCCCGAATCGCGCCGGAACGAAGTCCTGGGATTTCTCCAGACGCAGAAGCTCGGCGACCTGTCTATTTCACGACCCAAGTCCAGGCTCTCATGGGGCATCGAACTCCCGTTCGATAAGGACTACGTCACCTACGTCTGGTTCGACGCACTGGTAAACTACCTGTCGGCCCTGGAATACAAACTCCCGTCTCCTTCCGTTGACCGCTATTGGCCCGCCTCACTGCATCTCGTCGGGAAAGATATCCTCACAACTCACGCTGTCTATTGGTCGACGATGCTCATGGCCTTGAACCTCCCCCTGCCTGAAACAATCTTTGCTCATGGGTGGTGGACGGTAGATGGCGAGAAGATGTCCAAGAGCCGCGGGAATGTTGTTGATCCGTATGCGATGGCAGATAAATACGGCGTCTATGCCTTTCGGTACTTCCTCCTCCGCGAAGTGCCTTTTGGACAGGATGGAGATTTTTCGGAAACGGCCTTGGTTGCTCGCATTAATAGTGACCTGGCAAACGGGCTTGGAAATTTATTGAGCAGAACATTAACCCTGATCGAGCGATCTGCTGCAGGAATAATTCCAGAGATTCCTCCCTCGCTTGATACCGATATTGAGGAAAAGCTTACTGTTGCTGGGGTGGAGGCATTCAGTTTGGCAGACTCGGACATTGAGAAAATGGCTTTTAGTCGAGCGCTCGAACAAATCTGGCAATTAGTACGCGCTGCTGATCTATATCTAGAAGCTCATGCTCCCTGGGCTCTGGCAAAAGACCCAAGTAAGAAGACACTCTTGGACAGAGTCTTATACAGAGCAGCGGACTCTCTCCGCCTTTTAGCGATTGCCATCTATCCGTTCATGCCCGGTACAGCCGAAGCGATAAGCCGACAATTGGGGATAAATTTAGATTTTTCAACTCCCATTTCATTTGAAGACAGGCAGTGGTACAGACTTCCTTCTGGAACCAAGGTTCACAAAGCTGATGCTTTGTTCCCCCGCATACAAGCCCAAGCTGGCGTACTGCCAATTACTGGACATGCAGCAAACCTCTCAGTATCGCAAGGAGCCAAAACCGTGAGCGACGCACCCACTCCATCGCAACCCGCAACCGCTGCGCCAGCGCCAGCTGCCGCCGCACCTCAGGTTTCAACGCCAGCCGTGCCGGCGCAGATCACAATCGATGAGTTCATGAAGATTCAGCTCAAGACCGCCAAGGTGCTCGCGGCGGAGCGCGTACCGAAGTCGGAGAAGCTGCTCAAATTGCAAGTGTCCATAGGAACCGAGCAACGCCAAATCGTGGCCGGCATCGGCAAGAAGTACGAACCGGAATCACTGATCGGTAAAACGATCATAGTCGTCGCCAATTTGAAACCGGCCAAACTCATGGGTATCGAATCGCAGGGAATGGTGCTGGCTGCCGGCGACAGCGAAGTGCGAGGGCTGGCCACCATTCTCGAAGAAGTCGATCCCGGCACCAAAGTCAAATGAGGTTGCTCTCCCACATCTCCTGTGCGTGGCTTCTGGCTCTTCTCGTTCCTCTTCCCTGTTCAGCAATCCCTGCCGAAGGCGAACCGCCTCCTGATCCGCATTTGAACGATGCCAAATTGACAACCATCATTGTGCGAGTCGTCGCTCAAGGGGCGATGGTCTTAGGGCGGGACGTCGGCGGTGCACGCGTCTCGATCACCGACGTCGAAACCAAACAGGTCCTCGCCACCGGTATTCAACAGGGGGAGGCCGGTGATCAGAATCAAATCATGCGCACTCCGCACCTCATGGAGGAACCGGTCTATAGTTCACGTCCCGCCGCAAGCTTCACAACAACCTTGGACCTTCGCCGGCCGACTCTGGTGGAAGTGGCAGCGGAAGGCCCCCTCGCCTATCCCTCTTCCATGCGACGAACCGCAAAGACCGTCATGCTCGTTCCAGGCCAAGATCTCACCGCCGATGGCATCGTGCTCCACCTCAATGGCTACATCGTTCAAATCGAACATCCCAAACCAGGTGAGCCTCTTAGTGCGAAGGATGATGTGAAATTACGGGCTTCTCTTCGGACCCTCTCCGGCACGTCGGTCCGTCCGCATGGGGATTGGGATTCACGGAAAATTCGAATCTACGGAGAACTCCTGGTCGGCGACCTCGTCGTCGAACGCCTTCAGATGTTTTACTCTCATGACACTGGCACCTTCGACGCACCATTCTTCGTTCCGCTAGACAAAGACACTCCAAATGGAATCGCATTACGAGTCGTCGCCACCGACCTATCGACGGGAAACTCCGGCTTGGGAATGGCCAGCTATCCCGTCCTCCCTGAACGCCTCCGGTCGACCGTTCATCATTAATCAGCCCATCTCACAAGCTTTCTGGTGACCTTCTGCGTCTCCAGCAAAGGTGTGATTTGATTGACAATTCGATCTCTCCACGCAATGCTCGCAGAAGATACAGAATCCCCATAATGGAGTGCAGCTTCCAATGAAACTTTCGATCGTTATTCCTGCCTACAACGAGGAATTCAGCATTGCGGAAGTCTTACGGCGCGTAAAGGCCGTTCAACTAATTGGAATTCAGAAGGAAATACTTGTCATTGACGACGCCTCGGCTGATCGAACAGCGTCCATAGCCGGAACCATCACGGGCGTCCGGGTCATCAGGCATGAAAAAAACAAGGGGAAGGGCGGTGCCGTGAAGACAGGCATCGCCTCAGCCACTGGAGACATTGTGCTGATCCAAGATGCCGACCTTGAATACGACCCTCAAGACTATAACGCCGTTATTCAACCAATCGTGTCTGGAATCGCCGACGCCGTGATGGGCTCCAGGTTTCTCATTAACCGGTTGGTATTTTGGGGAAAGAATCGTTCTCCGTACTTCGTTCATTATCTCGGGAACAAAACGATCGTGGCAATCACCAATCTGCTCTATAACCAATCTTTCACCGACTATGAGGGATGTTACAAGGCTTTCTCACGCTCACTCCTCACGCAAACCGAGATTGAGGCAAATGGATTTGAGTTCGACAACGAATTGATGTGCAAAATATTTCGTAAACGCGTCCGAGTTTCAGAGGTGCCTATTCGCTATCAACCTCGGTCATATGAGAACGGAAAGAAAATCACATGGCGGCATGGCCTCATCATGCTCTGGACCATTGTGAAATGGCGCGTGCTCCCAGTAGCCAACCCCGCTGTCCAGCAGAGCGAGAAGGCAGTGGCGTAGGCATGGGATCCTCTGTTTTACAGGAACCTGTCGATACAGGAGAGGCTCTCTCTCACGAATTGTCCACGGCGCAACTGTTGGTTAACTATCACGCCTGGATCTTTCGAGCAGTTCAGCCGTTTCTCGGCGATCAATTGACAGAAATCGGAGGTGGACTGGGAACCTTCTCCGACCTGTTGATCCGCCACCATGTAGCGAATCGACAAAATTCCACCCTTGAAATTTTCGAGCCGTCGAAGACACTGTTCGCGCAACTCAACCAGAAATATTCAACACAACAGGGACCGTTGTTACGGGCCAACCGCCTGCGGCTTACGGACGGATATTTCCTATCAAAGCCACACGCCTATGACTCAGCCGTTCTGATCAACGTGCTCGAACACATTCAAAACGATGTCGATCTCATCAAAAGCATATATACGTCTCTGCTTCCCGGCGGCGCGCTGATCGTCTTTTCCCCAGCGCTCCCTTCTCTCTATAGCGCTTTCGACAAGCAGGTCGGACATTTCAGGCGATACAGGAAAAACGATTTAGCCTCTCTGTTCAGCGATGCAGGCTTTATCATCGCGAGACTGCAATACATGGATACCGCGGGAATCATACCGTGGTACGTCATCAACGTCCTTGGAGGATCCTGCTCGTTCAATCCACAGTTGGTAAAGATGTATGACCGGTTCGTCGTACCAATCATGAGCCGGACTGAACATTTCTTCGGGGCCCCTATTGGGAAGAATCTCCTTATCGTCGGCAGAAAACCCCCTACATCTGCATCTGAGCCTTGGAAGACCGGGATGCTCTGAGGACGGAGTAACATGATTAGTCATATATGCCTCATCATTCCTCCGTCTCTCTTTCTCCTCGACGAGAGGGTATTCATGTCTCTGGGCATCTTGAAGGTGGCCGCAGTGTTGGAACAGGAAGGCGTCACCGTCGACTTGTTGGATTTGTCCGGGGTCAAGAATTACGAAGAGGCGCTCGCTGCTCATCTTGAACGCAGTCAGGTTGACTGCTTCGGCATCACGGCCACAACTCCTCAAATGCCGGCCACGACAAACATTCACGCGACAATCCGGCGCCTGCGTCCGTCAGCAAGAATTATCCTCGGGGGCCCGCATGTGACACTTGTCCATGCCGCTGCCAAACACGAGCGCAAACGAAGCGTGCTCGGGCGTGCATCGAGAGCGGTCAAGCAACTCACTGCCATGTTCGACGTCCTCGTCACGGGAGACGGAGAAACAGCGATATTCGAAGCCTTGCAGAACACTCCTCCGCGCATTGTGGATGGCGACGACCCGAAATCACAGTTGTTCCTCACGAATGCCTCCCTTGAGCAGATGCCATTTCCGGCACGCCACCTGGTTGATGTCTCAACCTATCAATACAGTATTGAGGGGACTCGGGCGCTCTCTTTGATTGCGCAACTCGGTTGCCCCTTCGGCTGCGGGTTTTGCGGAGGAAGAATGAGCCCCTTCCTTCGCCGAGTCCGCACGCGTTCCTCGGAAAATATTGTCCAGGAAATGGTGCACCTCCACCATACTTACGGCGTGAAGGGCTTCATGTTGTACGACGACGAGTTAAACGTGAACCCCAAAATCGTCTCGTTGATGAGCCTGATTGCCAGCACTCAACGCCAGCTTGGCGTTGAATTTCGCCTCCGCGGTTTCATCAAGGCGGAACTTTTTACCGATGAACAGGCCGCGGCCATGTATGAGGCCGGCTTTCGCTGGATCCTGGTGGGTTTCGAGTCGGGCCATCCCCGGATACTCGACAACATCCAAAAGAAAGCCACCCGCGACGATAACTCCCGCTGCATGGAAATCGCCCGACGGCACAACTTGAAAGTAAAGGCCTTGATGTCGCTGGGCCATCCCGGCGAATCCGAGGAAACAATACGTGCCACGCGCGACTGGCTTGTCGAAGTCCGCCCGCACGACTTCGACGCCACGGTCATCACGACTTATCCGGGCACGCCCTATTTCGATGAAGCCGTGGAAACATCGCCCGGCATTTGGACCTATACATGCCCGAAGACCCGGGACCGGCTCCACAGCGTCGAGGTCGATTACCGACAGGTCGCCGAGTACTATAAAGGCGCACCGGGAAACTACACCGCATTCGTTTACACGGACGACCTCTCGAGCGAACAACTCGTCTCCTGTCGTGACTGGCTGGAATCCGACGTGCGGAACACACTCTCGATCCCATTCAACAGTGCCAACCCGGGGCTTCGTTACGAACATTCTATGGGCCAAAGCGATCTTCCCTCTTCGATCCTTCGAACCTCAAAACCCTCTACCCCACGCGGGACTCGCAAGACCATCCAAATCCTGCCTTCAGGAGGATAGTTGGAATCAGAACACTCTGTGTTCGTTCCAAGAGGATCTCGGCCGGATGTCATGATGCAAACCGCGGACCCTGATAGGGCGGCTTATTCGACCTTTACCGTCGCAATCCTCGTGG
>CAMLHQ010000091.1 GCA_946479785.1 uncultured Nitrospira sp.
CCGCCTCCGCCGTCGCAATGTTCCCCGCGATCAAGTCCAAATTCGGATGCTGTTTTTTGATCATCTTGACCGTATCGATCACCGCCTGTGAGTGGCCGTGTGCCGTGTCTACCACAACGAGGTCGACGCCGGCTTTTTTCAGCTGCGCGACCCGATCTTCAGTATCCGGACCGACCCCGACGGCCGCGCCGACGCGGAGCCGCCCGTGGGCATCTTTGCAGGCGTTCGGATACTTGATCCGTTTTTCGATGTCCTTAATGGTGATCAGGCCCTTGAGTTCACCATGCTTGTTCACGACCGGTAACTTTTCGATGCGATGCTCGTGCAAAATCTCGCGCGCTTTTTCCAAACTGGTCCCTTCAGGCGCCGTGATCAGCCTGTCGCGCTTCATCACTTGCGAGACTTTGAGATCCAACCGCGTTTCGAACCGAAGGTCCCGATTGGTCAGAATCCCGACGAGCTTCCCGCTCTTCGTGACGGGGATGCCGGAGATGCGGTACTTAGCCATCAATTGGTGGGCGTCGCGGATCGTTTCATCCGGCGAAATCGTGACGGGATCGAGAATCATTCCGCTCTCGGACTTTTTCACCCGGTCCACTTCGGCCGCTTGATCCACCGGCGCAAGCACGCGATGGATGATCCCCAGCCCACCCTCGCGCGCCATAGCGATGGCCAAGCGGGACTCGGTCACGGTGTCCATGGCCGAACTGATGATAGGAATATTGATCTGGATGTTCCGCGTCAGCTGCGTGCGGAGATCGACTTCGCTGGGCAGAACGGAGGATTTCGCCGGCACGAGCACCACGTCGTCGTAGGTGAGTCCGAGGCGTGGCTCTTTCTCCAACATCGGATACGACTCCTTGTCACGCGTGATCAGAGACGCGTTATGAGTTCGTGGATTGCGCCTTTTCAATCTCAGCCGCGGCTTCAGCTTCTTCCTGCAGCCGCTCGCCGCCTTCGTCGGCCGGCATAAACTGCTGCACGCGGGTGTTCCCACTGTCGACGACGAACACGCTGCCCTTGGCATCCACTGAGATACCGTAGGGGAAATTGAATTGACCGTCGCCGTTGCCGTATCCACCCCACTGGGTGATGAAATTGCCTTCCTTGTCGAACTTTTCGACTCGATGGTTGCCGGTGTCCGTGACGTACACGTCGCCCGCGCTGTCGAGAGCGATTCCCCATGGCGATCGCAACTGGCCGGCTTCCTGCGACAACGGACTGCTCGCGTGACCCGCCTCCGAACTGCCGCCCCACTTGGTCAGCAATTGCGGCAACACATTCGTGCTCGTATCGAATTTCTGGACACGATGGTTACCCATATCCACGACATAGACGGCGCCGTCCGACTGATCGACGGCGATGCCACGGGGGAAATAAAATTGGCCGTCGCCGTTACCGAAGCTGCCCCAGGACATGATGAACTCGCCGGTCATGTCGAACTTCTGCACGCGGAAGTTGGCGCTATCGACCACATAGACGTACCCGCGCACGCGATCCACGGCGATGCCCCAGGGCGAGTTGAACTGCCCTTCGCCGTTGCCGCGCGAGCCGAACTTCATGAGGTACCCGCCCAGTTTGCCGTCGAACTTTTGGACGCGATGGTTGTTCGTGTCGACCACCCACACGTCACCCTTGCCGTCGCACGCGATGCCGGTCGGATTGTGGAAGTTGGCGTTAGCCGAGCCGAAGTTTCCCCACAAAATGATGAAGTTGCCGGCATTGTCGAACTTTTGGATCCGGTTGTTGCCGTTATCGACGACGAACATCGAGCCTTGCTGGTCCACACAGAGACCGTAGATCGGCGCCATGAACTCGCCGCCGTGCAACAGCGACGCGCCGCGGCCGGATCGTCCCCACTTCGACACGCAGAGATAGCCCGATGTGTTGACCAGAATGGTGGCACTCGCCGGCGTGGACACGTTCCCGCCGACATCTTTGAACCAGACAAAAATCGTTTTCTGGCCGTCGCCGGGAGAAAGGATGAAGGGAATCGTCGCGCCGAACTTCAGCGCCGGTGTCACCTCGACCCAGCCTGGCGACCCGGCCATCGGCGTCATGGGCGCTTCTGACACGTAATAGGCGCCGACGCCCGTGTCGATGTCGTTGGCCGAAATCGTGACGACCACTTCAGGCGAATTCGTCATGAACGCGCCGTGATTCATGACGGCATAGGAATTCTGCGGTGCCGTAATGTCGATGAGCACCGGCGTCGCCGTCACGACGGCCGATAATTCGCTTTCGACGTCGCCCTCGAATACCGCCGACACGGCATAGTAATAGGGCGTGTCGTTCGTCAAGCCGCTATGGGTAAAGGGATTCGTCACACCTTCAATCTTCGTTCCGCTTTGGCTCGTCAATGCGGGCGATGTGTTGAAGTAGAGGTTATACGAGATCGCCCCCGGCACCTCCAACCAGCTGAGGAAGGTTTCCGTATCGCCGGCTTTCACCGCCACGTTATTCGGAGGCGGGGTGGCGTTCGCCCCTTGCGACTTCGGCTTTTCTTCCTTGCCCCGATTGATCTCCTCGTCCGTCGGCACATATTTCAAGACGCGGTTGTTGCCGCTGTCGACGACGTAGACGCAGCCTTCTTTATCGACCGTAATGCCGTACGGGAAGTTCAGCTGGCCTTCCGCCTTGCCGCGATTACCCCAGGCGCACAGGAAGGTTCCGTTCCCGTCGAATTTCTGAATGCGGTGGTTGCCGGTATCGACGACGTACACGTTGCCCAAGGCGTCGCAGGCAATACCCCAGGGCGCCTTGAATTGACCGGGACCCGCGCCTTCACGGCCCCACTTCGTCAAGAAGCTGCCGCGCGCATCGAATTTTTGGACACGGTTGTTGCCTTCATCGGCTACATAGATGTTGCCGACAAAATCGACCGCCACGCCGCGCGGGAAAAAGAATGCGCCATCGAAACTTCCGTCGCGTCCCCACTTCAAGAGCGGTGTGCCATCGGCTTTGAACTTTTGAATGCGCGAGTTGCTGGTATCGGATACGTAGAGATTGCCTTCGTGATCCGTGGCTAATCCCCAGGGCACATCGAACTTCCCCATATCGGCGCCGCGCCAGGCAAAGCCGAATTTTCCCCAGGCCTGCATGACATTGCCGTCGAGATCGAATTTCTGCACACGGTTGTTGCCGCTGTCGGCGACATATAACGTATCGTTCACCCCCACCGCCAAACCCCGCGGGTAATAGAAATTGCCTTCTTGTGAGGACGGCTCGCCGCCCCAACGGGCGACGAATTGTCCCTTCTTGTCAAATTTTTGGATCGAATGATTGTCGGTGTCGGCTACGTAGAGATTGCCATCCTTATCCAGCGCAATCCCGGTCGGCGAGCTGAACTCCCCTTCGTCGACACCCTCTTGGCCGATGCACGTCGTCAAAAGATACGGCGACGGAATCGTCATGACTTCTTGGGATTCGAGACTTTCCCCCTTCGGGGTCACGACCGTGACGACATAGTGGTAACACGTCCCATTCGCCAGATCGTCGTGAACGTACGGAGACTGCGCTCCTTCGAGGCAGGTGGCTTTATCTTTTTTCACGCCGATGACGGCTTTGAAATCGTCGGGGCCCGCGATCGGTCTGGTCAGTTCTGAAAACTTGATTTGGACGCCCTTGGTCGTCTGGAAGTAGAGGTTGTAGTACATGGCATCCGGAACCGGGTCCCATGTAACGGTGATTCGACCATTTCCGCATTTGGCTGCGACGTTGGCAGGAGCCGGGGGCAGTTCTTCTTCCTCGGCGATCGAATCGCCGGCGCCCCATTCGCCTTGCGTCCCTTCGACGGTCAACGATGCACGATCGAACCGGAACATCTCGTCCAACAGCCATGCTTTGATCATAGGTGGTGCCTCTTGTTACTCAATAGGTGACAACCAAGAACCTAGCGTCTTTCAATGACTTAGATCGGGATTGGGGAGTCTAACAAAGGGGCGGAAAGAGAGTCAAGGCACGGTGATACCCGTTTCCATGTTGGTTCCTTGCTCCCGGAGCGCGCACCAAGAACAATTGAACATTAGCGATTACGGGCGGTGCTCGCTCCATGGACGCAGTAGAACCCACAATGGAGACGGGCTAGGAAGAAGTATGGGGTGACTGCAGTTGTCTTATGACACCAGCAGAGTATCGCCCTCATCGGCAGCCAGCACCGGCGAGTCGATGAATGTTTGAGACTCGGTATCCATGGTAGCTGGCTCCTCGACCACCGTGCAATCCTCGATCGGTAGAAGCGCTTGCTCAGCCTCACCGAGTTCTTTGAATTCGCGCAGCGGCGGAAGCTGTGCGATGTCCTGGAGCCCAAAATGTTCGAGGAAGAATTTGGTGGTGCCATACATGATCGGACGGCCCGGCACTTCCTTGCGCCCGACGATGCGGACTAATTTTCGTTCTAACAGCGTCCGCAACACACCGGACGTTTCGACGCCGCGAATCTCTTCGATTTCAGCCCGCACGAGCGGCTGCTTATAGGCAATGATGGCCAGTGATTCGAGCGCGGAGCGAGACAGTTTTTGCACGGCCTTGGCCTTGTCCAATCGCTTCAGCCAGGGGGCATAGTCCGGCTTAGTCACGAGGCGATAGCCGCCGGCCAGCTTGACCAGCTGGATGCCGCGGCCATCCTGGGCAAGCTGCTGAGAAAATAAGTTGAGCGACTGTTCGACTTCCGATTTCGAGACTGCTCCGATGACGGTCGCCAGCCGTGCCAGGGATAGAGGCTCGGCCGATACAAACAGGAGCGCTTCAAGAACCGCAACCAGCTCTCGTCCCTGTAGCGCATCATCTTGTGCCTGAACCGGCACAGCGCCGTTCCCATTCAGATCCTGGTCCGTCGCATGATTTCCCTCGGTTGCCGTCCGGTCCAGTCCTTGTGCTACGCTTGTCTCTTGCAGCTCCGTCGAGCTCATGCTTACCTCCATTCCGAGTCATCCAATTCTGCCGGATCCGGCACCAGTGAAAAAGCACGCGACAGCAAGATCGGTCCAAAACCTTCCGCTTGGTAGACGCGGATCGTTCGCAGTCGGATGAGTTCCAGCAGCGCCAAAAACGTCACGATAATCACCATTCGATGGCAGGAAGATTCAAACAACGCCTCGAAGGCGATCGATTCCTGCTCTTCCAGCGCTTCTAAAATTACGTTCATCCGGTCACGAACGGTCAAATTATCGGGAATAATTTCCAGCAGTTTTTTGCCGGGGTTGCGGTTCAGAATTCCCTGCAACGCGTCGACAAGATCGAACAATCCAATATTGTCGAGCAGCGCCTCGTCTGATTCTGCGGTTTCTTCTTCAGGCACCGGCTGTCGGCTGTAGATCTCACGCCACATACGCTCCTGCGTATCCAGCTGTCGCGCCGCTTCTTTGAACGTCTTGTATTCCAGCAGCCGCCGGACGAGTTCCTCACGCGGATCGGGTCCGTCTTCTTCATCCTCCGCGGTCTCATCCACTGGAAGCAGCATTTTTGATTTGATCTGTAGCAAGGTGGCCGCCATGACGAGGAACTCGCCCGCCACGTTGAGATTCAGATCCTTCATCGCGTCGATATAGCCCAGATATTGCTGGGCGATCATTGCGATAGGAATGTCGTAAATATTGATCTCGTTCTTCTTGATAAGGTGCAGCAGAAGGTCGAGAGGCCCCTCGAAATTCTCGATGCGGACCTGATAAGGCAGTTCGGTCTGTTCGGTCCCGTCAGACTGGTTATCCACAAGGCGCTTTATACCACCTTTGGGGGACCCTGAGCAAGAGCCGGACTATTAGTTGTGGTTGAGAGGGCTCATTACCTGAATCGAATCAGGTAGGCGATGAGAACGGCGCTGAACAACAGTAGGGAGAGAGTAATGGCATATTGAATCTGTGGATTCTCGATCCCGAGTATCTCGGGCTTTTGAGCCGATCGCTTGGCTCTCGCAAACTGCGGCCCCTTTTCAAAAAAAGCTTTGGAAAAATCTTCTCGAGCATTGAACATGGCGTCGTCGAAATCCGCAGTCGCGCGAAACGTGGCGCGGCGAAAAAAAGCATCGCCATCGAACCGTGTGAACGTGAAAAATGCATCGCCATCAAACAAGGCTTCGGAAAAGTCCGCCAATCCGTTGAACTGACTTCCGGAGAATCCGGTCCCCAACTTGAAATAGGTGCGCGAGAGATTTGCATCGCGATCGAACCGGACTTCAAGAAATTCCGCCAAGCCGCTGAATCCCGACTGCTGAAACGTCACGGGCCCGTGGAACTGCGACCGGTGAAATCGCGTGTGAGGCCCGAAGGCTGTTTTCTCGGCGGTCACCTCGCGAAGAAACCGCCCTTGCACAAAGTACCCTTCTCGCAAGAAAACCGCCGCAGACAATGTCACCGGCTGCGTGAAGACGGATCGCGACAGATCGACCATTTGCTCGAACGTCGTCCCGGCGAACGTGACGGGACCGATGAAGACCAGTGTGCCCTCAGGCGACCGATGTACGAGTGTGCCTTGGACAACCGAATTCACGATGGATAGCCCGCCGGCGACCACCCTGACTTCTTTGTCCTCCAGACTGGTGACGCCGTCAATCAGTGGCGGATTGGAGCTGACGGGCAACGTATCGAGCGCCAGCGTGCCGCGAATCACCACTCCTTCAAGATCGACAGCCTGTCCTTGCCTCAACGCTGCCAAGACCGCCGCGGCATCGATGGCGCGAGACTCCCGTTCGGTCTTCGTACAGCCTGTACTGAGATGGGTTTTGAATAGGCTTTGGGGAGCACTGCCATCGATCAGACACTCCGCCGCTGCTGAATCCACCAGCGGCCCACAGAGCAGAACTAGTCCGATCCACACTCCTCTTCGAACCTGTTTGAGCATGACGGCCCTTATACGGAATGTCTGGATTCAAGGCAAGGCAGGAAATGCTCTCTTTCTTTACCCATAACGCTGATTTGGTAAACTCCGGATTGTAAGAAACGCAATGAGACCATATCCACGAATTGGTGAATTGCCGTGCTAAGACACATTCTCGTACTCGTCGCACTTCTTCTCTTACTCTTTTCCCAAACCTCCATTCCAAGCTACGCGATCGATTACATTGAATTACCCATACTGGCTGCTGTCCGTCAGAACAATCTTGGCGCATTTGAAATCATGTTGATGGGGTGGGACAGGAGGTCCGATCCCAATCCTGTTCAACTTCAATGGATCCTCGGAGGTGTTCGGTACGGCAAATCCCATCTCGGATCAATGGCGCAAGCTTTCGATTACGCCGTAGAACGTACGCCTTCCGTCTCCCATACCGGGACAGTGTCCGTCCAAGGCGTCACCTACCGACCGACCGGCAGTGACGGCCCAAGCGCAGGAGCCGCCATGACCGTGGGATTCATTGCCATGTTCAAGGGAGATCGCGTTCAACGTGGCACGGCATTAACCGGTACAATTGAGCCGGACGGCCATATCGGGTGGGTCGGCGGCATCCCGGACAAGATCCGCGCGGCGAAGCGGGAGGGTTATCACACGGTACTGGTGCCGCGCGGACAAGTCCACACTGCTCAATGGAATCTGGTCGAACTCGGCTTCCAATTGAATATCACCGTCAAAGAAGTCGACACGGTCGATGAAGCGTATCAGATTATGACCGGCAGTCCTATTTAGGCAGAATGTTGAGAGAGCCTAGCCCTGCTCTCTTCCCTCGGCAATTCCCTTCTCAATGGCCTCGTACTCCTCTTGTGTGAGGCGGTGCATGCCCAGGGCAAGTCTCCGGGTCAACTCTGCCTGATCCGGAATATTGAGCACCCGCAACAATAACGCCTGGCTCGCATGGGGCGACCAGGTCCATCGTCTGATATCGTCGATCCGCACGAACCCGTAGCGCGCCTCGGTTCGCAACTCGTCCTTTAGAAATTCGTCCAACATGGAAAAGTCCTGTGCCGGAGGCACGATGGTAAATTCAGCGCAAAGACCGACCTTCAAAACATAGACGAAGCCTCGCGACCGCGGTTCCAGATAGCTCTGCAAGTTGGTGCGAATCAGCGACGTGCAGAGTCCCCAGAGCCGATGCGAAAGCTGCAGTTCTGCGCTTTCTTCGGAAGTCCGCTCACGTAATGGTGCCGCGATAAACAGAAAGTGATTCACGAAACTAACCTTGGCATCTTCAGCCTGGCAGGACAGCAGGCAGGAATGAACGTTTGGGCTGAGGCTGGCAAGCTGCTGACCGCTTCGCCCGTTGAGGCCAAAGACGATCAGTGACGATAGTCGTCAGAATCGTCGATGAGGTCGTCGGATTTTTCGAGATAGTCGACGTCTTCTTCATCATCATCAAGCGCGAGCTCTTCCTCCATCTCCTCTTCTATCTCGCCCTCGCTGCTGATGTCGATCTCTTCGTCAGCCATCTCTTCATCGTCCAGATCGGGCTCCTTCGGCATAATGGCAGGAGCCGCCTTGGATAATGTCGTCTTCTTGGGCTCCTCATCGAGCCCGGCCTTCTTCTCAGGTGCCGGTCTCGCTGGTGTAGATCCCCCACCGGCTTTTTTCTTAAGGGCGGCCTTCGCCTTGCCTGCCGCCTGTTTCTTCGCCGGCTTCTTGGCCGCCGATTTCTTCGCCACCTTTTTTACAGATCCTTTGGCCTTTGTCTTGGCGGATCGCTTCTTCGCCGGCCGCTTCTTCGTCTTCGCCATCGATTCTCTCCTCCTCATCCACAAACAGGTGGATGATTGTTTCGGCCACCATCTAGCATGAACATACGGAGTCTTGCAACGGGCCCCACTAGGATCTTCACCTGACCAACGTCGAAGCGGCTTCTGGGTCTTAAGCCCGCGAGGAGTCAATCGTTTTCGTCCGCCTGCTCACGGACTGACCCACACGGTGATCGCGGCCGGACGACTCTCCGCTCCTTTCACCACATCCGGCCCTGCCATATCCGTCACGGTCAACATGAATTGATATCGCTTGGGCTCCGATACCTTCGGGGCCATGAAACTCGCTTTCACTTCATTCACATTGATCAAAGGCACCCGATGTCCACGGATCTGCTTCCATTCATACCGCAAAGGATCCCCGTCAGGATCGCGGCTGCGCATCCCGTCGAGCACCACAAGACTTCCGGATTTGACGTGCAATTCGTTCTCAACTTGTGCGATCGGTGCGCGGTTCGGAGTCGGATCGGCAGCGACCACCACATCCAGACTTCCGACCTTGCCCCGATTTTCAACCACCACCTGCGCTTTGCCGTTTCCCGTGACCTGTGCCACCCCTGCTGCATCGATCGACAGTACCCCGTCCTCGGACGAGCGAAAGCGGCTTCCGGCATCCAGCCCCGTGAGCGGACGGACGACTCCATCCTGAAATTGTCCCAGGACCGGAAGTTCGACCAGTTTTCCGATCGTATTCAACCGCCAAGGTTTTTCTGTCGCGAATTCAATTGTCATCAACGGCACGGCCGGCTCTACTCTGACCAGCACTTCGTCGAAGTCTTCGTAACTATCCAGACGGCCTCGCGTCACTTCTCCGACCGCCAGCAACCGCATCGTTCCAATCGCCTCCTTGGGTATTTGTACTGTTCCTGAGAACGGCACTCCACCATCCGCGACGGTCAAAACGGCCGGTGAGGCCTGATGTGACGCTAACGGTTCCTCATCAAGCCGATACCAATAGTAGCGGATGGCTCGTAGGTTGAGGTCTTTCCCCACCTCCACCGACACGGGGACGGACTCGCCCGACCGCAACTGGGCCCCTGAAACGGGCAGGGTTAAGGTGAAGGCCCACGAAGGGTATTGAAGCGGGCCGCCAGGAAGCCAGAACAAGATAATGATAGGGCCGACTCGACACAGACGGTGGAATAACTGGTCCATGCTTCGCTCCCTTTCCGAAGTGTGAAACAAAGGTGAGAATCATACATCCGTCCCATAAGGTCAAGGCCTAAGGTCCGGCCAATTTGGGGGTACTTCCCCTGTTGACCGGCATGGTAGAATGATTATGTTTGAAGACACGAATGAACAGCACCCTTTACATACGAACGATCATCGCAGTCTTTGCCATTGGGGTACTGACAGCGTGGCCCACTGCAGCCACACCACCCTACACGGCCATTATTATCGATAGCGGATCACCCTATTTCGTGCCTAAATCGGCGACAGTCTCGACTGGTGCGCCGATCAGGTGGGAAAACCCCACACCGACGGAACACACCATTACGCACCTGGGCTGTTTGGAAGACGGCGAACCCTGCGCATTCGACTCGGGAATCGTCCTGCCGAACGATACCTACACACTCCCAGGTCTAGCCCCAGGCCGATATCAGTACCTCTGCCGCATCCATCCCATCATGCACGGTATCATCATCGTTACCGACGCAGCACCACTGCCTTCTCGTTTATAACCTTTCCTTGTCAGCTGTGAGTGCCAAACCTGTATAGAGGCTGTTCAAAACAGCCCTATGCAAGGCCGCAGCAAGCGAGGCCCTGAGGCTCACTCAGTTCGGTACGTTGAAGGGCCAAGCGTTGCGAGAACGTACCTGTGGCAAACGGCACGTCCCGGGGGATTGATTGCACAGCAATCAGTGGGAGGCTGGGTGGTAATGTTCGCCGAAAGGTGGGCGCATGAGAATAGGGCTGTTTTCAACAGCCTCCTCGAGGCCTTGCGGGAAAGAACAACCCTCGTGTAGGCTTCGGCGCTCACGACTGAATTGACCACCATGAAACCGGCTGTTGCTGTTCACGAGCCTCGTCTTCTTACAGGGGACACTCTCAATCTCCTGGCCTGGCATATTCCCGATCTGGTCGCCTACCAACATCATTCTGATGAATGGTGGTTTGCCCCGCTCGATGACAATCTCCCGATTGTGAGATTGAACCGCACCGGCCTGGAGATGCTCAAGGCGATGAATGGCCATACCACCGTCCGCGCACTGTTGGAAAAGTACGGAACAAAAGTCTGCGGGCCGGACGGCCAGCCGGGACAATGGCACTTGGAGCGCTGGGCCCTTCCAAATTTTTCCCTCTGTTACTACGGCGCCGAACCTCCTGGCGGCCATCGCCACAAGGCCAAATGGGATATGCTGCTTCAACAAATTCGTGAAGGCTGGTCCGGGCAGGAAGGATTCGAAGGCGAAGAACATCTGGAAGATTTTCATGTGCACGAACTCAAGGATAGTGCGGAGGACGACGGCCATTTTGACTTGATCGAGACCACCGTCTCGCACCTATTCCGAGAGCCGAACGAGGCCCTCAATGGCCTGACCTACGGCAGACTGCTCATGCAAAAGCTGCGGCGACTGGGCTGGTTCAATCCGAAGCCGAACGTCATCGTCGAAGTGGGAGGCGGCCTCGGCTACGTCGCCCGCGAGCTCGGCAAGGAACTGTTGCCTTTTGAAAAACAGACCATCAAGTACTGCTCGGTCGATATCACCAAACCCTTCCTGAAGCTGCAAGTATCCCGCGCAAGATCCGGCGGCTGGCCTTGCAGCGGGGCACAGGCCAATGGCGAATGGATGCCCTTCAAGAACGACTCGGTCGACCTCGTCATCGACAATGAAAACATGGCCGACATGACGCCGGTCAAACTGACGAAGAACGAACTGTTGTCGGGAACCGGCGACACCGCCCAACATCAGGAGGCGCTGGATTGGATCAGGCGTGTGCGCCTCCCGATCGGCAACGAATTGCCGGACGACGTCATCTTCAACCTGGGCCCATTTCGCTTCGTCGCTGAGCTCTGGCGCGTGCTAAAACCGGGCGGGCGGGCGTTCCTCACAGAATTCGGGGTCGAAGAAGGTTGGCCTGCGTCGGTCAAACTGCCAGGCCACACAGAATATGAAGTCCAATACAGCCATCTACGGCAAGCCGTGCGCTGGCTAGGCTTTCAAGAGCAGTATCTGTCTTTGCCGCAGTTCCTCACGATAAAGCCGGACACAAAAGTCCTCTGCACCGGCGCCGCCTACACGATCCAGCGGTTCTGCCAGGCGATCAATAAACCGTTCACCGTTCGCGCCTATACGGAGAACGAACTCAAGCAGACCCTCGGTGACCTGCTTCCCAAGTTTCAAGGCACGCATTATCACGACGTGGCAGACCCCGCCTGGTTCGGCCTGATCGATTTCAAGGTGTTGCTACTCGAAAAACCCGGCGGGGCTCCGAGACCGACGTTCACCGAGAATAGAGGCTATCGTTGGTATTCGCAGCGATAATGCCGAGCGGCGGCCCTTCTTGCTCGTCCAACGCGCACGCCAGACCAATC
>CAMLHQ010000092.1 GCA_946479785.1 uncultured Nitrospira sp.
CCAGTCGCTGTTTCAATTCCACATGGATGTTTGCGAGATTCGTGCGGAGAGGTTCAGACAGCTCAACAGAGAGAAAAGCGCGGATCATGCCTTTGCTTTCCTTCCCCCACGTCGTCCAGAAAGGTCGTCCAGCAAGGCCGCAGCGAGCGAAGGCCCGAGGCGTACTCAGTTCGGTACGTCGAGGGTCTGAGCGATGCGAGAACGAAGCTGAACGGCCTTTATGGACGACGTGCTAACAACCAACGACGCAGGATATCGAGCGCAGCCTGCGACGAACGCTGTTTGATAATGGTTCGATCGCCATGAAAGCGATGCTCTTTCGTGATGGATTGGCCGTCTTCGTCATCGAGTCCGATATAGACCAGCCCCACCGGTTTTGTGGCGGTGCCCCCTCCAGGACCCGCAATACCGGTCACGCTCAAACCGACCGATACGCCGCTACGCTCACGCACGCCCTTCGCCATTGCGGCTGCGACCTCAGCACTGACCGCCCCGTGTTTCTCAATCAGGTCTGGCGGCACACCCAGCAATTCAATCTTGGCGTTGTTGCTGTAACAGATCACTCCGCGGTCCATATAAGCGGACGATCCAGGCACCTGCGTCAGCCGATGACCGATTAACCCGCCGGTGCAAGATTCCGCGAGCGCAACGGTACGTTTCTGGTCTGTCAGCAACCGCCCGACGACTTCTTCCATCGATTCCTGTCCTTCAGCGAAGAGCCATTCGCGCAGACGACTGCGAACCTCCTGGGCCAGAGCGGCCAGCGCCTCTTCTTTGACATGAGCTCGAGAATTCGTCGTCAGTGACACCAACACGCCCATCGGGGATGCCAGCAAACCAACATCCACAGGAACTCGTTTCGAAATAAGTCCTTTCAATTGAACATCCACATCGGCTTCCGGTAATCCCCACGTGTGAAAGAGAAGGCGTTTGATCGGCTGTGGTGCAGAGCCGCCGCGGCTTTCCAGATGAGACGAGAGTAGTGAAGTCACACTCTCTCGTATCATCGCTTTCATTTCGCTCGGCACACCGGGCAACGAGATTAGGGTCGCGCCCTTCCACGACAACCAAAACCCCGGCGCAGAGCCGACCGGATTCGGCAGCACTGTCGCGCCCGTAGGAATCAACGCCTGCCGCAGTTGTCCCTTGTTCGGCACCCGTCCCCACTGCGCCAACCGCGCGTGCAGACCTTCAAACGCTTCTTTCCGTCTCGCCAGTTTCCGTCCGGCCGCCCGGGCAATGGCTTCCCGCGTGCAATCGTCCACCGTCGGCCCAAGTCCGCCGGTCATGACGATCACTTTGGCACGGCCAACTGCTGTCTTTAGCACATTGACGATGTCGGCCTGGTCGTCCCCCACCACCGACTTGAAGCGTACTTCGATGCCAAGCTGACTCAGCTCTTCCGTGATGAACAGCGAATTGCTGTCGGTCCGACCGCCAAGGAGCAACTCTGAACCAATCGCGATCGTTTCGGCGATCAGTGGAACAGTGGAAGATCGTGCTCGGCGCATGGGGAGAGATATGCTCGCTACTTGATCTGAGAAAAATCGACAGGGAACGCCACCTCGCCGCCGTTGGCAGGAAAGATCGTAATCGTCGTCGGAGCCATGGGATCGAAATCGCCATAGGCAAACGACGCCACCACTTTGGCCTTGAACCGGGGAGCGTCAGGCCAGGCGGCGCTCCGATTGGCCCGGCCGTCGAACCGCACTGTCACAGGCTTGATCGTTTTGCCGGCTTGATCGAACACCATATAACTATCCACGGCAAAGTTCGGCATATTGCCAAAGATCGTTGCACTGACGAGCATGGTCTTGCCATCCAAGACCTGGGTCACATCGGCCTCACTCGGCTGCAAGCCGCGCAATGCCATGTGGGTGGCCATCACCGATAATCCGGCCAGCTTGGTCACCAGAAAACCGCTCGGATGCAACTCATCCGTCGCGCCGAAGCGTGTATAAAAGGAATCGGGGGAAGTATGCTGTTTGGCAGCTTCTGCGCCTCGGTCAAGCGCGGCGCGGATCTGGTCCTGAGAGGGTTGGACGTCGATGGCCCAGGTATCGGACGCCCCCATCAATGCGGCCAATGCGGCCGCATTAATGATAGCTGTTAGCTTGAATGCCCGTTCCATACCGAAGCCAGTAGCAGATCGGTTTTTGCCTGTCAACGAGCGGCCTGCAGTGCTCACCACCCGTTGACAAAACAAAAGACGAAGTGTTACAGAAATCAGTCCTTTCTGACGTGAAGATCAAGATTATACGGAGGAGTTCATGCCAGGCCCCGAATCCCAGCCGGCGCAACAACCGCCGCGACGCCAATACGTCAACTTTGCTTTCTATAAGCTCGATCCGGCCTGGCGACGCCTCCCGGAAGATGAGCGGACGAAGGGCAAGCAAGAGTTCCTTCGCGCCGTCGAAGACTATGCCGGAAAGGTGCTGGTCATCCCGTATACGACCGTCGGCATCCGTGGTGATTGCGACTTCCTGCTCTGGCGCATCAGCTACGAGTTGGAGCTCTTCCAGCAGATGAGCTCCAAGATGCTCGCGTCCGGCCTGGGCAAATACCTCACGACAGCCTATTCCTATTTGTCCATGACAAAGCGCTCGATCTACGTGGATCATCACACCCACGAAGGCCAGGAAAGCAAACGGCTCACCGTTGTCCCCGGCAAAGCCAAATACATTTTCGTCTATCCGTTTCTGAAGACCCGCGAATGGTTCCTGCTGACAAAAGCCGCGCGGCAGGGCATGATGGACGAGCATATCGAAGTGGGCCACCGCTTCCCATCCGTCAAGCTCAACACGACCTATTCATTCGGGCTCGACGACCAGGAGTGGGTGGTGGCGTTCGAAAGCGACAAGCCGGAGGACTTCCTCGATTTGGTGATGGCGTTGCGCGAGACCGAAGGCTCACGTTATACCCTGCGCGATACGCCGATTTTTACCTGTATTCGGGGCAGCCTGAAAGAGACGCTGGACACGCTCGGCGGGTAACCCGAAGCTAAGCCGCTTAGCCTCGCAGGATGGTCAAGGGCCTTCGGTCATCTGATCGAAGGCCCTTTTCTTTGTCATGATGAGTGATGCGTTCGACGTACGCGCCGCGCTCCTCTCCGTCGTTCTTCCCGGCGCCGGACAACTGCTCCAAGGCCGTTATGTACAGGCCCTGACAGCCTGTATCTGTACGGTACTTCTCGTCATCGCCAGCTTAGTCCTCGGCCGTATCTCCGGGCGTGCAGCGGAAGTCTTCTTCTTTATGGTGCTGACCCTGCCTTGGTGGGCGCTCCAAAGCTACGACGCGTATCTCGGACCTAGCGGCGACAGCTCCTCTTGGCGGCGCACCTTGCGCGCCGCTTGGCAGCGCGGCCACGACATCCGTTTTCTCGGCCTTCTGTTGCTGATCAGCGCCATTAACGATACGTTCATTATCCTCAATAACTTGGACTATCTGCTCCCTTTCTATTGCACCAAACCGGGCGGCGTGCCGGGTTTTCTCACCAAAGCCATCTCACCGGCTCTCCATGTTGCAGTCGGATACGGATTCGTGAGACTCAGCCGGTGGGCCTTTTTCGTCTATCTGATCTATGCTGCTTACGGTTTTACCAACGGGATGGTGAACCTGACCTGTTTCGGACCAGGACGCATCCGCAACACCCTGCTGGTGGCCGTTGTCCTCTCGACCATCTATGTCCTCTGGCGCCGACATATTCTGCTGGGAAAACCGTCGAAATGACCTTCCGAGCTTGCTCGTTTCTTCCCTAGGGGCTTGGGCTGTTTGATCTCCCATTGCGTGCATCATTCTCACAAATGCTCTTGGGAATGGCACCCAGTATCGCTCCAACTGCGCCCATGGACCATTCTATTAAAATGATCCCTGCAAGCATGCCTATTACTGCTCCAAGGATGGAGGGGTGACTGGTCTCCTACTGCGCGCATGCAGCGAGCACTGCCCGCGGTGTTCACATACGATGTACCTTTTGTGCGCGTTGGGCGAGCAAAGGAGACCAACAGCCCTCCACCCCGCCACCCTGCTTTGACAGCCGAAACGCCCCTATGGTACCTGTAGATGCAGTCAGCAGAGACGAACCATGTCCGATAACGATGCGCTCTATGCCATACGCCATTCCGACGGCTCTGTCAGCCTGTACATCGATGAAGAGTATGCGGCAGAACGGGGCGTCGATCCCGCGACACTCACGCGTGTGGAAATACCGCGCGAGCTGTATACGACTGGAACGGTGCAGCAAGTTCGGGAATACGTCGCTGTCTATCTCGAAACCCAAAAAACTGGAACGGCCTGACCACCTATGGTAACCACTGTCGCACCAAGCGCATCGCCGTTGACTCCGGCTCTCATTGAATCCGTCATCAACAACATGCCGATTCAGGGGAGGATCACGTTACGTCTGATCCTGCTTCAGCATTTCAACGTGACGGAAGAAGAGATTCAGTATATGACCGCCGACCGTCCCGATCCCCGTTGTGTCGCAGGCAGCAAGCCCACGCACAATATTCTGACGCAAGATGCGATCAGGAGTGTCACTGAGAAGCGCGACCAATACCTTCGGCATGTCCGACTGAGACGGGAGCGGATGTCGCTCCAGTGTGACTGCCTGACCAAGCTATTGGCCCTGCGCACGTCCATGGTGAATCGGGCAGCCGAATTGTTGGCCACAAAGTTCGCCGTGGCTCCTGAGACAATCGACCAACTGAAGTCGCAGGCACGCACCGCCCTGGCCAGACCGGCAATTCGCGCCCTGGATCAGCGGTGGGAGGCGCGCGAAATTACGGTCGAGGAGTACCAGCAACAGCGGCTGGGCATCGACATGCAGACGCATATCCGGCTCGCGGACAAATATCTCAAGCGGCTCGACCTCGCCGAACGCGAACGCAGGACCTCCGATTTTAGTTCGCTCCAAGACCATGAAGTCTGCCATATCTGGGGGCTTCCGGCAGGAAGCCTGGCAGCACGCAAGGTCAAGTACATGGCGCAATTTCTCCAATCACTTCAAGCCGCGATACAATCCAGCGCTCCTGCTGCCGGCTCCCAGACTGCTCCACTCGATCTGTGGAAAGAGACCTTCGCCGTCTTGGCCACGCGTCCCGTTGAACGGTCCATGTCGGTCTACGACGGCCTGGAGCGCACCGAAACAAATCTGGTCGAGAAGTTGACGACCATGGCCTGGGGCGGCCTGAGTGAAGATGTCGAAACGAAGTTTTGGCTGACGCTCGTCCAGGGAGCCAGCTCCAATGCGGTCCATTCCGAAATCACCAGGAGCCTCTTCGGTCTCCAGCGGTTGGCGGCTGTTCTGAATGATCTCGATACGTCAACGGCGATGCTCGATGAGGTCATACTGGCCCGCGCCACGCCGAAGGCACATGAAGATCAGCTGCTGGAGAATAAACCGGCGGAACCCGTCTCGAACGAAATGCAAGAGCACGTGCTCAAGAGCATGTTCGGCGAGCCGCATCCGGACCTGATGGGCGGGGGCAAGTGGTAATAGCCTGGACGGGAACGACCGGCTTCCACTATCGGCGGGAAACCCACTTGCAAAAAAAGAATTTCACGCTATATTTGATCCATGCTGACGATCCCACCCCGTAATATTTTCCTCGCAGCCCCGTTTCTATTTGTCCTGTCGTTCCTTTCTGGAACCGTTTTCGCCGCCGGTCTTCTTGACCTGGCCGACATCATTGCCCATCCCGATCAATACGACCGTCAGGAAGTGGTCGTCGCCGGCCAGGTGACGAACGTACAGCTCGCTACGAACCGGCAAGGCCAGCCTGCCTATGGATTTCTGCTGAAAGACGAGGCAGGAACCGTGAAAGTCATCGGCCTTGGTCAGGTGGAAGTGAAAGAGGGCGATCAGGTCATCGTCGAGGGGATTTTCTCCCGGCTTCGACAGGCAGGCCGCACGATTATCTACAACGAGATTAAGGCACTCTCAATCAAGTCTCTGAACAGGCTCAATCCCGACTTAGTCGGTTGAGCTTCGTTCCGCGTGCAACGCGATCGTTACCCGCCAGTCGGAAGTTTCAGCACCTTCTTCAATATCCAATCCTGCATCCGATCGGGCAACCACTTGGCCATGATGGCCCGTATCTTCGCATCGGTTCCGACGAGATAACGTGTTTTTGGCCGCGGCGCGGTCAACGCATGCAGAACGGCCCGCACGACGGCATCGACGGGAATGGCCCGCTGTGCCGCCTCCTGAACAGCCTCTCTCACCCGACGCGCGGCTTCGTCATACAGCCGCTTGCCCTCAGCGGGCATATCCTTCTCGACATCCAAGGCGCTATTCAATGATTTGTCCCAGATCGGCGTGGCGATGGCCCCTGGCTCGATGATCGATACGTCGATACCCCACGGATAGAGTTCCAACCGCAAGGCATCGGTCAACGCTTCCATGGCAAACTTGGATGCCGAGTAGGGCCCCATCATCGGTATCGTGCCTCGTCCGGCAATCGAACCCATGTTGACGATGCGTCCGTGGGCCTGGCGCAACAACGGGAGAAAGGCCTGTGTCACGGCAATCTGGCCGATCACGTTCACCTCCAGCTGCTTCCGTAATTGTGGAAGAGGAATCACTTCCAAAGGACTGCCGATGGCGATTCCGGCGTTGTTGATCAGTCCGGCCAGCCCGGCCTCTCCCACGTGCTGCTTCACTTGCTCAGCCGCACGCTTGATCGATTCGCTGTTCGTGACATCAAGTTGGAGCGGAATGATGGCGGCGCCTCCCTTCGCCTGAAGTGCTTCGCCGGCTCGCGGATCTCGGACCCCCGCAAACACCGTCATCCCCTGTTGCGCGCAGCCAATCGCGCACCCGGCGCCGATTCCAGTCGACGCCCCGGTGATCACGACGTATTGAGAATGCTGAAGAGTCATCTCAGGTCCCCTCCGAATCCCGGCGGATTGTAACAGAAACTTAACATTCGTCACCTTGACAGGCCTCGCGGCCTTCATTATGGTCTGGCGTTCCACTAGAATACCTTCTGACATGATCCTGTTTGCGCATTGAACTGCGGCAGCGGTCGTCTGTATGTCGAAAATCGCCGTCATTGATATCGGCACCAACTCCATTCACATGGTTCTCGCCGAGGTCTTGCCGGACTTCAGCTATAAGATCCTCGACCGCTTCAAAGACATGGCGAGGCTCGGCAACGGCACCTTCGCCACACAACGTCTTTCCGAGGATGCCATAGCCAGGGGGCTTAGTGTCATTCGGCATTTGGTCACTCTCGCAAGGAACAAAGGCTATGACCGCATTATCGCCGTCGCGACCAGCGCCGTTCGTGAAGCCAAAAACGGCGGCGACTTCATCGACCTCGTCGCAGAACAGATCGGTCTCACCGTCCGCGTGATCAGCGGCGCGGAGGAAGCCCGGCTCATTTTCTTGGGCATCAAGAATAGCGTACCGATGACCGAGCAACCGGCCCTCGCCGTCGATGTCGGCGGCGGATCTGTCGAGCTCATGGCCGGCAATCGCGATCAATTGCTCCATGCCAAGAGCCTCAAGCTCGGCGCGATTAGACTTGCCGATCAGTTCCTCAAGCGGACTCCACCATCGGACAATATGCTGCAGTCGTTGGAAGAACTCGTGACCGACCAATTGCAGCGAACCCTCGATTCGTTCAAGACCAAGCGCTTCGACAGCCTGATTGCCACCTCCGGTATGGCGGGCAATCTGGCGGAAGTGATTCACCTGAAACGGACGGGCCGCCCGTTACCGCAACTGAACCTTGCCACGGTCTCGCTGAAAGATGTGAAAGAAATCGAGCAGGATCTGCGGCATTCGACGATCAAGCAGCGCCTCGCCATTCCCGGGTTAGACCCCAAACGCGTCGATACCCTGTTTCCTGCGACTATCGTCCTTCGACGCCTCATGGAATTGTCCGGACGGGACGAGCTCATCCTTTGTGACAAAGCGATCCGGGAAGGCGTGATCTACGACTTCATCGTGCGCCACCGCGAACGGCTCAAGGCCGAGGTCGAAGTTCCCGATCTCCGGCGCCGCAACGTGCTCGCGCTGGCCCGCCGCTGCCAAGCCCCCGAAGTACATAGCCTGCATGTCGCGAGTCTCGCGCTCCGGTTGTTCGACCAAACCAAACGCCTGCACAACTTAGGCGCAACCGAGCGCGATTGGCTGGAGTATGCCGCGATCCTGCACGACATCGGCTATCTCATCCATGAGCGCCAACACCACAAGCATGCCTACTATCTCATTACTCACAGTGAATTGGGCGGTCTCTCGGGCGACGAGATCCAGGTCATCGCCAATATTGCGCGCTACCATCGGCGGGCGCTTCCGCAGAGCAAGCATGATGGATTCGATGCCCTATCTCCCAAGTTGCAACGAGTCACCCGCATCCTATCCGCCCTGCTTCGTATTGCCGATGGCCTTGATCGCACGCACTTTTCGGTCGTCCGGACACTGGACGTCAAGGTGGGAGCCACCATTAAAATTATCGCCTATGTCACCGGCGACGCGCAGCTGGAAGCCTGGGCGGCCAAGGGACGCTCCGACCTATTTGAACGGGTCTTCCGCCGTCGGGTACAATTTACCCTCCGGAGCCAAGAGGACGTGGCATGAGCGAACAACAGCAGTCGCAGAGCACCGCACCGCACCCCTACCCCGGCAAATTGATCATTGTGGAGGGCATCGACGGGTCCGGCAAAAGCACCCAACTGCTCCTGTTGCACAAGTGGTTGGAAGCGAAGGGCCACAAGGTGTTCTTCACCGAGTGGAACTCGTCGGAATTGGTCAAGGACACGACCAAACGGGGCAAGAAGAACAAGAGCCTGACCCCCACCACGTTCAGCCTGCTTCATGCCACCGACTTCGCCAGCCGGCTCTACCACGAGATCTTGCCGCCGCTGAAAGCCGGCATGCTGGTCCTCGCCGACCGCTACATGTATACGGCCTTTGCGCGCGACGTGGTCCGCGGTGTATCGCCCGAATGGGTCCGCAAGCTCTACAGCTTTGCCATCAAGCCGGACATGGCCTTTTACTTCAAAGTGCCGATCGAGGTCGCCATCTCGCGACTGCTTGGCGGGACGCGTGGACAGTTTAAATACTACGAAGCCGGCATGGACATGAACCTGAGCCAGGATGTAACGGAAAGCTTTCGCATCTTCCAATCGCGCATCCTGGCGCAATACGACAAGATCGTGGATGAATATCAACTCATCACCTTGGACGCGACGAAGAACATCACCCAGCAGCAAGAGGCGATGCGGCGTCTCGTCGACGAAGCGCTGAAAGACTACAAACCCAGACGGGGGACCCATGGGCGACGCTCATTATTTTGGCGACGGTTTGACATACCTAAATCCGAGTGACCTCAAAGGCAAGCTGATCGCCATCGAGGGCACCGACGGAGTCGGCCGCTCCACCCACATCGAGATGTTGCAGGAGTGGCTAGAAGTGCAGGGCTATGGCGTCATCACGACCGGATGGACCAGATCCAATCTCATGTCCAAGACGATCGAAGTGGCCAAGGAAGGCAATATCATCGATCGCTGGTCGTTGAGCCTGCTCTACGCCACCGATTTTGCCGATCGCTTGGAACACCAAATCATACCGGCGCTGCGATCGGGCTTCATCGTGCTGGCCGACCGCTATATCTATACCGCGTTCGCCCGCGATTTCGTCCGCAGCAACGACCGCAAGTGGATCAGAGACGTCTTCGGGTTCGCCCTCGTGCCGGACCTCGTCTGTTATTTGCGTATCGACGTCGAAACGCTCGTCTTGCGTGTCATCGAAACAAAAGCGATGAATTACTGGGAGTCCGGCATGGACTTGCGGCTGGGCAACGATCTCTACGACAGCTTCAAGAAGTACCAATCGTTGCTGATCGAGGAATTCGACAAAATGACCGATGAATTCAAGTTCGAAGTGGTGGATGCCAGAAAATCGCTGGAGGAGATTCAAGAAGAGCTGCGGTCCAAAATCCAACAGCTCCTCACCGAGGAAGGACTCGCCAGAATTCCAACCCAAGCCGCATCAGCAGGATCGGAACCCACCAAAACCTAGGCCGGACACCAACCTTTCTTTGCCCTTACGAGCACCGCCTTATATGCTCCTTCCAAGCTTGCTCGTACATTTCTCCAGGAAGTGGCCTGGTTGATCCTCAACTGCGCGCGTCGAACGAGCACCGCCCTTAACTACAAATTCGATCAATCTTGTGTGCTGCGTTCCGCGAGCAAGAGGACAACCAGGCTACTTCCCATCACACTTCCAGCTTGGCTCGCTTCTTCCCTAACGCCCGCAACTGACCGGGCTCCATCCACCACCGCAATACCCCGCGACTGACCTTCGGCGGTGTGGGCAGTTCGATCAGGCAGGCCCCTGCCTTTTTGAACGGAAAAGCTGTCGAGGGTTTCCCTGCGAGCATGACGCTGGCAGCCATTCCCAGATGCGGCTCGTGACCGACGCAGAACACGCAGGACTCCGCAGGCAGATCGTGGAACAACGCCAGCAACTGGTCAGGCGGCGCATCAGGCAATAGCTCATCCACGCGCTGGATCACGAGCTTGACGCCCAATGACGCATGCAGCATTTCGGCCGTCTCCACGGCACGGACAAAGGGGCTTGAAAAAATATGGGTCGGCTGGACCTCCAGCCATTTCAAACCGGATGCGACCTGCGCGACCCGCCTTGCCCCTCGCTCCGTCAAGGGTCGATCGGCATCACTGCCTTCCCATTCGTCTCGCTCAGCCGCAATACCATGTCGAATCAAGATACAGTCCATAGTCCCTGCCTTATGTAGAAGCGGCCTCAAACAAGCCTAGGTGAACAAACCTGGCGTGAATGGCATCCAGGATCAGCTGCCGGAGTTCCATGCGAAATGGCATCAGCGATTCCCCCTCCAGATACCGATCCACAGTCGGCGGCAACCGCCGCCACCACGCGCGTGCCGATTCTTTCGCTCCTTCAGCCGAAGTGCCTCCCTGCGCCAACACCTTCACGACTTCTTCTTCAAAAAAACGCACATGCACTTCCTCGTCGTCCAGGATCGACTGGAGGTCCGGCTGAACCTGTACCAGCAATTTGGCAAACTCGAGCCCCAGCGTCTCATAGCCATAGAGGTGGATCACCAACGCCCACCATTGGCTCGGCACACGAGGGAGCTTCTCGCGGGCATGCGACCGGACTCCAAGCCGCGCTTCGAACTCCTTGAGGTGTTGCGCCTCTTCTTCCTCATGCCGCCGCAGAAACTGCAAGACACCAGGCGGAACCTCTTTCGCCTGCGCGGAACGAACCGACCACAAGGCCATCGCTTCGGCTTTGAGGAATCGTTCCAGCAATGCGGTCTCGCACGAAGGCGGTAACACCAGATCCATCTGCTTCATCGCCCTAGTGTAACCAAACCGAGTGCAAGAACCAACGGTCGTTCATCCATCACCATAGGTCCGAATGGCCCCACAGAGTCCTTCACGCAGGCAGGCTTAAGCCAAGAAAAAGATTCATTTTTTACGGATCATTTCCGATTCAGACAGAATCGATTTCGAGCCAGAAATCAGCGGGAGAATCACAATGTCCACTCTGGTCGAACTGCAACAATGAAATGCAAAATCCCAAGCCAGCCTTGCGGTTTCAACACATCACGATTCAATCCAAGAACGTATCGAACGAGTGGCCCGTGCTTTGCACAAGGATTGTGCATCAACACGGTCGAAAAAAGATGCGTTTTCTGACGTGAAAGGAGTCGGCCATGGATTTCGCAATTATTCTCATCGT
>CAMLHQ010000093.1 GCA_946479785.1 uncultured Nitrospira sp.
CGAAGGTAGAAATCTGGTCCTTAAGCCGGGCTGTGTTGCACTTCCGCGCGTTCCGGGGCTTTCCGGTTCGGCCGCGTGATAGAGGGGACATCTGGCGAGAGTCGAATCTCTTGCTCTTCATGGCGGATCGTCAGTCCACTCCCGGTCTTTAGCGTATAGCGAGTCTCATCCTGGCCGACATCAATCTCGAGAGTCTGACCGCGGAACGTGAGCTTGAATCGGATGCAATCTAATACCTCCGGCAACGCCGGCCAGAAACAAAGCTGACCGTTATAGTCGCGTAGTCCCGCAAACCCATAGACGAAGACCATCCAGACCCCGGCCATGGCGGCAATATGGCAGCCATCTTTCACGTTTCCCGCTACATCGCCCAAATCCATGAGCGTCGCCACTCTCGCATATTCCATGGCCTTCGCCTCGTCGCCGACTTCGGATGCCATGATGCTTTGAATGCAGGGAGACAGCGATGAGTCCCCGGTGGTGATCGGATCATAAAATTCGAAGTTCCGTCGTTTCAGATCGGAAGCAAACTCATGGCCGAGCAGGAACATGGCCAGCACGAGATCCGCCTGCTTGATGACCTGATAGCGATAGATCGTCAGCGGATGAAAATAGAGAAGGAGCGGATATTTGTCGGGCGGGGTATGCTTGAAGTCCCACGGTTCTTGTTCCAAAAATTGATCGTCCTGCGGGGTAATCTTCAGCCGTTGGTCGTAAGGAACGTACATGAGTTCGGCGGCCCGCTTCCAGTCCGCTATCTCGGTGAGATCCAGATGTGTTTTGTGCACCAATGCAGTAAACAGGTCCGGTCGACGGTCTCGTGCCTTTTCTACCGTCTCGGCCGCGTACCGGAGATTCTCGCGCGCCATGAGATTCGTATAGGCATTGTTATCGACCACCGTATTGTATTCATCGGGGCCGGTGACGCAGTGGATGCAGAATTTTCCCTCCTTGCGGAGTGAGTAGAATCCGAGTGACAGCCATAGCCTGGCGGTTTCGACCAATATCTCGACTCCTTCATCCAGAAGAAACTCCTCGTCGCCCGTCGCCTGTACATATTTTCTCAGGGCATACATAATGTCCGCATTGATGTGGTACTGCGCGGTCCCGGCGGCATAATAGGCCGACGCCTCTTCCCCGTTGATCGTCCTCCACGGGTACATTGCCCCTCGTTGGTTCAACTGGCGTGCCCGCGCACGCGCCTTATCCAACATGCCATGACGAAACCGCAGGAGATTTTTCGCGATGCGCGGAGCGGTGTACGTCAAAAACGGCAGCACATAGATTTCACTGTCCCAGAAGTAATGCCCTTCGTAGGCGCCGCCCGTCAGTCCTTTGGCCGGCACGCCGGTGTTCTCCGCACGAGCGGAGGCCTGCAGGACATGAAACAGATTGAATCGGATGGCCTGCTGCACGGCAGTCGTAGACGACTTGGCCCGGGCCGGATTCGTCGTGACCCTGACATCGCTCCGTTGCCAAAAATCCTCCATGTACCGTTCTTGGCCGACGAGGAGGGCAGGAAAGCCGCTGGCAACCGCTCGATCCAGTGTCCGTTCCACACGTGCGCACATTTCCTCGGGCGGTGCCGTGTGGCTCATGTGATAGGCCATGTACTTCACCATGGTGATCGGATGTCCGGGCTCAGCATCGATGGTCGCGACGACTTGACCGGCATCTTGCGTATAGTGGGTTTTCCAGGTCACCGGTGACGATGTTTCCAGTACATGGTCGGTCGCGCAGGACAGAATCAGCCCGCTCTTGGTGGTTGCATGGCAGAGGACGATGCGCTGATCGTTCGCATAGCTGAGCCGGTGATTCAGCACCTTCTCGATGAACACCTTGGCCTGTCTGGGGTCGTGGTTGTATCGCCGCGGGGTCGGTTCGTTCGCGATCATTTCTGAGGACAGCACGACAGGAGCAGCCGCGTTCAAGAGCGTCACCTGGTAGAGCATAGCCGCCAGATGTCGGTGGTCGAAGGAGACGAGTCGGCGCGACTTGATCGAGACCCGCTTTCCGGCCGGCGTTTCCCAGACAATGTCGCGATCGAGCGTCCCGGACTTCATGTTCAGTCGCCGGTCAAAGCTCCGAACATTGGCGTGAGGCAACCAGAACGGTTCATCATCCACATACAGTTTGATGATCTTGGTATCCGTTACGTTGACAATGGTTTGGCCTGTCGTCGCGAGGCCGTAGGCATCTTCGGGATAGACAATCCGCCAGCTCTCGTAAAAGCCGTTAATGAACGTGCCATTCTGTCCGATCGGTCCCCCTTCTTCGAAGCATCCTCGCATCCCGAGATAGCCGTTCCCGAGCGCAAACATGGTCTCACCTTGTTCAAGCAAATCTGGCATGAATCGTTTTTCGATGAGATTCCATTCATCGGGAGGATAGATGTGAGGAGGCGGGTGGAATCGTGGCCGATGAATCATAGAATCACCGTGAACAGGGGACGTCTCACCGCCGCGCCGGCGGCACAGCGGCTGGCGCGGCTTGCTGACCGGACGGCAATAGCTCGGTCAAATCAGATATGACGATATCCGCCCCGTCTTGCCGGAGCTCTTGCGCTTGGTTTCTCCGGTTCACGCCGATCACGAGACCGAAGCCTCCAGCACGCCCGGCCTGGACGCCTGCCAATGCATCTTCGATCACGATGGCCTTTTCCGGCTGAACAGCCAGACGCCGTGCCGCTTCCAGAAACGTATCCGGGGCAGGTGTCCCGAGAAGATGAAGACGATCGATCTCATGGCCGTCAATGCTCGTGTCAAATAGCGCGGTCAAACCGGCAGTGTTGATAATGTCTCGGCAATGATGACTGGATGACACCACGGCAGTTTTCAAACCGGCGGCTCTTGCCAGGCAAAGGTATCGGACCGTGGCGGGATAGACGACCACTCCGCTCTGGCGCAGGGCTGCCTCAAAGTATTCGTCCTTCTTGTTCCCCAACCCATAGATCGTTTCCCGATCCGGGGCATCGTGGGGGGAGCCCAGGGGGAGACTCAGGGCGCGCGACATTAGAAAATCCCGTACACCGTCGTATCGCGGTTTGCCATCCACGTACAATCGATAGTCTTCTTCAAGCTCAAAGGGCTCAAATGTGGATCCCGTGCGTGCAGCCACTGTCTTCAGATAGTCATCAAACAGCCGCTTCCAGGCGGTGGCGTGTACCACAGACGTCTTCGTGATGACGCCGTCCAAGTCACACAAAATGGCATCAAAATCCGCGAAGTTGAGTCGGCTCTTCTCGTTCTGTTCACGCATGAGTGGCTAATAGCCTCATCATCCCATGAGACGGAACTGGATCATTAAAAGCACCTAGGAAAGTCCCTAGCGTCTAGGAGCGACCTTTGTTCTTACAGAGCACGTGACAATGGGAAGGTGTGAGATTGGGTCTAGATGTGCCAGAGATGGTTCAGATGTGATTGAAGGTGGGTCTTTGTGGAGTGTGACGAGCGGAACATTCTAGCAGTAAAGCCGCAGCACACTCGGGGCAATATCCATCAGACAGAAGGTAGTCTTCGGTAGCCAATTCCTTCTTCGTCACAAGGTCGTCCAGTGAGACCCAGGTCTCCGCTTCTGAATCCTCAGCGGCATTTCCATCCCATGCTTTCCAACAGACACTACAGACTGCAATGGATTTTTTGTTTCTGGTGTGGGTCGACATAAACTTCATTCCGAAGTTGGGTATTTTTACTCCATACTTTACTTTGGCCAATACTAGGAGGAGCCCTAGTTCAGCTTTTAACGCACGAATTGACTGTGAGTCGTCACGATTTGACTGTCATTGAGGTTTGTCGGTGAAGGCCGAACCTTGACCCGGTACCTCCACGCTCTGTCGATCATCAGCTGAACTCGACCTGTGCGGTTCAGGTAGTCAAGGGCCAGAAATACCTGATTCCAGGTCAAATCAGGACAGAGCTCGACGATCTCGTCCACCCTGCACTCAGGACCGTTTGCCTCCAAGCGCATGCGAACATCATCACTAATCGCTGCCATGTTCACGAGACACCAATCCTGATAAGGATTTACAATGGTGCATGGTAAAGGAGCGGGATAAAGAAGAGAACTCGTAGCAATACCGGACGAGCAGGAAGAAACTACGTGTGCGGCATCTTACTTTTCGAAAATGAGCATCAAATAGGCAAGAAACAGGAGGAGATGGACCGCGCCCTGCAACACATTGGTTCTGGCGCTGGCGAAGGTCAACGTGCTCACGCCCAACGTCAAGAGGAGCAACGTCATATCCACCGCATCCAGTCCGAGGACGATGGTTCGAGAGGTCATGAATCCGATGCCCAGCACGGCAGGAATCGTCAGGCTGATGCTCGCGAGCACCGATCCCAGGAGCAGATTCACGGACCGCTGGAGCTGATTGGCTAGCGCCGCGCGTGCGGCCCCCAGTGATTCCGGTGACAAGACCAGTACCGATACCAGCAATCCGCCCAGGGCCGCCGGCGCATGCATCTCATGAATGGCATAATTGATCGGCGCGGCGATCTGTTTGGAAAGGAGCACGACGGGCAACAGGTTCACGACCAAGAGGAGCGTGTGATAGGCGACCGATCGCCATTCGTCACCAACAAGGCCTCTCCGTCCAGCGCGTTCCGTGGCATCACTGGAACGCTGGACGACGAAGTAGTCTCGATGGCGGGAATTTTGGATCGCGAGGAAAACGCCGTACAGCGCGATCGACATGAGGGCTAGGAATGCGGCTTGAAGCCGGGAAAACGTCGGGCCCGGCGAAGACACCGTGAAGTTGGGTAAGACGAGGCCGAGGACCGTCAACGGGACGATGACGGCCAAAAAGGCGTTCGCACCCCGAAGATTGTAGGTTTGTTCGTGATACCGCAGTCCACCCAACAACAAGGAAAAACCGACCATGCCATTGAGCGCGATCATGATGACCGCGAACATAGCGTCACGGCCGAGCGAGGCGTTTCCTTTCCCGCTCAGCATGACGGCGGAGATCATCATGACTTCGATCCCCGTCACGGCCAGCGTCAGGACGAGCGTGCCCCCTGGTTCTCCCAACTTCATGGCTAGGTGTTCGGCATGCCGGACGACGGCAAAGGCCGATAACAGAATGACCGCGAACAGCCAGGCCAGCATCAGGGCGAACCACAGATGATTGGTGAGATCGGCAAGCCACGATGGGCCAAAAAAGGTAAACACCGCAATCGTAATCAGGCTCGTCACGAGCGACCATTCGTGTCGGAGTGAAAAGGGTGCGGGTGTTTGCGGCGCAGTAGTGTCCTCTGGTGGCTCCCGCGTCTCATCAGGGCGATCGGTTCTGTGTTTTCTTTGTTCGACGTTCATCCTGTCCCGTCTTGAATGGTCGTGGGAAAACGAGCGTACACCATTGACTTGTGACGTGTCATTGACAATGACCGTTGACGTGGGCGTTATCGAACGGCGTGCTGGTTGGCTTCGACACGAGACAGCTGGGCGCGAGTGCGGAGATCGAACATTCGGGTCCAGTGAGAATCTGCCTCGGACAGCAATTGATTGCGGCTCGTACCACGGCTGTCCTTCACCGGGTCGATCTGAATGGCTTGTTCTTCATAACGAATCGCTTCAAAGAAATGATGCTCGGCCTCGGTGGCATAGCGGACGGCGAGCCATCTCGCCTCTTCGCTCGTTTGAGCTGCCGGTCCCTTCGCCGCTCTTATCTGAACGGACGATGCATTTGCCGTAGCTGTTCCAAGCTCCGCTCCCGAAGTACGAGGCCCGCACAGCCCGGCAAGAATGCCGATCAGCAGGGCAGGCCACCCCGCCGCCCATCGTGCCGCTGTTGCTCGGTCGGAAATCATTGAGATCAGTCGATCCGAATGGTGGCGGTGGGACTCATCGACGAGATTAAAGAGCGCCTTGCAATCAAACCTGCTGAAGACCCACTTATGAGGTCCCTCCAACATGAACCTCTTCTACCGCCTCGATGAGTCGGCCGAATAGCTCCGGAGCCGCCGCGGAAATTTGCCCTCAGATGGCAATGGCACATACGGCTCTTTTTCCGCGGAATATGAGTCTGGTTGGTCCGGATCGCGGAAGAAGGCGAGGCATTTGCTCTTAAACGCGTCCGGATCGTAAGGAGGCAGTAGATACCCGGAAGCACCCAACTCCAGGGCTTCTGAAATCGCGTCCGATCGACGAGATTCCGCCATGACTACGATGGGCAACAGGGGGTGGGTTTTCTGCAATTCCCGCAGCACTTCTCGGCTCCCGTATGCTCGAAGATTCAGGTTCATCAACACGCCGTCGATAGGTTTCGTCGTCCGCTCTCTCAGCGCAAGATGGGACAGTCCCGAATGACCGTTATATTCTCCGACGGCCTCGAAGCCGATCGCACGAAGCCACTCGCACATGGCGGCCCGAAGGTCGCGATCGTGCTCGATAATCAAAATACTCCGGTGCTTTCTCGGTCTAGACATGGCGTTCAGTCAGCAACACCGCACGTTGTTCTAAGAGAGCCGATTCGCTCAACCAGTCGTCGCCTCCAGCCGGCCTGTCTCATGCCACCAGATCATCTGATCGCCGGACCCACGTCACCTTGTTTCCGTCGTAGGGTCTGGGTGGGATGTGATCGTGCAATTTGTTTTGTACGATCCGATTCAAGAGGATCAGCGGATCGACGATTTCTCCGCAGTTGAGGCACAGCCACCCGTCGTACTCCCACACTCCCGCCCTGTCCTTTCCGCTCTGGAAATGAGAACGGAGCTGAAACCCGCCGCATCGATCGCATCGCATGGTGCACCTCGCTAGGCGTATGGGAGTCACATTCGAAGATCAGTCGGCCTCCCATGCTGAGTTCCGTCGAGAAATACGTTGAGACATTTGCGCCGAACCAGTTCGGGATCGAATGGCTTGACCAAATATTCCTTCGCGCCTAATTTCATCGCTTGCCTGAGCTTGGCGATGTGAAGCGAGTCCGACATGACGATCACCGGTACGGTCGGAAATCGCTCGCACATTTCCTGAAGCACCGCCATTCCGCCGAGCACCGGGAGGTGAAGTTCGACCAGCATGCCGGCAAATGGAGCGGCTTCCGAGTCTTCGGTCACACGGGCAAGACCGGAGACGCCGTTGCTCTCCACCGCCACTTCGAAACCGAGAGAGTCCAGCCGATCACAGAGCGTCCCTCGGACATCCTCATTGTCATCGATCACCAAAACGCGCCGCCGCAGAGACGTCTTCTCCATCGTCGTCACTGCCTCCTCTGTAGAGTCTGATCCCACGGCTGTTGAAAAGAGTTTCATCCGGTACTCGTTAGGATCTCCCCCGACGGTTCATCATGCCTTTTCGCTCCTCCGGATAGATCGGCGGACGTCGCCGCCTGGTCACACGTAACATCCGCGAACAGTGCGCGGCGGGATGACGGAGCATTGTCGCGTCATGGACATCTCCGCATAACACGCACCGAGAGCCTGGAAACGACATCGATCCGTCGACCGACTTGTAATCGACAAGCACTTCGGGAACTACAAGGTTATGACATCGAGGGCATGGCATGTGATCACCGCACGGCCACCCTATCCTCATGCGTGGCCACCGAAGTGGATCGACTGTCCATGGCAAAGCTCTCCTCCTTCTGCCGGACTTGCCTGATCACCGTGTGAATCGAAGAGAGCAGGCCTCTGGTCGAGTCTTTGATCACAAACCCCGATCCCCCTGCGGCGAACGCGGCCGCCATGACCTGGGATTCGCCATGGGAGCTATAAAAGATTACACAGCAATCCGGCAGCGTCTTTCGCAGTTCACGGGTGGCGTCAATGCCGTTCATGATTGGCATGTCGACGTCCGTCAGGATGATGTCCGGACGCAGCGCTTGAGCCGCTGCGACCAGAGACTGGCCGTCTTCGACCGTCCCGACCACCTGGTACGTCGGCTCCAGAACTACCTGAAGCAAGGTGAGCATCCGCGAATACTCGTCGGCAAGCAGAACACGAAGCCGTCTCATCGTACACCTCATGAAGGATTCATTGCGTCATCATGCCGCGCACCATCCATAGACCAATGACATAGACCAATGAAGGTGCCGAGTGAGATAGGGGGGTTACCAGTCGCGCGTCGGGAAACTACGTGGTCTTGAACCAAGTACTACGAGAGAGGATGCTGGCAGGGGTCATCCAGAGGCGGCGACGAGGCCGTGGGCCACGGCGTATTTCACCAAATCGGCGGTCGTATGGAGATCGAGCTGTTCCATGATCTTCGCTTTGTGGAACTCGACGGTGCGGTGAGAGACTTTCAGCTGAGTGGCGATCTCTTTCGCGGAGAATCCTTCGGCTACCAGTTGAAGAATCTCTCGCTGTCGTGACGTGAGATCGTCCACTTCGGGTTGTGCACGCTGTCCCGGCGCCAAGAACGAATGGATGACGTCCTTTGTAATAAGAGGGGTCACGTAATAATGGCCGGACATGACTGACTGAATCGCCTGAACCAGCTCCTGTGATGCCGACCGTTTGAGGAGATAGCCGGAGGCGCCGGCCTTGAAGGCCTCATTGACGTAGGCGGAATCGGCATGCATCGTGACGAAAATGAGCTTCACATCGGGGAATTGCTTCTTCAGCTTCTTCGCCGCATCGATGCCATTCAGCCGGGGCATCGAAATGTCCAGAATCACGAGATCCGGCTGGAGCCGAGCAGCGGCGTCGACCAGAGCGCGGCCGTCTTCGACCGTCCCGACCAGTTCGCCGTGCTCTTCCAACAGCTTTTTGAATCCCTCGAGCACGAGGGTGTGGTCATCTGCCAACAGGATTCGTGGTGTCTTCATAGCGCGCTCCTGGAAGTGGAATCTGTACGGTGATGTGCGTCCCTCGGCCCGGTTCGGACCGGATGTCCAATCGGCCTTGTACGGACCGCACGCGTTCTCGCATATTCACAAGCCCCAGGCCGAGATAATGGGCCTGAACCTCGGCGAGATCAAACCCGACGCCGCTATCATGGATGGATAGCGTAACCTCCTGGCCGTCACAGGTCAATTCGAGCTCCACTCGGGAGGCCTTGGCATGTTTCCTGATGTTGGCAAGACTTTCCTGTGCAATCCGGTAGAGGCATAACGCGATCGCCCTCGGCAAGGGATCGACGATTTCCTCTTGCACGACCACCATTTTAATTCCCGTGCTGGCAGACCATTCCTTGGTCATATGGGTGAGTGCCGCCGGGAGTCCCAGGTCGTCGAGGATCGATGAGTAAAATTGATAGGCCATACGGCGAACGTCATCCGAAATCGTAGCGAGCCGTTGAGCCAGCGATTGCACCGTTTCTCTGGCCTGTTCGCTCATCGCGGCGGGAACCGACTCCATGTTCCCCATGTCGATCGCCAGTAAGGCCAGCCGTTGATTGATGTCGTCGTGCAGCTCGCGAGCGATCCGTCGGCGTTCCTCTTCTTGGGCCGTCATCAACTGGCTTGTCAATGACTGGAGTTGCCGTTCGCTCCGTAGCCGGTCCGAGATGTCTCTCAGGATCACGGTAAAGGTTGTCTTGTCTCCGATCGCCAGCTTCGAAATGCTGGCTTCAGCGGGAAACTCCGTCCCGTCTTTTTTGAGGCCGAACACTTCCTGTCGCTGCGCCAAGAGCCGTGCCGGCTCGAGAGCAAGGGCAAAGGTCTCGATAGAGTGGCCATGATCGACGCGAAACCGGTCGGGAAGCAGCCGGTTGATGGATTGGCCCAGCACTTCGTCGGGATCATAACCGAATAGTTTCGCGGCGCCCTGGTTGAAGAGGACGATCGATCGGTCGTGCTCGATCACGATGATCGCATCTTCGGCGATATCCAGGATGCCCGCCAGCCGCCCCTCCGAGAGCCGAAATGCCTGTTCAGTCTGCATGCGCTCGGTGATCTCAGAAACCAAGGCTTCATTCACCCCCGCGAGTTCGCGTGTCCGCAGGGCAACCGTTTCCTCGAGACCCTCATTGACTCCTGTCAGCTTGACCTCAGCCTGACGCCGTTTCCAGGCGAACCAGACCAAGACCCACAATACGAAGATCGTGAAGGTCCGGTTTCCGATGGGAAACCATATCGGCATGCCGGTAAAGGGTGGACTGAGAAACATGCCGATGATGGTGAGAAGCGTTCCGAAACCGGCTGCAACCACTGGCATGAACTGAAAGCGCGACGCGGTTGCGACCAGCACGACCGTGGCATAGAGAAAATGGTTGGCGAAGCCCTGCGGCGTCCCGATATCGATGACAAATAGAGCCGCCAGCAGCAGCAGCATGAGGCCGCCGAGCCACCATTCTTTCTCCACCAAGGTCATGAAGAGGGCCCCCGTAGCGGGGAATTATGGCCCCTCCCACCTCGGTCTTCAAGGGCACAGTCCCACCTGTTGGGCAGCGACGTTCCTAAGTCGGAGCTCCGGCTCCTGCATTCCCAGGTCGACAACCCTCTTTGTTCGACGACTCTGAGTCGAAAGGAATATCGCTTGACGGGTAGACGTAAGGATTGTATCCCCTTGCCATGATCTCCCCATCTTCCGGCTTTGGCTACGGGGCCGTCATTGTTGCAGCAGTGTTGTGGGGCGGATCGATCGTCGCGCAAAAACTCGCGCTGAGCGGCTTCTCGGCTGTCGAGGCCTCAGTGCTCCGCGACATCGGCGGGCTTGCAATCTTGTGGACCACATGGCGGTGGCAGGAAGGTGGGCTGGCCAAGCTGACGGCCCGCGATTTTCACACACTCGGGCTGCTCGGTCTCGGCGTCCTCGGTAACCATCTGTTGATTCTGATCGGGCTCAAGTATGTCAGCGGGGCAGTGGGCGGCGTGATTGTCGGATCTTTGCCGGTGGTCACAGCATTGTTGTCGGCGCTCTTGATTCAAGACGTGCCGTTGCGGTCCGTATGGGTCGGCAGCCTGCTGTCGTTCTTGGGCGTCGCGCTGGTCTCGGTGGCAGGTTTCCAAGCAGCAGGAGAACAGCCGCTGCTTGGCGGGGTTCTCGTTTTTCTCGGTGTAGCCAGTTGGGCGTTCTATAGCATCGGCAGTCGAACGATCATGGAGCATCTGTCGCCGCTGACCGTGAACTGGACCACGTTGCTGGTGGCCACCGTATTGCAGATCCCCTTGCTGTGGACCGATCAGAAAATGTTGCAAGCAGGGATATCGTCTGTAGCCACGACCGATTGGCTTGCGCTGGGCTATTTGGTGCTCTTTGCTACCGCCGTGGCGCAGCAGGCCTGGTTGTTCGGTGTAAAGGGAATCGGTCCGTCGCGTGCGTCTGTCCTGGGCAATCTCACACCGGTCGCCGCGATCGTGCTGTCCGCTGTCATTTTGAAAGAATCAGTGGGGGCAGTCGAACTCGTCGGCATCGCGCTCATTCTCGCTGGCGTGTGGGTCGTTCACGTTCAAACGTCTCAGCCGGCTCATCCGTAGCCGACGGCAATCTCTCCTCGCTCTCTTTCATCGGATTCCAGTATGATAGCGCGCTCA
>CAMLHQ010000094.1 GCA_946479785.1 uncultured Nitrospira sp.
CACGGTCGCTGGGAAGAAAATCGAAAGGATCGAGCTGGCGCCAGCTGTCTTCCGGACGGTTCTGGATCACGAAATCACATGGAACTGGTGTGACTTGAAAGCCTTGTTTGGTGAAGAGGGCGGCGGCACGAGGGAGGTGGCTGGCCGAGCTGACGAGCAAAATCGAAGCCGACCCCAAAAGCTGTTTCGTCCCGGTGGCATTCTCATAAGTTGTCCGGGACTCCTCCTCGGTCACGATCGCGTGATCTGAGACGCCAAGCCGTTTCGCCCAGCGTTTCATTTCCGGGGCATCCTTCGGCGCATCCTTGAACGCATAGCCATTCCCGCCGCTGAGCACCAGTTTGTCTGCGAAGCCTTGCTGATACAAATCTACACCGCAGGTGGTTCGATTTCGTGAAAGGGAAGTCAGGTCCGCAATTGGGCGCAGCGTTCCCTGTTCGAGCACGCCGCCGCCCAGGACGACAATCGCGTCGAAACGTTGGCCCTGTGTCAATGGGGGCACGGGATACCAGGCTTCCAAACTGCCGAGCAGCGGCCTGGCCACGAGAGGGCTAGAAATAGTCAGCAACAGGATGAGCGCGCTGACGGCGCTGATTCTAGCCCATTGGAGCCGGCGATGATGCATAGGCGACAAGAGCAACAAAGTGGTTAGTGTCATGAGAAGCAGGACCCAGTTCAGAGGGTAGAGGCCGTACTTGACGAGCTTATAGACTCCAAACAAGAATGGCGTGAGTTCCATTGAAAAACCTCATATCAAGGGGAATGGCTGTCGACAGCATACAGCCGGTCGACGAAATGGCCAAGCTGCAAGGAGAATCCAATGCCGCACCCACGTCGCTATTGGCTTGTGAAATCGGAGCCGAACGCGTTTTCCATCGAGGATCTTGCCCGTGCACCCAAGCAAACCACCTGTTGGGACGGCGTCCGCAACTACCAAGCCAGAAATTTCATGCGCACGATGGCCGTCGGCGATCACGTACTGTTTTACCATAGCAATGCGGACCCGCCATCCGTCGTTGGGATTGCCGAAGTGGTCAAAGCTGCGTATCCAGACGATACACAATTTGATAGGAAGAGCGGTCACTTTGATCCGGGGAGCAAACCCGATGCTCCCCGATGGGATATGGTGGACATCAAATACCGTGAGACCTTTGCCACCAGCTTGTCGCTCGATCGGCTCAGGCAGGAATCCAAATTAAAGGGGATGGTGTTGCTACGGAAGGGTTCGCGGTTGTCTGTTCAACCGGTAACTGAATCTGAGTGGGCGATTATCATGAGATTGGCGGGAAGTACGAAAGGATAACGGTCGGCCAAATACGAAGGGCGCTACTCTGTTACGTTCTGGCTTTTCCGTTGTCCAAATGCCGATGCTGCCAGTCGAGCCAGGCATGACCCAGCTCATGGGCGAGAATGTAGCGCCGTCTGGTCAGCGGCAGTCGCTTCCTCAGATAAATCGTCTTGTTGTCATCATCCCAAATTCCGTCCGCATTGGGGTCGCGACGATCCATCTCAGTCTCGGACAACTGCCGAACCGAAATGTGATAGCCGAATGGAAGTACGACTCTTGTGGGAATTCTGTGCCTCACGGTCACACCTTGTTGATTAGCCTACCACAAACGGTTCTCGATGATGAGTCACATAATGGCTGCAATATCAATAAGTTACGTTATTTCCCTTGTCGGGAAATCGTACCAGGCTGCGTCGCGTTGTAGGTCGTCGCCGTGCTTTTCAAGTAAGCTCGATCGTCCATACGAATGTCGGGGACGAAGGTGTCGCTCAGTGTTCATACGTATGCTATCTTGCCAAACTGAAGAAACGCCGAATGAATCCCACCCCAGATGAAGAAAGTGAATCCTTTTAGGTGGTCTGTGCTCACACGGGTGTAACGCGAGAGGATAGAGGGCTCCAGTGTGCGTCAAAACCAACCACAGGAGGTTTATTGTGATGAAGAAAGAATTACTAGCTGTCTTTGCGATTGCGGCAATCGTGTATGCAGCGGGTTCGCCTCAAACAGCCATGAGCGGTGAGCCGAAATCTCCCGTCGATGGGTTCGATATTCATGTCCAGGCGCCCCATATGATGCCGAACGGAGAACCGGGCGGTCCATACCACCACTATTGCAAAGGCATCTCGGATAAGATTCTCCAATGCTTGCTGTTCGAGTCCACGGACCCTAAAGCCAAGCTCGTTGCCATCGAATACTTCGTGGCGAAGGATTTGAGCCGCAAGTTGCCTGCGATCCAGTGGCATCGCCATTTCCATGACCACAAAATCGAGATCGCGACGGGCCGTGTGCAAGTGTTGGACTTGCCGCCGGACGAGGCAGCGAAGGTCGCGGAAGCGGCTGCCGGAACCGACGGCGTCATTTATCACTTATGGCAGCAAGGTCAGGAATTTCCAGACGGCACCGTGAGTTTTCCGCAGTCACTCGGGCATAAGTTTCCCGGTCACTCTGACAAGTAGGATTGATTCGTGCGAAGGGCCAGCTCAAATTCAACCGAGCTGGCCTCGTCGTTTCTTTGAGGAAAAGATGATACTGCCTGAGGTTTCGCGAGATTCCTTCGTCATCGGAGTGCTGGCATTGGTTCTGTGGAGCGGTCCCGCTCTGGGGGCTGATGAGGCCGTGCTTACACCGCGCGTGCCGATCGATAAAATCGAGGAAGCGAGGGGCTGGACGAATCCCTTCCCCGCGACGGACGAACACATTGCGCAAGGCAAAGCGCTCTTTCATGGAAAAGCTTTTTGCGTAACCTGCCATGGAAAAGACGGCAAAGGGTTGGCGGATATCGAGGGGCTTAGAGGCAAGTTGCCAAGGAATTTTACCGACAAGACCTGGCAAGCGGCCCGAACAGACGGCGAGTTATTCTGGATTCTGAAGAACGGAAGTCCCGGCACGGATATGGCTTCGTTTGTTCCTCTCGTGCTGACCGAAGAAGAGGCCTGGCACGCGATTTTGTACGTGAGATCCTTCGGCCGACCGTAACGCTATGGTCCGTTCAACGTGCGGACGTCCCGGTGTCGGTCTCTGTGTGGCTATCGCATGGTTCTTGACTGGGATCGTCAATGGAATAGCTGCAGAATGGTCGGCCATCACAGAGGCGAAGACGCTCTACACGGACAATGCGTTTGAATTATCCGCCGCTAGACGGCTCGCCCTGAGCGAAGATCCCAGTCAGCCAATCGTCGTCCCGCTCAATCGGCCATCCGATGTGGTGTGGGACCCATCGGTGGACGTACGAAGGACTTCGACAACAAGCCTGGGCCAAACAGAGCTCTCGTTCAAAGCCCACGGATTCCTGTTTACGAACAACCCCATCTTCAACCACGGTGATTACCGGGTTCAGGTCCATCAACAGGTGGCCCCGGGTACTTTCCTATTGCTCCGATACCGCTACGTTCCCAATCTGTTTCTCGGTCCGAACCAGGAACACCAGACCGGCCAGCGATTGCCGGAGGAGGAACGAGTCACATCCCACACGTGGCGCGTGCAGCTCGAACGGAAACTTGATGAGCGATGGATGGTCACGCTGGTCGGCCGCTATGGCCTGCGGCTATACAACCAGGTCTTTTCTGAGCGTGACACGAAATTCTATACGATCGGGCCACGTCTGCAGTTTTTCGCCACATCCTGGTCGATCATGACTTTGGACTATCTGTATGAGCGAGGGCTTGCCGACGGGCGAGACGAGCCGCAGCTTCAAGACGATGTCTCATACCGCCAGCACTTCGTGTCATTGGGAACGCTGTTTCAACTGACCGACCCAATCTCGCTGGAACTCACGTATGTGTATCGCTACAAGCAGTTTACAACGGACCTTATAGGGGATTCGCTGCGTGGCGACGCCGACACGCTACATCAAGGAACCGCGCAGCTTCATTACGATCTATCTGCCGCAGCCCGCATCACACTGGGATTTCAGCGCACGCAACGCTCATCCACCGTCTCCTCGCGCGACTTCTTCAATACCAATACATCGTTGGGGCTATTGTATCGGTTCTAGCAGGATGTTGAAATGGTGGGGTGCACGGTTTCCTTAGATGGTTGTTAGGCCATCTCCTAGTAGGGAACTCCGCCGGGGGTGTGATGTACTGAACGGGGTAGGGCTGGGAGTAAAGCACAGAGCAACTAAGACGAGAGGTGGAAGATGAAAAAATGCGCGGTGCCTTTATGTACGTGCCAGGTTCCTGAAGGAAAGGAATTCTGCAGCGACGAATGCCGCAACGGGTTGCCGTCGGGGCTTTGCCATTGTCCTCATAAAGAATGCCGCGGACATGTAAAATCGAAACCCTCGTAACATCGCGGTGATAGGACCTGTCGAGCCTTGTTCCTATCCTGTTGCCGACAGGATGTTGGTGGGCCGTGTAGGGGTCGAACCTGCGGCCCGCTAATTAAGAGAATCGGTCCCTCTCCTTCGCGTCAGGACTCAACGTTGACCTTTGCTTGTCTTAGTATGTGCTCACCGGCGTTCGGCCTCGTTTGCTTTCACGCCTGACACCTATTTGACACCTGGAAAGAGCCCGGCCATTCGGGCGGGGCAGGTGGCCTGAACGGGTTCCCATGCACTAGCTATATACTCAATCCGCCCTCTTTTCGAGGGACAAGGGCGGCTAGTTGGCGGAGGACCCCCGGCATTGTCTCTGGTAATTCGCCAAAAAGGAAACCGCCGCAAAGGGAGACTGCTACAGGCAGTTCCGAGTAGGGACAATTTATCTCGTACTGGAGACAATCTATCCCATTAACCAACGTAACCTAGGAAATTCTGTGGTTCTCCTCGGTTTTTGACCATAGAAAAAAGGCACAAGCTTTGCCTTGCTGACGGGCGGGACAGCAACTTGCGCAGATACGGATCGAAGGAGGCAGAAAGCATGGCCTTATCATCGACCGACCCGGTAATCGCGCGTTCACTTTGGTTGCAGTTACGTTCCAGTCGGCGGAAAAGCCGTCGACCTCAATGGCGCAGCGACTGGACGCCGGTCTGGATTCTGCTCGTACTCATGAGCATCCTTGCACTGTCCTTCCTCATGATGCCGTCTATTGATGTTATGGAAAGGGTTGAGCAAGCCGCCCAAAACGGGGCAGTTGCTCCGCAGCCACCTTTGTTCGGGGCATTGGCGGAGCCGTAAAGGCCAGGGATGCCATATGGCCTTGAAAGGATATCATGAGACCGACACCTGACGAAGAAGTGGAACATCGCCGTGTCTTGCTACGGTTAGCTGCTAAAGGAAATGTTCAGGCGCGCAAGGAATTGGAAGAGGAGTACCATGCGTGCGTGTATTCGGCTTCTCAGCTGGCCACGTATATCCCAAAGGGAGAGCGAACCAGCTTGTCGGCCGCGGTCCAGATGAAATTGGACAGCCTGTTTTATGTCGAAAATGATGCCGCGTAAATAGCGGCTAAACGTCGCATTACCAAGCGTCTCTTCAACAGAGAAAACACTAGTACGGACACTAAACCTCGCACGAGTCGAGGCACGAGTCGAGGATGGTACGTTAGTTGCGCTGTAACTGATTGATTGTTTTGGTGGGCCGTGTAGGGGGCGAACCTACGGCCCGCTGATTAAGAGTCCCGCCGAAGATCTACCTCAGGACACTCAGGAAGAGGAATCATTAGGAAAAGGGGAGAATTTGAGATGACACAGGTCATCATGGATCATGGTGTCTCAGGGGGTTTTGGCACCAGGTTGGCACCAGTGCCAAGGACATTGAAGGCGATCAGAAGGGGCAAACTCGGCTGCCTCTATTGACTGCCCAGCACAGACCAAAGTAGCGCGGCATAGGCGCTCATGATGATGATCGCAAGGATCAATAGGGTTACCCCAAGAGCCCAATCCTGACTCGTGGTAGTCATGGTGTAGATTCCTTCTCGACTAGCCGCGGCTTCAGTTAGAAGAGCCGAAGGTTAGAGATTTCACTGATTCTCAGGTCCCTGTGCGGCCTTGTCTTGTGCCTGGTGGCCGATCCTGCAGAGAGGAGAGGTAGAGACCGCACACCGTACAAACTACCTCTCCGGTGTACAAGGCGCCTTTACGTTCCAACTTGAAAATGCAGACGTGTTTACTAGATTGAGGTTGATCACTCCGTTGTCCGATACGTCGAGAACCGACAATAGGATTGTTCGACATAGGTCGCGACCGCCTTTCTCACAAGAGTCGGCGGTCGGGCCTTCCAGGAGGCCGTCGGCAGGTGTGTATGGAGTGGACGTTCAGTCTGGGCGCCTGAGAGGCGCACGTCAATAGGAATATTTTTAGAAGCCCGCTGATTAAGAGTTCAGACCAGCCTGAATCTGAGCCGGCCCTAGACGACCTATCTGCACGAAAAACCGATGAACAGGGCAAAACATGATTGGCATTAATGCTCCTAGCTTCGCTCAATGCGGTAGCAAGATTTAGTAAAACACCATCGTTCACCTCTTAGTTGAGCGGCTGCAGTCTCACATTCTCTCTCGTATCCAGCAACGACGGCATGCTCTTCAATCGACAGGACGGCTTTTGAGTGGGAGTGGACTGAGAGGAGGTGTTCGCAAGCAGCGGCAAACGTCTGGACTTCTTTTTGAAGACGTAGCATCGTGGCACCGACTACAAAGACGGCGTGATCAGACGTCGGTCAATGGGCGCGGCTCATTATCTGCATGCCACCTACGGCCACAGTTGATGCAGACATACTGCTGGATGACGAGCCCACTCAGCTGGTCGATCGCGGTCTCAGCCCTAACGGTCCCTTGGCACTTCTTACAATGCACACGCACGCTGGTGATCATAGCCATTACATTTTGGAGAATGAGGGTGGCTCCATACCGATATCCAAGAATGGTACCAACAGAATGGCAGAGCACGGGATCAAGAATTCAAGGAATATTGCAAGGGACAATCAGAACTGCATCATCTCTTTGAGCGATGCCGCACGGCGCGCACTATTAAGTCGTGATGGAAGTGGCTGGCCGGTGTCCTGCGATGAGTCAAAAACGGCTTCCGGGCCGCTTTGCTTTACTGATCACTGAGTTTCGGAAACAGTGTTCTTAGTTCCAGGAGTATTCATGTACTGCCGGCTGGCCGCTTCAATGTCCAGTAAGTGAAGCTGGACGCGAAGCATGCGCAGGTCTGTCTCTGTAAGGGTGTTCCCCTCAGTTGAGCGAAGCCGTCTCAAGAGCTCTTTTCCATGGGTCATAAACTCGTTGGTGATGCGACGAATTCCCATGATGAAAGCCGACTTTATAGTTGTCTTCCAAGGAGAAACACTAGGGGATGCCCTAGTCAGGCAGGTGAGGCCAAGAGGCGTCACGGAACCACATCGATTCAGGTAGTCGTTTCTGCTCAGGCTGAACCGGATGTTCCTAGTGCATCCCGCTTTCGTTAGAAGTCCGTGCAGGTGACTTGCACGGGTCTGGCGTGCTCGCTCCTCCAGAGCAAAGCCGACAATTTGGGTTGATCGAGACAGCCTCATAGGCCCTCTTTGTGTCCCATCCGATGGTTTCATCCAGATCGGTACTGGGAACAGAATCCGAATGGAAAATGCAAACGAGCCACTACCACGAGTTGCGCGCTAAGACAGACACCTAGCTCTACAGGTGGGCAATTTCGCACGGCGCGCACCGTGCGATTCAGCTCTTGGCCGTGATGCCTAGTCGCAACATTGCTTTTTATCTACAGTCAAATGGGGCTTAAGAATTGCTCCCGTTATTTACATGGAGTTCGGGTGTGCGGGTGTGATTGTGGTGAGGCCATGAGCCGTTTGGATTCAGTCTCGCTACAAAAAATTAAAAGGTGATGGGGTTCGCCTGAAGTGTCGGCTGATGCCGGCTGATGACTCCTACTCAGCGAAGTCGCTGGTAGGAGTTTTTTGATGCCAGCAAAAGTGACCTCCTCGCGAGATGAGAGAGGGCAGGGAAATGGTTGCGAATAGTGTAATCAGGAGGTGCGTTATGAAAGCCCATTATTTCTTAACAGGTGCACTGGTGGGGCTGATAGGTCTACTGAGCGGTTGTGCCGGGCATGAATATTATACAGGGAATGTCTGTGGATCCGATTATCGCTGCATGAAAGATCAGATGTTTCAATATCGGCAGCAGGCAACACAACTTAATGTCATGGCTGACCGCTATGCACGCGATGCTGATATGAAGGCCCAAGAGCTAGGCCAGAATTCCGACGAGGCAAGAAAGAGCCAAGAAATGGCTACAAAACTATCGCAGCAGGCCGAGGAGGCCGATCAACGGGCTCACGAATACCAACGGCAGCTACCACACAACGCGTACTGATTCATTATGCCGCGTTGACAGAGATTCGCTTCGGCTGGTTTAGATCGGTCGAAGCTGGTGCACTTATTTAGACAAAAGAATGCGAGGCTGCAACTTCTATTGACCTCCGATCGCACGTATTGCTATATGGTATATGTACCGTAGCTGCTGAAGAGTACGACGCTGTCCTCTTTTGCTAGCTATCTTGAAGGACAATGACGTCCTTTTGGCTCATGGACAGAGCCGGAAGGGCGTTTTTTTGTCTCGACAGATAGCATAAGGAGGATGGCTCATGACAAAGTACACCGTCGCGACATTCGCAATCTTCTCTCTATGCGTACTCTCAGGAGGATGTATCCATCACCCTGAAGAGATCCTTGTCAAACAGGCCCTTCAGGAGAGAGACGCTGCGCGGGTTCGGCTCGCCAAGGCGATTACACACTACTGTTCGGTGACGACCGAGACGATCAATTCCAGGGACGCGTGTATTTTAGATCGACATCTTGCTTCGCTGGAGAACAATCAGGTCGTTCCGGCACTCAAGATTCTGAGAGCTCCACGATCATCCGCCATCCAGTAATGAACGATAGCACCAGAAATATCGAGATTCCTGGTTTGACCATTTCACTCCCCGCACATTTAACTGTAGGGCGTGATGGGATACCCGTTAAAACGGATATCAGATAAGTCTGCCAAGCGAGACGGACACTTCTCAGTTGATCACCGGCGGACTCGCATTCTCTGTCGTATCATTGAGTGGATCACCCGTCGACCCGAGCGCTGTCATGGCCTCGAAGGAGGGACCCATTGAGTGGCCGATCACATCTCTTTCCTGCAGCATGCGGCTGGCCTGATTGATGTAGTAGCCGTAGCGGTCTACCGGATAGGTTTCGGCGATTTGATGGAACAACGTCATTGCCAACCTCGGCCGGTTCTGATCCCGAGCCGCCCGCCCGGCTTTAAGTGAACAGTCCACTGCCATCGCATTTGGATCCACCGACAGGCGGAACGGCAACTCCGAGGTCGCATGTGTCGTCACCGCGGACAGCCACGGCGACGGTTGCGGCCGCTTCAAGATGCGCGCGGCTTCCCGCAGACGCTGACTGTCGGCCCACAGGAGGTCCGGATCTTGGCTCTCCCGGCAATGGACATAGGTTTTCCACAGATGCATCAGGAAAGGTTGCTCTCGGACATTTGCGCCGGGATCGACCATTGCGCATCCGAAGCCCAACACAGCGATCAGCGAACCGCAGAGCCGGAGAACATCCACCACCGTGTACCCCCATCATGGACTGAGCTATTCAGAGTGCGAGAGTGACATAGCCGCCGCCGACACATCTGGGACGTCGGTTCGGGACGGCGGGTGGGCCGCCGAACGGACGAGCTTAAGAAAGACGTTTCGCTCATAGGGCTTTGGCAGACACGCGAACGGCTGAACGCCTTCGTCGGTCGCGACAATGTCCGGCAGCAGACCGGACATCAGAATCACCGGTGTCTCGGGCGCCTGAGCGTGAATGCGTTCCAACAATTCCAGTCCGTTCAGGGCGGGCATGGAATAGTCGGTAACCACGACATCGAAATGGCGCTTTTTTAGCTCCACTAGTGCGTCAATCGCGTCGCAGACTCGGAGCACGTTGTACCCGGCATGTTCTAGGAGCATCGAGGTGAGCGATCCGATGCCTTCGTCGTCATCCACGACGAGGACACGTTTACCGTAGCCATCCATGGTTGCCTCCCTTTGTATTGCCAAGATATTCTTGAGCAAATGTTTTGAGCCTCGTTCCGTCACCACCACGGGTGGCGAGCATGTGAAACTTGTTGGCTTACGGCGAAGGGCAGTACCTGGCCGTTCAAGTCGAATCGCTGGCCGTGCCACAAGCAGTTTATTTTGACCCCGCCATTGCTCTGCTAGATGCTCCTTATCTTCCGGAATGTTGGCTCACGAGGACCGCTGAGGGTTTTGAATCGAGCATTGGCCGCCTGGGTGGGACGTCATGTTCAGTCATAAACCATCCTCTAATGGCGAGACTTTTGTGGTCTCCACTGACGGGATCGACCCGACAGACTCGATGAAACCGAGGGACGGTAAACAGGACCAGGGATCCCGGTGTGGGGGCAATACAATGGGTGATGCGAGATGAAATGAGAAGTGCTGAGAGTCGAAATGTTGAAATTCAACCTGCATACATCTCCTCTTCGACAGATCGAGCGAGGAGGACAAGCTGCAAGTCGTAGACCGGTTGTCGGGGTTCTGACGTGATACGTTAATTCTCAATAAACATAGTTCAATACGCAGATTGAAGTAGATCCCTTTGCAGATTTACGATCACCGTGGCACTCTGCCGAGCGGTTGCGCACTGTACGACTTGAGCGGAAACGCTTCACAGCAAGGTCGCGCCAGACAAGTCTCTGGGCAAAGGTGTTCACCTGCCTGTCCCGGGCTTGGATTGTCTGGATCAGATCACGGTGGAAGAGGTGTCAAGAAGATGAAATGGGATTCTCCACGCCATTAGAGTTTCTTCACGATCGCTTCATAATCCGTTCATGCCCGATCATTACACTAGTTCATGACGACACTCATTTCGCCACAGAGCCTCATGAAGGTTCCATGCAGACGTGGGCCGACTCGGCCAGGCGAATCGACGCCCGAAGTCTTCTAGAACGTGCGAACCTCCACACCGGACTATTCTCGCTGTTTCGTGCAAACCGATGCGCGTTTCTCGCAGGAGATTGGAATTGATGGATGGACCAAACGAACCGCCGTCGCACGAAGCCGGTGCCAGGAAGGCCAATCATGTCTCCACTGACTCGCCTCAGAGTGACCGGCCAATCGAGAGCTGTCATAATAGTGGCGATGCGGAGATCCGCTCCGTCGACGCCGGATCGGTCGTCCGTCGGGACCGATTCGAGCCTGAAGCAAGAGAGCCTATGCGAATATTGCTGGTTGAAGACGATCTGGACCTCGCTCAGTTCATCCGTAAGGGACTGAAGGAAGAGGGGTACGCCGTCGACTTCTCGGCTGATGGCGAATAAGGGTTGGAGT
>CAMLHQ010000095.1 GCA_946479785.1 uncultured Nitrospira sp.
TCGAAGGCGCAGCCTCAGCAACCCAAAGGCTTCCCCACGCCCACAAGAAGGCAGCTCCAACGGCAATGATCCAATGTTTCATAATGACACAGACCCTTGATAACTATGAGCGAGAGGACGTAAGAGCCCTGCGGGGCACGAGAACCCCACGCATGAGAGTCGGCAAGGCAAACGGGGGTACAGCGTGAAGCGAAGGACGATCGGACTATAACAAGCGGTTTTTTCGAGTGTCAAGCCGCAGAAGCCGCACGGGCAGGCACGTTCACAGGTCACAAACTGATCAGGAAACGGCGAGAATCACTTCGACTTCGACGGGGGCGCGGCGCGGCAATTCAGCGGCTCCGACTGCAACCCGAGCATGCCTGCCCGCCTCACCAAAAATCGCGACAAGCAGATCCGAGGCGCCGTTCAACACTTGGGGTTGATCGGTGAACCCTTCGGCCGACGCCACATGACCCACGACTTTTACAATGCGAGTGATCCGATCAAGACTCCCGAGCTCTTGTTTGGCAATAGCTAAGGCATTCAGCACGGCCACCTTGGCCGCCTCTACGCCCTGTGAAACGGTCAACTCACGGCCGAGCTTCCCGGTAAACACCAATTGACCGTTCTGCATCGGCAGCACTCCGGACAAAAACAACAAGTTGCCGGCGCGGACGGCTGGAATATAGGTGGCAACCGGCTTCGGCGCTTGCGGCAATTCCAATCCAAGATCTTTCAGTTTATCTTCGTATCCCATGTCTGTACCTGGCCGCCTTCGATCAACCGGGTCTGAGCGCATCAAGGAAGCTCTCACCGACCGCCAGCGATTCCCCCTGCAACGCTTCCACCACGGTTTGGCCCAAGTCTGCGGCACTCGGTCTAATGCCAAAACTGACCCCCTGCGCCAGTTTCGGTCCAGTGATGAGCAGCGGAACATACTCGCGAGTCGGAACGGCATGGGGCTTCTTCGGATCACGTCCATGGTCGCCCGTGATGATAAACAGATCGCCGGGGCGCAGTTGATCCAACAATTCGGGGAGCCGTCGGTCGAAGTCTTGAAGCGCCACAGCAGAACGTTCCGCATCAGAGCCGATGACATCCAGCCCAACGAAAATCAGTCCTCGAGGAACTTTATTGAATAAGCCGTTCAGTTCGTCGACCGCATCATTCCACCGCGGAACGGCCGCGGACCTGGTCAATCCACGGCCACCGAACACATCCCCCACCTTTCCAACACCAATTAAAATCTGACTAGCGCGATTCAAGATGTCCAGCATCGTTTGTCCGGGCGGCTCTCCGGCAAAGTCCCGGCGCCCTCGGCTGAATTCCAATGCCCCAAGTGCGCCGGCGAACGGATGCGCGACGATGCGACGGATGGCCCAGGCATCTCTGAGAATTTTTCTCGCCTCGCGGCTCCGTTGGTATAACACCTCGGGGCTCCACACCTTCTCGTGCGCCGCCACATGACAAGTCTGACGCCCGTCTGTCCAGACAATCGGAGATCCTGTCGAGAGATGGTCCGATCCGTAATCGCGTAGTGCTTCTTTTCCTGACGCCAGCCGCCCGCCCAGGATTTTCCGTTCGAAGATCTTCTCAAGCGCGGCAACAGCCTCTGAAGGGTACCCCGCTGGAAAGGTCGGACCTTCCTCTTCCGAGAGGCATCCGGCGATTTCCCAGTACCCGACAAGCGAATCGACACCCTTGCTCCTAAACCCCAGGCGGCCGAAGCACCCGATCGGTTGAGCCATGGACCGCACGCCTTGAATTTCGCACACATGGCCGAGGCCGAGTGATTCTAACGACGGAAGACTCAGCCCTCCGGCCGCTTCCGCCAGATGCGCGAGTGTATGGGACGTCGCGTCCCCATACTCCGACGCATCGCTGGCTGCTCCCACACCCAACCCCTCGACGACAATGAGAATAACGCGTTTAATCATAGGCGCACTATATAGCAGATGAAAACGGGCCGCAAACCATGTTCATGATTCAATGAGACGGGCACGAAGATTATTTTCGAGATCTTCACATCTGGCAGGGTGCGGAAACACTCGCAACATGTCGCATCACGACGACACCTTGTTTCTCGCCACGACGAGGAGAAAATCGTCGAGTCGCCGTTTTGACACATTCTCTATCACCATGAACTCGATGCCAAACTCTCGCCTGGTTGCCCAGCGAACCTTGCCAAGCTCAATCATGATCGGCGTCGGTTGACTCGACACCGTGATGTGCAGGCTCACGGGATCGTCTGCCGCGGCGAACATATCGGATTCGATGGCGCACCCGCCGCGCGAGAGATTGAATGCCGTTCCCTGGCCGGGTTTGCCATCCAATACGAACTCCACAGGACATTGAACCTGATATCGCACATCTTTACGCAGCGCCATGCCCTCTGATTCCTTTCTTTGTCTCCGCCCCCCACTCCTCCATAATCTTGAGACTCGCGCTGGTCCCGATCCGATCGGCTCCGGCTTCGAGCATCGCCAGCGTCGTTTTCCAGTCGCGGATGCCACCGGAAGCTTTCACCTTGGCCTTCCCTGCGACCGCAGCCTTCATCAGTTTGACATCAGCGACGGTCGCGCCTCCCGTACCAAATCCGGTCGAGGTCTTCGCATAATCGGCCCCCGCCTCCACCACGAGTCGACAAGCCGTCATTTTTTCCTGATCGGTCAAATAGCATGTTTCGAGGATCACTTTGTGCTCGGCCCGCGGCGTTGCTTGCACCACTTCGGCAATATCACGCCGCACCGCATCGAGATCGCCCGACTTCAGACGGCTGACATTGATCACCATATCTAACACTGTCGCCCCCTGCCGCACCCCTTCCAAAGCCTCCGCAACTTTAGTGCTGGTGGTATGCCCGCCAAATGGAAAGCCGACAGGGATCCCTACGCGGATCGGCGAACCAGCCACCGCTTCCACCGCCTCACAGGCATAACAGGGGGGGACAAAGAGCACCATGAAGGCGTGCTGTCTGGCTTCTTGGCACAGACGCAGCACATCTGTCCTCGTCGCCTCAGGACGCAGGACCGTGTGATCGATCAACGCTGGGAGATTCCAATCCTTCTGGTTCATTGGACGGCTCTTATAACAAGTTCCGCATTGGAGTTGAAGCGCGGGGATGCTCGCATCATGTCCGCGGGTGGAGCGCACGTCGAAACGGACGTTTCTGATATTTCTCGACGGCTTGGTTGTGCTCCATTAGCGTGGCGGAAAACTGGTGCGTCCCGTCGTTTTTCGACACGAAGTAGAGTGCTCGTGAACCGGATGGGTACAGGGCAGCGCGGATCGACCGAATGCCGGGGTTCGCGATCGGACCAGGCGGCAAGCCCGCATTACGATAGGTGTTGTAGGGGCTCTGAATCGAGAGATCTCTCTTATGAATATTGCCGTCGAAATTCGGCAGTCCATAGATGACGGTCGGATCGCTTTGCAGGGGAATGTGTTTCTTTAATCGATTGTGGAACACCGCGGAAATCTCTTCCCGCTCTCCGTTCGATCCCGTTTCCTTCTCAATCACGGACGCCAGCGTCAGCACTTCATGTTGCGTCATCTTGAGCTCCTGTGCGCGCACCTCCAGATCCAAATCGTACACGTGCCGCAAGTGCTCCACCATGGTCGCAACCACCTCTTTCGCCTTCACGCTCTTCGGAAACTTGTACGTATCCGGATACAGATATCCTTCAAGTGAATCCGCCTTGATTCCCAGCGAAGCAATAAAGGCCCGATCCTTCAGCAATCGCATCAGGTCGTCGCGATCCGCCAGGCCTTGTTGTGCAAAAAGATCGGCTACCTGCATCATCGTCAAGCCTTCTGGAATCGTGATCGGATGGAGCGTCACCTGCCCGCTGAGAAGTTTCGAAAGAATTTCCGCCGGGACCATTGCGGGATTCAGCTCGTATTCACCGGCCTGAATCTTTCGATCCGCCGACTGGGATCGTGCGAAGAGCACGAATGCCATCCGGCTCTTGATCAACCGCTCGCGTTCGAGCAATCTCGCAACCTGCTGAAACGTGGATCCTTCGGGAATGGTGATGACTTTAGAAGGAGGGTGCTGTTGCGGGGGAACGGCGGGTCCTTCAGCCCATTTAATGGTCAGATATGCGCCCGCGCCGAGAGCGGCGACCGCGACCAGCAGAAGAACGAGAATGCTCCGCAGTTTCATGAGTAATGTGCACCGTGGATTCGTCGACCTGGCTGTCCTGCCATTCAGGTGGTGACGACGCCGCTTCACGACTCGCCAGGTAGCTCTGAAGCAGAATCGCGGCGGCCACGCGATCGACGGCTCCCTTGCGTTTTTTGCGGCTAACATCGGCAGCGATCAGCAGATCTTCCGCCGCTTTGGTCGTCATCCGCTCATCCCACAGAACGAGAGGAACCGACAACCCCTGTTCCAATCGTGTGGCAAATTCCCGCATGGCCTGGACCGCCGGACCTTCCCGCCCATCCAATTGAAGCGGAAATCCCAGCACCACCTGCCCAACCTCATGTGCGCCCACGAGGGAGGCGATGTGAGTGACATCACGGTCGAGCGTGCGTCGCTCGAACGTTTCAAGAGGTTGGGCCGTCCACCCTAGTTCATCGCTGAGAGCGACGCCGATCCGCTTGGTCCCGTAATCCAGAGCCAGTATCCGTGAGCCAGGCATCATTCTACCGCTGGAGTGCTCGTTCGACCAAGTCAAAGACTTTTTCCAGCGAGGCGTCCAGTTTTGAAGGGTCCTTCCCGCCGGCCTGCGCCATTTCCGGACGCCCTCCGCCGGTACCGCCCACTTCCGCCGCCATCACCTTGATTAAGTCGCCGGCTTTCACCTTGCCCGAAAGATCTTTCGTGACTACGACGAGCAATGCGACCTTGCCATCATCCGTCGCTGCGCCCAATGCCACCACTCCACTTTTCAGTTTATCGCGCAACTGGTCGGCCAATGCGCGCATGCCGTTCATATCCAATCCATCGGTGCGTTGGACATGGACCGGCACACCGGCAACCGTCCTGGCCGTCGAGGCCACGGCAGATCCGCTGGCCATCTTGAGCTTCAAGTCTTCTAGTTCCCGTTCCTTATCTTTGAGTTGTGCCATAACCTTGCGGGTCTTCGCGACCAACTCGGATGGCCCGACCTTCAGAAGCTCTGATAGCTCTCTCACATCCGCTTCGAGCTTCTTCATCGCGGCCATGGCGCCGCTGCCGGTCTGCGCCTCGATACGTCTCACACCCGCTGCCACACCCGTTTCTGAGAGGATCCTGAACAGGCCGATTTCTCCGGTATGGCCACAATGGGTACCGCCGCAGAGTTCCTTGCTGAACGATTCGACCGTGACTACCCGCACCTGCTCGCCGTACTTGTCGCCAAAAAAAGCCAATGCGCCCTTGGCCACGGCGTCTTGAATGCTCATGACTTCCGCTCGCACCGTTTCGTTCTTTCGAATTTCGCCGTTGACGATGGTTTCGATCTCATCAATGTCGCGCGATGCGAGGGGACGAAAATGGGCGAAATCGAACCGGAGGCGATTCGGCGCCACGAGCGAGCCAAACTGTTTCACGTGAGGTCCCAGCAGATCGCGCAAGGCTGCATGCACGAGATGGGTCGCCGTGTGGTTTCTGGCTGAATCCTCCCGCGTCGCTCTGTTGACCATCAGATGCAGTGGCTCGCCTTCACGGATGCGTCCCTTGCTGACCGTCCCTTTATGCAGAATCAGCGTTGGGACCGGCCGCGTTGTCTCCTTAATTTCTAAACGCCCTTCCGTGCCGACCAACACGCCCTGATCGCCCACTTGCCCGCCGCCTTCGGCATAGAATGGAGTGACGTCCAGCACCACTTCCACCTCATCACCTTCAGCGGCTTCCTTTACCAGGCGATCGCCCTTGAGAATGGCCTGCAAGACGCTGTCGGATTCCAATCGATCGTAGCCCACGAATTTGGTCGCACCGAACTGTTCTGCTAACTTCGTCACCGCTGGTCTGGCCGTTTCCTGCTCAAACCCGCCGGTTTTGCGCGCACGATTCCGCTGCTCTTCAATCGCGGCATCGAACCCCTGCTCATCGACCGTCATACCCTGCTCACGGCAGGCTTCGGTAATCAGATCCATGGGAAACCCGTACGTGTCATAGAGCTTGAACACTTCCGGTCCCGGCAGCACGGTGCGGCCGGCCGAGCGCGTCTTCGCGATCATGTCGTTCAAAATCGGCAAGCCTTGGTCAAGCGTCGCGATAAACCGTTCTTCCTCGCCTCTCGTCGCCTCAGCTATTGTTGCGGCCGCGCTGCGCAATTCTGAATAGGCTCCGCCCATCTGCTGGACGACCGCCGTCGTCAGTTCGTACAGAAATGGCTCGACGATCCCAAGCAGCCGTCCATGGCGAGCCGCCCGGCGCAGAATCCGGCGCAGCACGTAGCCACGCCCCTCGTTCGATGGAAGAATGCCGTCGGCCATCAAGAAGGTAATAGCTCGCAGGTGATCCGCCACAACCCGCATCGAACGATCGGCCTGTTCCTTCTTGCCGTACTCGGTCCCGGCCCGGTTCGCAATCGTCGCGAGCAAGGGCCTAAAGAGATCGCTGTCGTAATTGCTGTAGACGCCCTGAGCCACGGCTGCGAGCCGCTCTAACCCCATACCCGTATCGATACTCGGTTTGGGCAACGGATGCAGCGTCCCTGAGGCATCGCGATTGAATTGCATGAACACGAGATTCCAGATCTCGATGACCCGGTCGCCCTCACCGTTGGGTTGATCGTCTCCCGGAACAGCGGTTCCTCGATCGAAATGGATTTCCGAGCAGGGCCCACAGGGACCCGTGTCCGCCATCTGCCAGAAGTTGTCTTTCTCGCCGCAGCGCACGATTCTCGAAGGCGAGATGCCGATCTTCTTCCACAGCAATTCGGCATCATCGTCTTCACGGAAGATCGTGACCCAAAGACGGGACTGATCGAGTCCGACGGTCTGGGTGAGAAATTCCCAGCCGAACTTGATCGCATCTTCTTTGAAATAATCGCCGAACGAGAAATTGCCCAACATCTCGAAGAACGTATGGTGCCGCCTCGTATAGCCGACGTTTTCCAGGTCGTTATGCTTCCCGCCGGCCCGAAGACATTTTTGCGCCGACACGGCCCGCTTGTATGCGCGCGTTTCCTCCCCGAGAAACACCCTCTTGAATTGATTCATCCCGGCATTAGTAAACAGCAAGGTCGGATCGGCTTGCGGAATCAGCGGCGAACTGGGCACGGCCTGATGACCGTGCTGCTCGAAATAACGAATGAAGGCCTGGCGAAGCTCTTGGGCACTTTGCGTCATGATTCTCGTCCTTCGGTCTCGGTGCAATCGCTTATGATACGCTCAATTGTCTCTTCCGCGAAACCCCGCTGACGTAGGAAGGAGGCCGTCTGGCGTGGGCTGAGCCGAGGCCTGTTACGCCGCTGCATTCGCAGCGCCCGTCGCGCCAATGTGTCTTCGTCAACGTCTTGCAACGCTTCACCGATCACTTCGTCGGCAAGTGCTTCAGACAGCCCCCGTACCAACAATTCGCTCTTGAGTCCTTCCAGGCCCATCGGCCGGCGCGCGATAGTGGCCTCGATCCACCGGGTGGCGTAGCCACGATCGTCCAGATACCGTAGTGTCGAAAGACGGTTGATGACCTGCTTGGTCTGGGTGGATGAGGCTCCCTTGCGAGTGAGAAAACGTTCGACTTGAGCAGCCGTTCGATCGAACCGGGCGAGATACCGCACCGCACAGTGAACCCACTCGTCTCCGGATTGCGGAACGCGCCGTTTCACGACGACACCCACGAGGGATCAGGTCGTTCAGACACCGACTTTGTGGGGCTTCTTGTCTTCGCGCCTCTCTTCTTTGGCCGGCGTTGCGGCAGGCTTCTCCTTCTCAGCGGCATACCCTGGCACACCGGCGAGCTCACGCAGCTTGCCCTCGATTTCGCGAGCCAACGGCTGGTTTGCCGCCAAAAAATCACGAACGGCATCGCGTCCCTGTCCGAGCCGTTCTCCGTGATAGGAATACCAGGCGCCGGACTTTTCCAACACCTTCTTGTCGACACCGAGATCCACCAATTCGCCGGCTTTCGAGATCCCTTGTGCAAACATGATGTCGAACTCCGCCTGTTTGAACGGCGGGGCCATCTTGTTCTTGACGACTTTGACGCGGACACGGCTCCCCACGACATCTTGCCCTTCCTTAATGGATTCAATCCTACGGATGTCCAACCGGACCGACGAATAGAACTTGAGCGCGTTGCCGCCGGTCGTCGTCTCAGGATTGCCGAACATGACGCCGAGTTTCATGCGAATTTGATTGATGAAGATCACCGTCGTCTGCGATTTCGAGATAGCCGCTGTGAGCTTTCTCAAGGCCTGCGACATCAATCTGGCCTGTAAACCCATGTGGGCATCGCCCATTTCGCCTTCGATTTCAGCCCGCGGCGTCAAGGCTGCCACCGAGTCCACGACGATCAAATCGATCGCGCCGCTGCGGACCAACGTTTCCGCAATTTCCAAGGCTTGTTCACCCGTATCCGGCTGTGAGACCAACAGATCGTCGGCTTGCACACCCAGCTTCTTGGCATAGGTTAAATCCAGCGCATGTTCCGCATCGATGAAGGCCGCGACCCCGCCGGTTTTTTGTACCTCGGCAATGGCATGCAGCGTGAGCGTAGTTTTGCCCGACGCTTCCGGGCCAAAAATTTCGACGACGCGCCCCCGCGGAAATCCACCGACCCCGAGTGCGATGTCCAAACCCAGCGAGCCGGTCGAAATCGCCGGAATGTCGGCCGGAGACTCGGTATCGCCTAGCTTCATAATCGCCCCTTTCCCATATTGCTTTTCGATTTGGGACAGGGCCAGATCCAACGCACGCCTTTTCTCGTCTTTTTCCGCCATGGATGATTCCTCCTCGTCAGGGTGAAGCGTGGCGGATTATACCCAAGTTTGGCGAGAGAAACCTAGCGAAGAATATGATGAGAAGATCAGGAAATGGAGGGATTATCGGAGAGGCTTGCCCCGTTACAACACGTTGTCGGGCAAATCTGAGGATGGCTCAGTCGACGATTTGGGGACCGTAAACCGGAAGTGAAATTCTTGCTGATTGGAGTCCTTAGAAGGGCCAAACCAGCCCTCAGCTGCAACGTGCTCATCAGACTTGGATTTTCCATTCGGATAGAACTTGAACCGCAGCTTCTTTGTCCGATCACCCTGTGCAGAATCCGGATCGAGATTGCCTCCGATCTCGAAATGATCGTCCAATGCTTCCATAGCCTGGCCAAGAAACGATTCCAATAATCGCTGGCTCAATCCCTTAAACGGCTGATCCGGATCGAATCCGCCAGACTCACCAGCCCATACCGGCGTCGCGAGGAGAACCGCAAGGGCGACCGCGGCTATAAGCAACTTCATGGGGACAATCTATAATGCGATTTGCTGCCAGTCAAGCGCCGGTCCTCCGACTTTCTCCTACGACACTCAATCGCGATTTCCTTGACGAAACGGCGGCCTCATCATACAGGTGAAGGTATGACGACTGCCCTTGTACAGGACCACGAGACGGTTGATCGTAAACCGACCGTCCTCATCGTCGATGACGAAGCTGCGCCTCGCGCCGCGCTGACACAGATTTTGAAGCAAGATTTCAATATCCTCACAGCCGAAGACGGCAACCACGCCCTCGCGGTGATCAATGACTGCGGTGTCGATCTCATCACGCTCGACCTCAAGCTACCCGACACCTCCGGCTCAGACATCTTAAAAGAAATCAAACGGACCCACCGAGAAATCGAAGTCATTATGGTGACCGCATTCGGCTCGCTGCAGTCCGCGATGGACTGTATACGTCACGGCGCCGCAGGATTTCTATTGAAGCCGTTCAACCCCTCCGAGCTGCTTTCCATCAGCCTGCAAACCTCGCACAAGAAGCAACGACTCGACATGCTCCGCAGAGCGATGGCGAATAACGATGCGCTGTGGGGACCGGATCCTGCCTGTACGCAGGCTTGGCAGGACCTGATGGCCCGCTATGCCACACACGTAAAAAGCGGATTACTCGAAGTCTCCAGCCGGGAAACCACGTCTCCGCTGATCCAATTGATTTCCGATTTGTTAGAAGCAAGAGATCGCCATCTGGTCAATCACGGCAACCGCGTGAGCTTCTACGCGACGCTCGTCGCCAACAAGCTTCAATTGCCACTGGCGGAGCAGCAAAACCTTTCGCTTGGCGCCTTGGCCCATGATTTAGATTTGATCGGCGGAGAGAGCAGCCCCGTGCTTCAACTCGACGATAGCCGGAGCGACCATCGACCCGACCTTGGCGCACGCATCGGACGGGCCATGGGATTGCCGTCCGAAGCCGTCCAAATCATCGCGCTGCATCACGAACGCTGGGACGGCACCGGCTATCCCTTCGGCCTGAAAGAAGAGCGCATCCAGCTCCTGGCGCGTATTGTGTCGCTCGCACAAACCTTCGACGACCTCACTGCCGACAAACCAGGCGGAATAGCCACGCCTATTCAGATTGCCCTGGAGAAAATCGAACAGCAATCCGGCACCGCCTTCGATCCGACACTCGTCCGAATCTTCTGTCGCACCATGCGCGAGCAGCCGCCACAGCAATAGCCCCTTCTGCTTTCTCCCTCACGAGGATGGCGGATGGAGCAGGCAGGGCTCAGCTTCTCCCTATCCTCGCTTCCCACAGTTTCGTATAGACCGACCCCGTCGGCTTCAGCTCGCTCTGCATCAAAGCAATAGCCTTCACCTCCATCGATCCTGCCGACAGGGGGTTATCCAACAGACCGGACCTCGCCAAGATCTGACCGAAGTCGCGCCCGCCTTCTTTGATGCGTGCCAGCGTGAGATGCGGGCTCAACGGTCTTGTGTCCGGCGCCAGATTGAGCGAGGTACAACAGTCATCTATGGCCCGATGTAGTGAGACCAATCGCGCGGCGTCCTGGCCCTTCTCCCAATGCTCCGACGGTCCCACCCACAAGATTCGCGGTTGTTGGAGGCGTGGAAACACTCCAAGCCGATCGAGCGGGATCTCGACAGCATGATATCCGCTGAGGACGTTCTCGATAGCGTGTTGCATCGGCGCGACCAATTGCTCGTCAATGTCGCCAAGAAACTTAACCGTGAGATGAAGCGAGGCCGGCTGAATCCAAGATATGCGCACATTTTTGGAGAGTTCCCGACCCAGTCGCTGTTTCAATTCCAGATGGATGTTTGCGAGATTCGTGCGGAGAGGTTC
>CAMLHQ010000096.1 GCA_946479785.1 uncultured Nitrospira sp.
GCTTCCACATGACAAAGCCGCTTCGCATCGCGATCCGTTGGAGCCGCCGCCAACGACACGCCATTACAGGCCAGAATGCGGTCGCCGATTTTTAGTCCGGCCTTTTCAGCCGGCAACCCGCTGCGAAGCTCCCGAACGATATAGAAGCGTGAACCTTTTTCTTCCAACAATTCCCAGTTCACGCCGATGCGCCCTGATCCCAGCAAACCCGTTTGCGACCCAAAGCGTGCCAGAATTCGATGCACAATGAGACGCGCAGAGCCTTCCGGATCGTCTGTGGTGAAGTCTGCCAGATGACCCTCACCATTGAAAAGGAGCTGTCCTGTCTCGACATCGATCATCCGCATGGCGAGGGATACATTGTTCGTTCGCCCCTGTTCCTGCCGTTCCCACTGCTGGACGCCGCCGACAATAATGGCCTGCGCCCCGACCAACTTTCCGACTTTGAGGACGTTCGCATCGTCTGCATGCGTCAGCTGAATGACCTGCTCTTTCAAGACTTCGTCAAGTTTGGCTCGTTCCACCATGTTGATATCCAGGTCGAGTAACAGCGTTGTGACGATACCGGCAACACGCGAACCGGAACCCGGTGCGGTCGGAGCATCTTCCCACAACATCACCGCCATGGTCCTGTAACGATCGATCGTCTCTCGGTTGATCGGCCCAAGACCCGTCACAATTGGTTCCGGACGTCCGGACGTTCCTGAGAGGCGGCCCTGTGGGAAGCCAACCGTTTCGCAGGCTCTGCGCCGTTGCAAGATGGCGACAGGCGTGCCCCAGGCACAGAGTTCTTCATTCACCAGTACCACATGGTGCGGGTATTCGCGCTGGTTTTCCATGGCCACGTTGGTGAATGGGTAGATGATGCAGCCGCCGATCCAGATGGAAATCGGGCAGAGACCCAGTTCGTACAGCCATTGTGTGCGGGCCGTGAGAGAATACTCCCAGACCAACATCCGACCGTCGTCTCGCAGGACTCGGTCCGGCCGTCCGATCTCATCGATCACCTGGCCTTTCGTCATCGGGACCGAGAGTTTGTCGAGTTTCGATTCTGATTTGACGATCGTATAGCCCACACCGCAGCCCGATAACTGGATCTGAATGAAGAACGCAACAATGAGGGTGCTGATGGCCGAAAATCGAAAGGAAGCGGCTGCGAATGGCTGCGGCATCACGAGAGCGTAACACTCCCGGTGCAAGTGCCGCAATGGATCGATGCGGGACTAGATGCAAGAACGAAGGTTCGTGAACGGCGCGTGGCGGGATATCGGGTGCGAGGCACTGGGTGGGTAAGAAGAGTGTTTTTCAACACTAGTTGAGGGAAGGATCGAACGGCATATCCGCGTACAACTGATACTCCTCACCCAGCGTGCAGAGGATCTCGGCCCATACCCGAGTGGGATCTTTTTCGAATACCACAGCGGGGTCGGCAGGTACAGTGATCCATGAACCGATCTTCATCTCCGACTCAAGTTGTCCAGGTCCCCAGCCGGAGTACCCGACGTAGGCGCGAAAGGCCTCGCGTCCGTGATCCGTGGTGAGGATCTTATCCACGAGGTCCATGTCGCCACCCAAACAGACGCCGTCGAACACATGGTGAGAATTGTCTGGTAACTGCTCCAATCGGTAGAGCAACATCACTTGATTCGGCTGTACAGGTCCACCTGAAAACAGCACGTGGCGCTGTCCCTCCAGAACCGGCATTTGCGGCAAGGCCTCCGAGACCGACATGGCCGTCGGACGATTCACGACCACACCCAAGGCCCCTTCAGCTCCATGCTCACAGAGCAAGACGACGGTTTGCCTGAAATTGGGATCGCGCAAATTGGGCGCGGCCACGAGAAAAATGCCCTTGCCAAGCTGAGCCTTCAAAGGAATGTGCATGCAAAATATCCTAACGCGGCGAGTTGCTCCGCGCAAGAGGACCAATGGCGTGAAGCAGGACCAAGTTACCGGTAGTACATTTCCCGGCGATCTCGGAGCAGATCGTTGTAGGGGGTGACCGCCTTATTGCGCGCTTCGGTCGGATCGATTTCTACGACGCAGAGCTCTTCTTGGTCACGCGGGGCGCGATGAAGGATGACGCCCTTCGGCGTGACCACTTCGCTATTGCCGATATAAGTCAGCTGGTCCTTGCCGCCGCGCGCTTCATTGCCGATCCTATTACATGTCACGGCAAAGACCCGATTTTCCAGGCAACGCACCGGCATGGAATCGGGGCAATTCGGCAATACCAGATTGGAGGGATGGCAAATGATCTCCGCCCCTTTCAGCGCCAAGGTCCGCGCGGCCTCCGGATAGTACCAGTCGAAACAGACCATCATACCGATCTTGGCGGGACCGATATCCCAGACGTGAAAGCCCGTATCCCCAGGTGTGAAAAACAGCGTTTCCTCAAAAAATAAGTGCGTCTTCCGGTAGCAACCGATGAATCCCTGTGGGCCAACGGCAACGGCCGAGTTGTAGCAGGTCGACCCTGCCAGTTCCGGCAATCCGGCCACGATGACCAGCTGCCTCCGCTTGGCAAGATCGATCAACCGCTTCGTTGTCGGCCCATCGGGAACCGGTTCCGAAAGGGCTCTCGCTTCTTCTTGAGAAATGAATTGATAGCCGGACGCACACAGTTCTGGCAGAACAATGAGGTCTGCCTCGGCTTCATCGAGTTTGGCCGAGATCCGATCCAGATTCTCGGAAATCCTCCCGAACTCCGGATTGTTTTGGTAATACCCAACGCGCACAATTCTCTCCAGACAAAAACGGGCGGGGATGCGATCCCCGCCCGTCGTCAAGCACAGTATTGAAAAATATTACTTCACTTCCGACAGATGCGTCACCGCGCCTTCCGCATGCTTGGTTGCGACATCGGCGTGGCCAGCCTTGCCGTGCTCAATGGCTTCCTTCAGTTGCTTGATCCCTTCGTCCAGATGAGGATTCTTCATACCGGCAGCCTCGGCATGCTTCAGGGCCCCTTCTGCGTGCTTCACCAGAGCATCCGCATGCCCTTGCTTGCCATGAGCCACCGCTTCCTTCGCATGCTCGACGGCTTCGCTCACATGCTTATTGTCGGCCTGAGCCAAAACCGGCATGCCCAGCAGCGCAATCGCCGCCAACACCAGCACTCCACGTTGAATACTCATCGTCATGGGTTCCTCCTGTTTGGTTAAGTTGCGTGCAACGCGCAAGAACGTATGAAGGATGACTAATGCATTCACCTTACACAGCCCGTTTTTGACTGTCAAGAAGGTCGAACCGGCGCATCGACACCCAAGACCTTTTGGAGGCCCTGAAAATCTTTCTCAACCGGGCACGCAAAATCCCGGCTCCACTCCCACCATGAGCCCGGGTAATTGCGCACCTTCTGATAACCGGCTAGTTTTAGCACGAAATACAGCCATGAGGACCGTACCCCGCCTGTGCAGTAGCACACGATCTCGTTTCCCGGTTCCAAGCCCTTCTCCTCAAGGCCGGCTTTGATTGTGGCGAGGTCTTTGACGGTTGCATTGTTGTTCAAGAAGCCATTCCAGGCCAAGTGAATCGCGGAAGGAATATGTCCCGGTCGCGGGATTCCGGAGACTTCTTTCCCCAAATATTCTTCCAGGCTCCTGGCATCGAGAATCATCGTATTGGGGTGAGCCTGTTTGACCAAGGCTCTGAGCTCGTCTTTGGCGATGATCGTATGGCTGGCCACCTTGATCGTGAAATTTCCAGGCTTCGGTGTGACCCTCCCATGCTCAAACGGCCGCCGCTCATTCACCCATTTCACCCAGCCACCGTCCAGAATGCGGAGATTCTTGTGACCGAAATATTCCAACATCCAGAACATCCGTCCTTCATCGCCCCAATTGTCGAATGGATTCGAGTAAATCACGACCTCACTGTCGTTGTTAATGCCCAAGACGCGCATCTTTTGTTCCATGCGGCTCATATCGGGGTCGAGCAATCCCTTGGCGACGGCATTGGGATCGCTATAGTCATGCCACGTCGTATGGACCGCGCCGGGAATGTGCCCGCCGAATTCATAGGCGGCCTTGCCTCGCACGTCGATGACCATGAGCCCGGGCTTTCCCAAACTCTTCTGCAAGGTGTCTGTATCGATGAGTAACGGATGTGTCATGTTGTTCCTCGGCGATTCGGTTTTAGACTCTCAGCCACCAGAGACGGTACAACTGTTCTCTCCTTGTCGACGGCTCATGACTGGCAGCTGCTGACCCTCTTCCGTCATAGCCGCCTTCAAGCCTCCGGACAACGGCAACTCCCGCTCGTACACCATAAACCGATAGGGATCGTTGCCTGTCAGCCCGTACTTGGTTTGCAGCATCTCGTGCTGCTTATCCGTCAGAATGTGGTACTGCACACGTGTCTTGAGTTTCAAGCCCTCCGGACTCTCAGGCAGCCGATATGCAAACTGATATTCCCGGCTGGCCAGAGGCAACAGGCGGTTATCATACAACTCCACAATTGCCGGCTGCCACATGATCCAGCGACCCATCGTGGACGTCTGCTCCTCCAAGATATGCCCCTGTTGGTCCTCCACGGAGAACTCAACGGTGAAAAACCGGTCGGGATCACCGGTCGGGACCTTGTGCCCGGCACCGGCGTTGATCAACGTGAGCGTGAACCCCACGCGATCGCCCGCTTTCGGTGAAGTGTTATCGGCCTTGAGCTGCACAGCCACCGCCCGCTTGACCATATCCGGATCATGGCCTCCACGCCAGAGGTGCTGTCGCCCCCGCCTGATCGGGCTGTTGGTGGCCACGGGCCGGTCGATTTCAGGCATATGGCAGCTTTGGCAGATGAAGCCGCGCTCCTGCATGAAGAACTTCCCTTCGTACTCCGCATAGGTCCCGCAGGGGCCCACCCGGTAGAACTGCGCGGGACCGGACACCACGTTATGACAACGATAGCAAACCTGGGCCGTGCGAAAGTTTGGATCGAACTTAGTCGGATGCGGCGCCGCTGAATCCTCAAACGGGCCGTAAATGATGCCGTCGCGCACGTGGCAGACCGCACAGGTCACCGACTCTTTCTGATACTCAGGATCGTAATGCGGGTTCGGCTCCTGCACCGCCTTCTCGACACGCCCGCGAGGAATGTCTTTGATGACCGTCGGCTGCTGATTTTCCAGCGGTGTGTGGCAGTTCAAACAGATCCAGACATTCTTATCCTTCTTCCAATAGGCCTGAAAAAAGGGATCTTCGTAGGCATGGGCATGAACGCTCGTTTTCCATTCTTCATAGATGTCACGATGGCACTGGCCACACGATTCGGCGTTGAGGCTCGTCAGGCCTTCCGGAATTTTCTGAAAGGGAATCGCACGGGCATAATCCGATCGTAGACCGAATATCACTACCGGCTTAATTTCGGTGTAATAGAGGTAGATCGCTCCGAGCAGGACAAGGAGAACGATCGCAATCGTCTTCAAACGCCTCATGCGGTGAGCAGCGCCTTGATATGAGAGTCTACCGACGCGGCGAGGGCGGTGAGATTATAGCCGCCTTCGAGGGTAGAGAGAATGCGGCCTTGGGCGTGGTGCTTCGCAATACCGGCGACGATATTCGTCAAATCGGCGTAACCCGCTTCAGTCAACCCCATACTCGCCAGCGGATCGTCTTTGTGCGCATCGAAGCCGGCTGAAATGAGCACGAAGTCGGGCTTGAAATCGTCCGCCGCCGGCACCAATGCTTTGAGAAAGATCGCGTGGTATTCATCATCGCCCTCACCGGCCTCCATTGGTATGTTGATCGTAAACCCTTCCCCCGCTCCCTTGCCTCGTTCAGTGGCACGACCGGTCCCGGGATAGTGCGGATATTGGTGCGTGCTGAAAAAGAGAATCGACGGGTCGTCCTCGAAACTATGCTGTGTTCCGTTACCGTGATGCACGTCCCAATCGACGATGAGCACTCGCTTCAGTCCATACTTCATCTGGATGTAGCGTGCCGCGATCGCCACATTGTTAAAGAGACAGAACCCCATCGCCCGGCTTGTCTCGGCATGGTGTCCGGGCGGCCGCACCGCACAAAACACGTGATCGACTTGCTTATTCATGATTGCATCGACCGCGGCCAGCGCCCCGCCAGCAGCGAGATACGCCGCGTTCAATGAACCAGGTGACATTGAGGTATCGGGATCAAGTGAAACTCGGCCGTTCGTCGGCGCCTCGCGGTTCAGTGTTGCGACATACGTCGGGTTGTGGACCTGCATGATCCACTCGTCTTCGGCCTTCCGCGGCGTAATCTTCGTCAGTTGTGCGGCCGTTCCACTCCGCTCCAATTGTTGCATGATCGCACGAAGGCGATTCGGAGACTCCGGATGCCCGGCTCCCATGTCATGCTCGAGATAGGCTGGATGATAGACGAAACCGGTCTTTCCCATAGGCGAGCGCTCACGGAATTTGAAATTCTGCTTCAGATTAACATGCAGGAAACGGCATAGACAATGCGCGCTCCGCGCTGCTATCGTCTATTCAATCGGAGGGAAGCAATGCCCAACCCGCGAATCGATCCGTTGAAGAAAGTCTTAGCGATGGACCCGAACGATGACGTGGCCTGGTTCGGCCTGGGGAAGGCTTACATGGATGATGGGAACTTCGAAGAAGCAGCCAAGGCCCTGCGGCAATGCGTGACCGTCAAACCAACTTACTCAGCCGCCTACTTTGCCCTGGCACAATCGCTTCACAAATTGAACCGCCTCGACGAATGTCGCACCGTCTGCGCTACCGGCATCGAGGTATCGACCAAGAACGGCGACGCGATGGTGACGAAAAATCTGGAAATGCTGAAGGGCTCGCTTTAAAGCAGCTCACTGAAACCTGCTTGCTGAGACTCGCTGAGTTCCGCGCCGGCTGCGGGATTCTTAATGAACAAGCGGACGCGCGGATAGCCTCCTTTCCGTTTGGGTCTTTCAATCACCTCCACGTTCGCCAACCTCGTTCCCGCTTTCGACGGCATCGGTTCAACATTCCAAAGAGACACCATCACGGCGCTGAGAGAGCGGAGTCTGGTGAGTAAGACCGTCACCGAACCGGCGAGCATCTTCAGATCCAACCAAATCTCTTGTGGCCGGCCCGTTTTCTCACCCTGTAGGTCGGCTCGCGGGATTGAGATACTCAAGACGACGGGATCGCAGTAGTCGACTAATTGTCTGGCTTTTTGCTGAATGCGGGCGAGAATCCGATGGATCAAGATCACACCGCGGTCTGTCTCGTCCATCCCCGCTTCATCAGGAAGTAATCCACGCAGAGGAAGCCGCTGGCGCTCGGCCGATCCCACCATAGCTGTGACTTCGACAAAAAAACGTTCGCGGCCCAGACGACATTCGAGATCAGCAGTCCTTGCTTGCGATTCCGGCAGAAACGTGACCTTTGCCCCCACTCGAATCAATTGAGCCGCCAACTCCAATTCAGCCAGCGCCGACTCTCGCACACCATAGTCGTAGTGGGTAAGCCGACGGACAAGGCTGGTCAGCCGGATGTGGCTCGACTGATCCGCACAGTGGCGATGGAGCGTCGTCCATCGATCTTCGAGGTCGCGCGAGAGGCCGAGCTCTTCCCGCTTCCAGGAAGGAACGGGCTCACGATGCCCTTCACGCAAATGCGCGACAAGTCGAAAACTCTTCTTTGGACGAAAGCGTGCCATAGGTCATGCGGGCTCTGCGCCTTCGTCATCATGTGAAGTCAAGCCCAGAGTCTCCGGCTGACGTTTGGCGACTTCTTCATACACTTCGTCCAACCAGCGACTGGCACAGCCCAACACTTCGCGGACCAACGGCTCAGGCTGACCTGTTTGCTTAATCGTCCATTGAGAGACGTACTCCAGCAAGGCCTCGCGGTCAAAGTGCCGCGTAGATTGCGCGGCAAGATCTGCCAGTTCACCCAAACCGGTCTTGAGGATATCCGCCACAGTATCCCGCCCATACGAGGTGCTGGCGGTGACATACTGGATGGCCCGATTGATTTCCTGCTCAGTCATCGGAACCTCTACCCAGGAGATTTTCACATCCTGTCCAATGGCTGTCAACGCGACCACATGAACACGCTACTTTTTTTCCTGGTGAGGCAGGGTGTGATGGTAAGATTAGGGCTTGCGAAAAAAAAGACAAGGAGACGCGCATGGCCGGAACAATAATGACTCGCCGCAAGACTTCCACCAACGCAGTCCCAGACCGATGGGATTTGACTCATCTCGTCAAGGACCCAGTTCAACAATTCGAACAACATCTCTCGGGTCTCGATGCGCAAGTCGCTCAGATCGAGGCAGCGCGCGCGAAGCTGACGCCCGGCATGCCAAGCAGCGACTTTCAGTCGATCCTGAACATCAGTGAAGCAGTAGCTCAAAGTTCCTCTCGACTTGGCGCCTACGCCTATCTCTGGTTCTCGGAAAACACGAAGGGCGCCAAAGCCCGCTCCTTTAAGACGCTTGTCGAAGAGCGGCTGACAGCCTTGCAGAACCGTCTCCTATTCTTTGAACTCTGGTGGCAAGGCGTCGATGACCAAAACGCGGCAAGGCTGATGGCTGATGTCGGCGATTTTCGCTATCACCTTGAGACCATTCGTCGCTATAAGCCACACACGTTGTCGGAGCCGGAGGAAAAGATCATCAACGTCAAAAACGTGACCGGGCGAAGCGCCGTGAATACGCTCTACGATGTCGTCACGAATGCCTTTACCTTCACGGTCAAAGAAGGAGGAAAACAAAAGACCGTCAACCGCGAAGGCTTAATGACGTATATTCGCAGTCCTAAGGCCGGTGTGCGTCAAGCCGCCTACGAGGAACTCTATCGTGTGTTCTCAGCCCAACGCGACCTGCTTGGAGAAATCTATAAGACGCTCGTCAACGACTGGAAATCCGAAAATCTGAGCCTGCGGCATTTCACTTCTCCCATCGCGACACGCAATCTGGGTAATGATGTGCCCGATCGCGCCGTCGATGTCTTGCTCTCGGTCTGCGCCAACAACTCCGATATCTTTCAACACTATTTCAAGCTCAAGGCCCGCATCTGTGGCGTTTCACCCATGAGCCGCTATGATCTCTACGCCCCGCATCGCACCGAAGCGAAGAAATATAAATACGCCGATGCCGTGAAGATGGTCCTCGAGGCCTATCGCGGTTTTTCACCTCGGTTAGCGGATATGGCACAACAGGTATTCACAGATCGCCACATCGATGCGCCGACCAAGCCGGGCAAGATCGGCGGAGCCTATTGCTATAGCGTTGTGCCGGGACTCACCCCTTACGTGCTGCTCAACTACACGGGTGATGCCCGCGACATCGCAACCATGGCTCACGAGCTGGGACATGCTGTGCATGGGATGATGGCGGCGCACCATTCGGTATTCACATTCCATTCGACGTTGCCGCTGGCGGAAACTGCGTCGGTATTCGGCGAGCGGATCTTATCCGACGCGCTCATGAAGCAGGAGACCAACAAGAAAGTTCGGCAGGGACTGTTGCTCAGCCAGCTCGATGATATCTATGCGACCGTCATGCGGCAAGCCTACTTCGTTCGATTCGAAAAGACCGCTCATCAAATGATCGCCGAAGGTGCCACTGGCGATCATTTGGCAGAAACCTATTTAGACGAACTGCGCCAGCAATTTGGCAAAGCCGTGAAGGTGCCAAATGAATTTCAATGGGAATGGCTGACCATCCCCCACATCTACGCCAGTCCCTTCTATTGCTATGCTTACAGCTTCGGCAATCTGCTGGTTTTAGCTCTCTATCGCAAATATCAGACGGAAGGCCCGGCGTTCGTCCCTCAGTATCTCGATCTTCTCGCTACAGGAGGATCACAATCCCCGGCGAGCATTCTAGCCAAGGTTGGAGTCGACATGGCCTCCGAGGCATTCTGGCAATCGGGCTTTGTCACCATTCGCGAAATGGTCGGCGCGCTAGAATCGACTCTGTCCTAACCCTCGCCAGCCGAATCGGCTTCCTGGAAGGGCTTTTGGCCCCTTGACGAGGGGTGAGAACTGTGGCATACTGAGAATGCTTCTCATAATCGTTACTGACAACGAGGCTGCCTATGTATCTGTGCCTGTGTAAAGGAATTACCGAGTCGGATGTCCGCGACGCGGGCCGGGCGGGGATCGTGATGCCATGCCAGATCAAAGCCAAGTTTGGTCTAAGAGAAGCCGGCTGCTGCGGCCGCTGCTCCAAAAACATTCAGGAATTCGTCCAACTCGCCACGACCGAGCATCGCCTCCCCTGCGAGAAGACCGTGCGCACCTAGTTCTCTATCCCTGCTCTGACGCTAATTTGTCGGGATTTTACTGAATTGGACGGGAACGAATTGGCTAATGGGAAGGTGTTCTTTTGACCATCGCGGCGACCTCGGCGACTCGGCGCCCGAGCGCTTGCGCATCGGCTAGTTCTTTATTGTCGATACCGGGGCTGTCGCCTTCCGTCGTCGCGGAAGCGCCGAATGCCCCTCCCCCGCTGACCACGATCATTTGATTGCCCAGCATGGCGGCGAGGATCGTCAGCATGGTCACTTCCTTGCCGCTCGAGAGCTGCCCTCCCGTCGCAAAAGCCGCACCGATCTTATTCTTCATCTTGAATTCAGGAAATACGCCGAACTTGAATTGCCAGTTGTCAAAGAAAGTCTTCACTTCGCCCGACATGTTCGACCAATAGACCGGTGAGCCGACGACAATCGCGTCAGAAGAAAACAAATCGTCTGCCGTCACCTGCCCGACCCGCTTCATAACCACGGCCGTTCCGGGGATACCCTTGGCTCCTTCTACAACCGCTTCAGCCATGCGTTCGGTATTGCCTGACAACGAATGGTAGGTCACAAGGACTTTGACGGAATAGGACGTCTGCTCTTCACCAAACACCATGCCAAATCCGGCAGCAGGTAGGAACAGCAGCAGACAGATGATGAGAAGACTAATGAGTCGGTTCCGAGGTACGAGTAGGCAGCCGGACACCAAAGAATCACCGCGCGAAGCAGGGTACAGGCAGATGACGCGCCGGATCACC
>CAMLHQ010000097.1 GCA_946479785.1 uncultured Nitrospira sp.
CGGGCGTGAACCAGCGCCCAAAGGCACTGAACTGACGATTCCGGTGATTACGCTAGGCCGTCTCACGGATGTGAAGGATTTTGAGGAGATGATTGTCAGGGCTCTCCCCAACGGCTCCATGGTCCGCCTGAAGGATGTCGCCAAGGTCGAGCTAGGCGCCCAGTCCTATACTCTCGAAGGACGGTGGAACGGCAAGCCCAACGTGTTTCTCTTGACGTTCTTGTCTCCGGGAGCCAATGCCCTCGATGCCGTCAAGCGAGTTCGCAAGGAGATGGAGGAAGTAGCCAAGAGTTTTCCGCCAGGAGTGACGTGGGACATTCCGTATGACACGACGAGATTCATCGAGGTGTCGATCGAGGAGGTCGTCAAGACCTTAGCTGAAGCAATGATCTTGGTCGTCCTGGTCGTGTACCTGTTTCTCCAAAGCTGGCGCACTACTCTCATACCCGGTGTTGCAGTGCCGGTCTCGCTGATTGGTACTTTTGCCGGCATGCAGGCCCTCGGGTTTTCCATTAACACCCTCACTCTTTTCGGCATGATTCTCGCGATCGGGCTGGTCGTCGATGATGCCATCATTGTGGTTGAGAATGTCCAGCGCCACATGAAGGAAGAATGTTGTTCAGCGAAAGAGGCCGCCAAAAGAGCGATGACCGAAGTCACGGGGCCAGTGATTGCGATTGTGCTGGTCCTCTGCGCGGTGTTCGTGCCGGTGGGCTTCCTGGGCGGCATTACCGGCCAGCTCTACAAGCAATTCGCCATCACGATCGCCATGTCCGTGACGATCTCAGGGTTTGTCGCCCTCACTCTCAGTCCCGCCCTCTGCGCCCTGGTCTTAAAGCCGGGAGGCGAGAAAGAACGAAAGGGCTTCTTCGCGTACTTCAATAAAGCCTTCGCTTGGACGCAACATCGATATTCGACGACTGTGGAGAGCGTCCTCAGGCGGTCGGGACTCGTGCTGGCCGTGTTCGGAGTGCTTATGGTGATCGTCGTCGGTCTGTTCAGAGTGATCCCGTCAAGCTTCTTGCCGGATGAAGACCAGGGTTATTTCATCGCGATGTTCCAGCTTCCTGACGGAGCGTCCAAGCAGCGGACCGATGCCGTTCTGACTAGGGTGGAGCGCTATTTCCTCGCGAATTCTGCCATCCACTCGACCGATGCGATGTCCGGCCTCAACTTCATCTTCAACACGCGCGGGCCAAATACAGCCACCATGTTTGTGCCGTTGCATCTCTGGGATAAGCGGAAGGAGCCGCACCAACATGTGAAGGCTCTGATCGGTGCTGCCTACGGAGAATTTGCGAAAATCCCGGAGGCGCTCATTCTGGCCTTCAACGCTCCTTCCATCAGGGGGCTCGGCGCGACGGGAGGTTTTTCCTTGCAGCTGCAGGACCCCAGCGGAGGAGACTTCAAGAAGTTTTCAGCCGTGACCCAGGAGTTCCTCGCCAAGGCCAAGCAGGATCCCGCCATCGGGGCCATTGGGACTAACTTTCGTGTGAGCTCTCCCCGGATCTATGCCGAGGTGAATCGGGAACGAGCCAAAGCGCTCGGGGTGCCCATCTCCGAAGTGTTCGACACGCTTCAGGCGTACTTCGGTAATCTCTACGTGAATGACTTCCTGAAATTTGGCCGTGTCTATCGGGTTCAAACGGAAGCAGAGGCACAGTATCGATCCAAACCCGAGGATATTTCCAAGATTTACGTGCGTGCACTGAATGGACAGAGCCCATCCATGATTCCGCTCGATACAGTGGTGACGACGCAGTACACCAGCGGGCCGGACCCCGTGACGCATTTTAATGGATTCAACACTGCCTTGGTTCTCGGGGCGGCCGCACCGGGGTACAGTTCTGGACAAGTGCTCGATGCGTTGGACCGGGTGGCAAAGGACGTCTTGGTCCCCAACGGCTATGGTGCCGACTGGAGCGGAATTTCTTACCAAGAGCGCTTGGTCGGGCGACAATCGGTATATGCGTTTGCATTCGGTCTGCTGATGGTGTTTCTCGTCCTGGCCGCTCAGTACGAGAGCTGGACAGTTCCCTTTGCGGTGATTCTCGCCGTGCCATTTGGGGTCTTTGGAGCCTTGTCCGCTGTGTGGGTTCGTGGCATGACCAATGACATCTACTTTCAAATCGGGCTGGTCACGTTGATCGGCCTCGCGGCGAAGAACGCGATCCTGATTGTGGAGTTCGCCAATCATCGCCATGAGGCCGGCATGCCGGCGAAAGAAGCGGCCATCGAGGCCGCCAAGCTTCGCTTCCGTCCGATTATCATGACATCGATGGCGTTCATCCTTGGTGTGGTGCCCTTAGTCGTCGCCACCGGGGCAGGCGCTGCGAGCCGACAATCCATCGGAACCGGAGTGTTTGGCGGGATGCTTGCGGCGACGTTTCTCGCTATTTTCTTTGTGCCCCTCTTCTTTGTCCTGATCCGGAAGCTCAGTCGGGGCGGTGTTCACCCAGGGCCAATGGACGGGACCGGAGAGGAGCACGCCATGCCTTCTCAGTCACCAGCGAAAGGAGAACATTGATATGCGTGGCCTAGCCCTGGTAGCGCTCTCAGTGCTGTTGATCTCCTGTGCTATGGGGCCGGACTACTCTCGCCCTGACATTTCCACCAGCGACACTTTTCGCATGGCGGAGGACCAGAAAGATTTGCCATCCCTCGCTAACACGCCGTGGTGGGAACTCTATCATGATGAGGAGCTCCAAAAGCTCATCCGTATTGCGCTAGAAGAGAATAAGGATCTCAAGCGGACTGTCGCGACAGTCGATGAGTTCGCAGCTCGAGCTCTCGTGGCTAAAACCGACTTTGCCCCTCAGATGAACGCGACGGTCTATGCACCAGTCTTCGGCAATTCGAAGAACGTGGCCTTCCCTGGATTCCCCAATCCGTTCAACTACTATGTGCAGGGGAATCTCGCCTGGGAGATTGACATCTGGGGACGTATTCGCCGTTCCAATGAGGCGGCGCTCGGCGACTTGTTGGCTCGGGAAGAGAACCGACGAGCCCTTATCGTGCAACTCGTGGGCGGGGTGGCCCAGGCCTATTTCGATCTTCGGCAGTTCGACATGCAGATGGATATCGCCCAACGCACGCTGCAGGCATGGGAAGAATCTGTGAGAATCAGTCAGGCGCGGCTCCGGCAGGGAGTGATCAACAAGTTGGATCTCGACCAGTTCGAGGCCGAGCGGGAAGGTGCCGCCGCTCGCATCGCGGAGTTGAAGCGTCAGACGATTCAGAAGGAGAACGAACTCAGCGTTCTACTGGGAAGGAGTCCCGGCCAAGTCTCCAGGGGTCGGTTGCTCACCGAACAGATGATGCCTCCTATCGTGCCGGCCGGTCTTCCTTCTGAACTGCTTCAGCGGCGTCCCGATGTGATTCAGGCGGAGCAAGGCCTTGCGGCAGCGACCGCCAGGATCGGTATGGCCAAGGCAGACCGGTTTCCCAAGCTCAGCATCACGGGCATTCTGGGCATAGCGAGTCCACAGTTGTCCAGATTGGTGGCCAACGAGACTTTTTTCGGTGCCGCAGGCCCAAGCTTGGCGGGACCATTGTTCAATGCGCAGATTTTGGGCTTCCAACAGAAAGCGGCTGAAGCACAATCCAGGCAAGCATTGGCGCAGTACGAGCAGACAATCCTTACGGCTTTTAGGGAGGTTGAAGATGCTTTGGTAGGGGTCAGCACCGCCCGTGAGCAGGCTGCCGCCCAGGAGAGGCAAGTCAATGCCCTGCAATCTGCCTTGCGTCTGGCCAATCTCAGGTACAAGGGTGGACTCGCAAACTATCTGGATGTCCTCATTGCACAGCGGAGTCTCTTCGACGCGGAACTCTCACTCGCCGCCACCCGCCGGCTGCATTTGGTCTCGGTCGTACAACTCTACAAGGCGCTCGGGGGTGGATGGTCGCCTGAGATGGACCAGACCAAAGAGAAGAAAGAAGGCTGAAGGCCATGGAGAAGCCGGCGGCGGCCGCGCATGCCATTCACGACTTGATCGCCCGGCGCTGGAGTCCTCGTGCGTTCGATGAACAGCCGGTCGAACCGGATAAATTGAAAAGCTTGTTCGAAGCGGCCCGTTGGGCGCCGTCCTCCAACAACGAACAGCCTTGGCGATTCCTTGTTGCGTCGAAAGAGGCTGCACCTGCAGAGCATGACCGACTCCTTGCCTGCCTCGTCGAGGGCAACCGGAAATGGGCATTCCGCGCACCTGTGCTGATCCTGTCCGTGGCGAGCTTGAATTTTGAAGACGATGGAAAACTGAACCGGCATGCCTTTCACGATACGGGCATGGCGGTGGAAAACCTTGTGTTGCAAGCGACCGCATTGGGACTTCAAGTCCATCAGATGGCGGGGTTCGATGTGGAAAGGGCTCGCGCGACTTGTCTGATCCCGAGCGGTTTTGACCCTGTCGCCATGGTTGCCATAGGGTACCCTGGCGATCCGGCCGTGCTTCCTGACTATCTTCGCGAACGAGAGATGAAGCCCCGGGAGCGGCAGCCAATCGCCGACTTCGTGTTTTCAACCAAGTGGGGTCAATCATCGCCTCTTGTCCGGTGAGCCGTGGTGCAATTCTCGTCCGCAACCAGACATCTTCAACAAGTCGATCCGGTCATGCGAGGACTCATTCGCGAGGTTGGACCCTGCACGTTGAAACCGCGGGTGGGGCGTTCGCCATTCGAATCCTTGGCGCGGGCAATCGCGTACCAGCAACTTCATGGCAAGGCTGCCAAAAGCATACTCAGGCGGTTCATCGCACTGTTCCCCGGCCGGCGGTTTCCCCGTCCGGCTGAGATCCTCGCCACGAATGGACGAGCCATGAGGCGGACAGGATTCTCCCGTGCGAAGGTCGCGGCCTTGCGAGATCTGGCCGTGAAAGCGCTGAACGGCACAGTGCCGACGAGTCGCGTCATAAAGTTGCTCGACGATGAAGTCATTATTGAACAACTCATCGAAGTCCGAGGCATTGGGCGATGGACGGCCGAGATGCTGCTGATTTTTCAGCTGGGCCGTCCCGATGTGTTGCCGGTCGGGGACTTCGGCGTGCGCAATGGCTTCCGTATTGCCTATGGACGCCGTGCGATTCCGACGCCACAGGCTTTGTTACGATATGGAGAGCGCTGGAAACCCCATCGAACCGTCGCTTCGTGGTATCTCTGGCGCGCGGTGGATCTCGCCAAGACGCGAGCGGGGAGCGTTCGAGCCATGCCTGTGCAGTTATGAGAGGTACAGAGTGTGATGGGACTATTGAGCGCAGAAGCGGCGATTGTGACTGAACGGAGGAGTGACGATCATCTCGAGTGAACGGAACGAGGGAGATATCTATGGCAACCGTCCAGCGTAAAAGAAAGAACCAGGCAAAGACCAAGAAGCAACCAGTCTTGAAGCCTGATGCGATTATGCAATTGGGGCTGGGATTTTGGGGCTCCAAAACGCTTCTGAGTGCCATTGAATTGGGACTGTTTACAGAACTGGCCAAAGGGCCGCTCGATGCCGAGGCGATCCAGGATCGTTTGTCACTTCATCCGCGCAGTGTTCGGGATTTTCTCGATGCGCTGGTCTCCCTCGGAATGTTGCGACGAAACGGCAGCCGGTATATCAATACCCCGGAGACCGACCTGTTTCTCGATCGAAACAAACCCTCCTATGCCGGCGGGATGTTGGAGATGTGCAATGCGCGGCTCTATCGGTTCTGGGGCTCACTGACGGAAGGGCTGCGAACCGGGATGCCTCAGAATGAAGTAAGACAAGGCGGGAACTTTTTTGCCGCGCTCTATGCGGATCCCGTCAGACTGGAAGGGTTCCTCAAGGCGATGACGGGTTTGAGCTTCGGGGCGGCTCGAGCGATTGCAAAACGATTTCCCTGGAAACAGTACCACACGTTTGTGGATGTGGGCTGCGCCCAGGGCGGGGTGCCGGTTCAGGTTGCTCTGGCACACCCGCATCTCACCGGCGGAGGGATGGACTTGCCGGTGGTGCAGCCGATCTTTGAGTCATATGTGCGGGAGAAGGGGCTCGAGAAACGCCTGCGGTTCCACCCGGGAGATTTCTTCTCGGCCTCCTTGCCTCAGGCCGATGTGATCATCATGGGGCATATCCTCCACGACTGGGATTTAAAGGAAAAACGGATGTTGCTCAAAAAGGCCTACGATGCCTTGCCGAATGGCGGAGCGTTAATCATTTATGAAGCGTTGATCGATGACGACCGGAGAACCAACGCGCTGGGTCTCCTCATGAGTTTGAATATGCTCATTGAGACGCCTGGGGGATTCGATTACACGGGCGCGGATTGCCGGGGCTGGATGAAAGAAACGGGATTCCGCAAGAGCTACGTCGAACCGCTCGCGGGTCCCGATTCGATGGTGGTGGGAATCAAGTAACCAATGGCAAATCTCACGAAGAAGCTCGATACGAACGTCGCGGGGAACTTCTACGTGGATGCCACCTGCATCAACTGCGATACCTGCCGGCAGTTGGCACCCGAGAGTTTCGAAGAGGTTGGTGAGTACTCGGCGGTGCTGCATCAACCGCAGACCGAGGGACAAATCCATCACGCCTATCACGCGCTCCTGGCTTGCCCCGTAGGCTCGATCGGGACCGAGCATCGTGACAAGCAGCGGCTGAGCAATGCTCTCGCCAGCTTCCCATTGCATCTCGAAAGCGGCGTCCACTATTGCGGGTTTAATTCAGAACAATCGTTCGGCGCCAACAGCTTCTTCGTCATACATCCGGATGGAAACTGGCTGATTGATTCGCCCCGGTACATCAAACATCTCGTTGACGCCTTCGAGCACATGGGCGGCATCTCGTATATCTTCCTCACGCACGAGGATGATGTGGCCGATGCAGCGAAATACGCCAAACATTTCGGCTCAAAGCGAATTATCCACCGCGCCGATGCAGTGGCCATGCCGGATGCGGAATGGATCGTAGACGGGTCCGAGACGATCCTGCTGAGGCCCCAGTTTCAGGTCATCCCCGTGCCAGGTCATACAGCAGGAAGCTGCGCCCTTCTCTATGACAACCGGTTCCTCTTCACGGGCGATCACCTGTGGTGGGATCCTGGAATTCAGTCGCTTGACGCTCCGAAGCGCCTTGTGTGGAGAATGCCTGCGCTGGTGAATTCCATCCTAAAACTCCTCGATTATCGATTCGAATGGGTGTTGGCGGGACATGGCGGTCGTATCAAGCTCGATCCCGAAGACATGCAAAGACACCTTCATCACCTTGTCGATCGACGCCGCGCGACCATTCCATCCTAGTCTAACAGCTCATGCTCATGTCTACGTATCAGTGGATCGACCGCAACGTCCTCTCGTTGGGCCGGGAGATGCGGCTTTCCTATCTGCCGCCGCTCATGGTCTATGTGGCCTATGGAATTTCCGGCCTCACCGGCATCGTCGGGACGTTCTTCGTCAAAGACTATCTCGGCCTCTCCGCCTCATTTCTCGCCGCGCTCGGGTTCTGGGCCGGCATCCCTTGGGCGTTGAAAATGCCGATTGGCCATACGGTTGATCTGTTGTGGCGATGGAAAGGCTGGCTCGTCGGCTTCGGTGCGGCGCTGCTCGCCATCAGTCTGAGTATCATGGCGGCCCTAATCGGTCATCGCGAGGCGATGACCGCGATCATGCCGGCCGAGATCTGGTACATCCTGAGCGTACTGCTCGCACCGATCGGCTATGTCATCCAAGATGCCGTCGCGGATGCGATGACGGTCGAGGCAGTCCCGCGTGTGAATGACCAGGGTCAGCCGTTCGACGAAGAGACCAGGAAGCTCATGCATACGACGATGCAGACGCTGGGCCGGGTCGCGATTATCGGCGGAGGCATCATCGTGGCGCTGATCAATGTGTATGTCTTCACCGGCGTGGAAGGGCTTCCACAGACCGAGATCATCCATCTCTACGAACAAATCTATCTGTTGGCGCTGGTGATTCCATTTGTCTCGGTGCTCGGCGTTGGATTGGCTTGGGTGCTCCAGCGACGACAGAAAAACAGGCTCATACAACAGGGATTCACCTCCGAGCGAGCGGGGCAGATGGTAAAGGTGCGCGATGAATCCAATGAGCCGACGCATCCTAACTGGTGGATTCTCGGCGGCAGCCTGGCCTTCGTGCTGTTTACGCTCACGGTCGGATTGGGCAGCTTTCCCTACAGCGAGGAGATCGTATTTGGCGGCTCAATGGCGATCGTGCTGTTCCTGATGGCGAGGCTGGTTCAGGAACTGGAGCCCGACAAGCGCTTCACGCTTGTCGGCACGGCGGTCGTCGTCTTCATCTTCCGCGCTATCCCGGGAACTGGTCCTGGAACGACCTGGTGGATGATCGATCAACTGAGGTTCGATCAGCAATTTCTTTCCGTCCTCTCGCTGATCGGCAGCACGTTGACCTTGGCGGGTATGTTCGTCTTTCGCCGTTTCATGGCTGAACGGTCCATTGCGTATGTTGTGGGATTCCTGACGGTGATCGGGACGATCCTAGCGCTGCCGATCGTGAGTATGTACTACGGCTTGCACGAATGGACGGCGCGAATGACTGGAGGAGTTGTCGATGCTCGGTTCATAGCCCTGATCGATACGGCGCTGGAATCTCCCCTCGGCCAGATTTCCATGATTCCAATGCTCGTATGGATCGCAAACTCGGCCCCCGCTAATCTGAAAGCCACCTTCTTCGCCATTATGGCTTCATTCACGAACCTGGCGCTCTCGCTCAGCCAATTGGGCACCAAGTATCTGAACGACATCTTCGTCGTGACGCGAGAGGTCAGAGACCAGGTTTCCGGTGCGATTCAAACCCAAGCGGACTACAGCCAACTGGGCCCACTACTGATCATGCAGTTGGTTCTGGGGCTCGCCCTCCCGTTCACGGCGATTCTGTTCGCGAAATTGACCCGATTTAAGAGTGCGTAACGGAATGAGGTGGAAGGCTGGCAACCCCTTGACCTGTGCGGTATCATGAGCATCTACTTATCAGTTGCCGGTTGAGCCAGAGGTCTTGCGGCTGTCCTAAAAGGTCTTCCGGCAAGCCGCAACGAGCGAAGGGGTGAGTTGTACCGCTGTATGTACGTCGAGCCTCTAAACGAAGTGAGAACCCAGCCAAAAGGCTTTTTCAACAGTAAGACGGAAAGGGGGCGACCGGTTTCGACGGGGATACTGATACCACCGTGGCATGTCGAGCTCTCGGGGACTCGTATAACTCCGGGAAAATGCAACTGCCAATCAAGAACTGGCACTCGCAGCTTAATAAGCTGTGACGTTCTTCCATCTGAGGCCCGCGGGGGTGGAAGGGCGCGATGCAGCGGGCTGGTCCAAAGCTGGTGCTCAGCGGCTGCGGACGAGACTGTTCTGGGCTAGCGGCTGTTCTAAGCCTGCCGATGGGCGTGGATGGCTGCGAAACTTAAACTGTCGGCTACACATGTAGATGCGGTGCGTTGACGATCTTCGGACAGGGGTTCAACTCCCCTCGCCTCCACCAAACTTAGTTGACCGGTGACCAGTCGCAGCAGACCTGCGTAGTCACCGGTCACTTCCGCCGTCAGATACCGAGAGCCCGTCCGCCCCGTCGGATGGAGGACGATCTCGGTCCTCATAACCCCCAAATCACATTCGGCAGGGACATCGCCACGATCTCCTACTCGACGGCCACGAACCGTCCCTTGGTCTGGGCCAGGTCTGGCGTCCGCGTCCCTCGCCGCTCGACGAGCTCTAAAACACTGGAGGGGCTATCCCTACACCTTGTTCACTATCGAACCAGCACCCATATCCAAATCAGCACTTCTACTAGGAATGTCTTCGGAACGTACTGACATAAAAGCATTTATAGCAACCATTCATACTGGCACACCAATTGCTCATCGCTGACGCGAACACCTCGGCCTTTGGGTACAGCATCACGCCCAGCGAGTCCGAATCCTGATCAACAAAAACTGAGCTTGGGATCGCACTATGGTTTTAACCACGCTATTGCTGCGCCTTCAGAAGGCGATTGGATACTTGACGTGTCACTCACTCTGTTTCAGATCAATAGGTCTTCGACTGATGCTCCTCTGCATACCGTTGATCACGGGATGTGGTGACATAGGAAACGCCGGAAATGATCTGGCAACGGCGAACGCTGGCCATGGAAAGCGGATCGGCTATGGCCTAAATAACGCTTCGGCAATCAGTCTGACCCCGACGACCTTCACCTTTTCAGTCACTCAAGGCGAACTCAACCCGGTACATACTGTGAGCATCTCCAACTCAGGAAACGGACAATTGGACTGGAGCGTGAGCACCAGTGCAACATGGCTCACACTCTCCCCGCTCTCAGGCACCTCATCAGGTAATGCGCCAGCTTCGTTCACCGCCACGGCAAATATCTCGGGACTTGCAGCAGGCACGTATTCGACAACCATCATCGTCACCGGAGTTGGTACAACCAACACACCACAATCCATTCCGGTGACCTTGGACATTTCGACATCTACCTCGTCGACATCTCTGCCCACGACGACATCCCTGACCACAACATCCATATCTCCGACAACGACGTCTACACCCACCATTACGGCCGCCTCTGCCTTATTAACGTGGAACCCCGAAGCAGACCCCAGCGTTATCGGGTACTATGTGCATTATGGAACGCAATCACCGAACTCGGTTGGCTCCTGCGCCTATGCACAGAGTATTTATTACTCTCTCGCGTCTCTGGCCAGTGCATCATCGCCTGCGGCTACCGTGAGCAGCCTGGCCTCGGGTACGACCTATTTTTTTGCCGTGAGTGCGTATAACGGCGGCAGTGAAAGCGCGTGCTCGAATGAAGTGTTAAAAATGACGTAGATAAGTTGGA
>CAMLHQ010000098.1 GCA_946479785.1 uncultured Nitrospira sp.
ACCGAGCGGCGCGAATCCTCCTGGTGGACGATCCGTCCCCGTCCATCGGCTCGTTGGTAACACGATCTGCTGATAGAAGGTGACGGATGGGCGTGAGCTATCAGGGTCCTGCACGATCGGGCGATATTTCATGATGAGCGAGAAGTCACCCATACCGGTATCGGTGGTCCATGGGCCTCCCTTTCCAGCATTGGCGGACGCGGTGTCTTTCGACCAGAAGGAGATCATGGAAGTGGATGCTCCGAGTTCCACATGGTCGGTTAGGCCATAGGCCATGGTGACAAGTGGTTGAACCGCATAGGTATGAACGGGGCCATTCTTGGCATCATTGGGGAGCGACAAGGTATTCCCATAGCTTTTCTCGGAAATCTGGGAGAAGAGGAAAGGGCGCACAGAAAGTTGGCCTTGAGGATGAATGTCTACAGCCTGAAGGAGGAGTGGACCCTCGGAAAATGGGTTCCAACTCTGTCGGTATTTCTTAATCTCCTCGTCTGAGGGAACCCAATCGAACGCAGCAGCAGAGAGTGGCGAGATCGCAACGGAGATAACCAAACCTGCCAAGAGTCCGGCCTGTTGTTTTCTCTTCTTCATATGAGTTACGGGATCTTCAATGTACATAATTCCGGTCGACATTGATATTTCTGACTATAAATTAAATGAATCTACATAGTCAACAAATATTCAAACGCGTAATGGAACACGGCAACACTGTAAATACCAATTGTAAAAGACGTGGGATTTTTAATAAAATAAATCCTGTATAGTTGACAATATGCCATAATACATGCTACTCAGTTTTTCATCATGGGTCAGAAACATCAGGCAGAGCCGTCCGAACATTTCGATAATCGCCTCAAAGATCTCCGTGTTGCACGAAGCCTTTCACAAGGCGAGCTTGCCGCCAAATCCGGCATCAGCCGTCAGGCAGTTTCTTCTATTGAGTCCAATGTTTACTTACCCACTACCGCAGTAGCACTGCGGCTCGCCTCCGTCCTTGCCTGTCGCGTTGAAGACTTGTTCAGTCTCGCTCAGTCGAACGATGTGATCGAGGGGACATTCCTTGGACCTCAACCGCAGCGTGACACGAAAAGCCCACCCGTACGCGTCAAGGTGACAACCGTCGGAACTCGAACTGTCATTCGTCCTGTGACCGGACTCGGTGAGGTGTTGTCATACACAGTTCCGGCTGATGGATATTTGATTGAAACTGTTGGGCAGCGATCAGGCTTAAAAGCTCGAGTTCGGCTTTCGCGGGATCGTCAGGCGATTGAACAAGAAATTTCTGTCGCTGGGTGCGACCCGGCCATTTTTCTTGCCGGCGAACACATGCGACAGAAAAAAGATCAGACGTCCGTCGTCGGGTGGACGATGGGAAGCATGGCCGCCCTCCATGCCTTGCAACAGGGTGAGGTGCATGTGGCTGGGCTGCACCTCTTCGACCCTCTGAGCGGCGAATCCAACCTGCCATTTCTCAAGCGCGTTTTGAAAGGCGCGGCGTACGACGTCGTGACCTTTGCCACCTGGGAGGAAGGGTTTCTCGTTCGACCTGGAAATCCGAAATCAATCCGTACAGCAGCCGATCTGGCCGAATCGTCCGTGACACTGATCAATCGCGAGGAAGGATCCGGAGCAAGACTGTTGCTGGATCAACGGTTACGAGCGGCGGGTCTCGATCATATCCAGATACATGGATACGACAAAGTCGTGCCATCGCATTTCGAAGTGGCGCGAGCCATTGCGGGAAACCAGGCTGATGTCGGCATCGGCATTCGATCGGCCGCTCAGTTGTTCGGCTTGGATTTCGTGCCGCTGCAGTCCGCCCGCTACGATCTCGTCGTGCCGAAGACGTATCTGAGGACTCATCCGACACTTGCCAATTTGTTTGATGCCATTACCAGTCGACCGTTCCGCACTGAGATCGAAGCATTGGGCGGCTACGATACCAGGGAAACCGGCAAGACTCGCACCCTATAGAGCAGAGGGACTCGTGAATCGTTTTATGGATATGACACGGACAAAGAAGGTGCTCATCCAAGGGATGATGATAGCCATGATCGGCCTTCTGGCGCCCTCATGGGTTGTGGCGAATGAGCACATGATCATCGCGGCATCGCCGAGCCTTGCCGCGCTTTTGAACGCGCTTGGTCATGCGTTTGAAGACAAGCATCCAGGGGTGAAGGTCCAACTCTTCTATGGGACTGGTCTGGAGTTGCGGCAGGCAATCGCCACCATGGAGAACCGGAACAGATCGCAGTATTTCATCGGTTCGGGTCCGGTGCACTTGATTGCGCCGGGCGGCGATGAGGTGATCACACGGTTGGAGGCAAGACAGTACGCTCAAGCACGCACGCCCTATGCCACCGAATCGCTTGTGTTGGTCGTCCCTGAATCGCTCGTGGAGGCTCCGGCTTCCTTCGAGGCGCTGGCGCAATCTGTTCATATCCGAATCGCGGTGGCTGACCCCAAGCTTACGGTCCTCGGACAGAAAACGCAGGAGTTTCTTCAGACGCTCGGAGGGCCCGAGGCATGGAAAGGGCGTGTGGATATTGCGACGGATGCGCAAGGAGTTCTCGACCATCTCATGAATGGGAAAGCCGATGCCGCTATCATCTTCGGGCCCGACGCCATTCAAGCAGCGAACCGCGTCCGCGTGACCGCAATCGCATCGGATCGACCGATCATGCATTCGATGGCGATGGAACGATTCTGTCCCAATCGTCCCCTCTGCGAAGATTTTCTTGGTTTTATTCGAAGCCCTGACGCCCACTCCATCATCAAACAGCTGGGGTATGGCGTGCCGACAAAGTGAGGCTATGGGCCGCGACACCGTGAAACGCATGATGTGTTGGCGCTGATCGTCAAACTCAGACGTCTGATAGCCATCATTAATCATGCGTATGGATATTGGAGCGAATAGGAGGATGTCGATGGTGAAGGAACGAGGAGCGCGGCAGTCAACGGTGTGTGTCTTGTCAATCGTGAGCGTGCTCGGCATGGTCTTCACTGGGTGTGCACGATTGCCCTATACCACGAAGATCGTGCACGAGGAAGATCGGGTCGCCGTGGTGTTGCAACAGGAGCTCAAACCGGCAGGATATGCTCAGCCGGTTGAGGTGACATCGGAGGAAGTGGCGGCATTGTTGCGCGGCTACTCCCTGCGAGAGCAGCAGCGGCTCCCATTGCGGTGGTTTGCGGAAGAACAACGGCCAAAAACGCTGTTTCGAGAAGATGAAATCCAGGTGCTGTCGCCGTACGTTGCGGAGGCGCTACGGCAGGTAGGACCCAATGATCGGGTGTACTTCACAGTCTTCGCGCCAGGCCTAAATCCGCGATACCAGCGTGACGTGACGGGTGGGTGGATCGTGGTGCGGGATCAGTTCTTCCACCTCACGATCGATTATTATCATGTGCAGCAACCGGTCAGAAAGACCGATCTTTATGACTACAACTATCCCACACCCTGGACCATCGAGCACACCTACCTCCTATACTTCGAACCGGGGCGGTTTTACCTGACTGACCCGAAGACAGACACGCGTGGAGTGGACTTCAGGGAATTTCTCAAAGTCGCTTTCCTGCATGGCCAGACCGGTTTATCCGGCTCCTCCGGGCGCTAACCCAAGACATTCTTATAGACCTTAATACTCGAACCGTCTTGATATGAAGGAGTGTGACATGAAGCGCAGCTCATTGTCGGCATGTGGTTCCCAAGTTCGAGTCCTCCGGTGCGTCCGATTCTTCAGGCTGGCTCTTCTTGCACTGTTTCTATCGGTGTGGATCGTGCCGCAGGAGTCTCTTGCGGCCGAGGCCGGACGACTAGTCGAAAAAGATGGAAAGTATGTCTTCGTCGAGAGCATGGATCCTGCGACGAAACTGTTGCTGCAACGGGCATTGAAGCAGGGAACCATCACACAGGACGAATATGACGCGGTGGTCAAAGAGTCACAAGACCGCGCGTACTTGCTCCAACCCAACTTTAATGCCTGGTACGACCGGGGCTTTAACTTCTCGATGAACGATAATGCGTTTTTCTTGAAGATTCGCGGCCGGCTTGCGACGCGGTTCACGCAACGGTGGCGCAATGATGCCTGGCGAAACTCCGGAGATTCGAAAAATTATCCAGAACTGCTCGGTGTCTTCGGGGATTACCGGGCTAATCGGTTCATAGATGATTCGTCGACGTTCAATTTGAGGACGGCACGGCTGTATTTCATGGGGCATCTCTTTAACCCGGATTTCAAATATTACGTGCAGTTAGCAGGAGAAAGCGCAGAAAATGCGCAGGCGCCTGGCGCCATTACCATGCTCGATGCAAATTTCACGAGCACCCATATCAATTGGTTGAACGTTCAAGTTGGGCAGTTCAAGGTGTACTTCAACAGGTCCCAAATCAACTCAACCGCCGCCATGCAGTTCGCAAACCGAGCCCTTGCGATGGACGCCTTTACGGCGAGCGGGTTGAATCGTCGAGACGTCGGCATCACGATCATGAACGACGAAGAGGTGTACCCGATCAATTATTATTTCGGCATCTTCAACGGCGAAGGTCCTTTGGTCAACCGGTTCGCTCAATTTTCGAGCGAGGAGCCGACCGCCGGCTGTCCGGGTGGGCAAACGGGCGGGAGTCCTTTTCCTTCTCCTGCAACTGGATGCCCGGTCAATCAGCGAAGCCTCAATGCCAACCTGCGGAGCAACGCGAACCAACTAATGTACACGGGCAGATTGCAATGGAATGTATTGGGCAGGGCCGGGTATGGAGAGGGTGATATTGCCTATTCGGAAACCCCGCAATGGGCTGTAGGCGGAGCCTATGCCTATAATCCGGCCTTGAGCACCAGTACGGATAATGCATTTGTCGGCATCGATTTGGCTAATCTGAACCTGAGGCGTTCGCTAGCGGCGCTGGGCAATGGGAGAATTCTTGGGCAAGGCGATGTCGATTTTTCAACATGGACGTTGGACACGGCCTTTAAGTACAGAGGGTTCTCGTTCCAAGGAGAATACTGGTTTCGGAACATTACGCGGCATAACAAGGGACTGCCCTGTCTCCAGACAGCAGGCGTTGGCGGTCCCTGCACGGCGTTTGCCCCAGGACAGTTTGGAAACGCGACGGGTTGGTATGTCCAGTCCGGCTATTACATTATTCCACGAAAATTTGAAATCGCCGCTCGCTATGCCTGGTGGGACCCTGATACGCATTCGGGCGGTGATCTGATCAAGGAGCTCGACGTCTCACTCAATTGGTTTCTCTTAGGCACCTACGACCATCAAATCATGGTGACGTATAGCAACATTGCGATGGGGCAGGGTGGCTTTGCCATCGGGCGGAGTAGTCCATTACCAAGCACGGGAGGATCGCAAAATGCCGTTCCATGCCCAAGCACATTTCCCTCGGGCTGCGTTCCCTTGGATTCTCATGCTGGCACGCTCATCGAAAATTCGATCCGCGTCCAATATCAAATATTTTTCTAAGACCCGGCCACCCTATTGGGCCACGAGGATTGTATGATCGTCTGTCGATCTCACGGCAAATGGAGACGGCCTTGAATCATAGGGTGTGCAATCATACTCTCCCAAGGAGGTTGACGTGGTCACAACCACTGACGCGGCACGAGCATGAAGATCGTAGTCACGGAGACATTGATGCGTCGCATAATCGGAACGATGGTGTTTCTCGCACTAACGACCGGCTGTAGCCCATGGCATGCAGCGTATCTCGATAATTTGCAAGGACGTTCGACAGATGAAGTAAGGGAGAAACTCGGTTCGCCTAATCGTGTGCAGAAAGGGAGCGACGGCACGGAACAGTGGCTATTTGAAGTGTGCGATGGGACGACCTATAAAGGCGCAGCCAGGTATAACTGCGAAGACTATTTCCTCACTTTCGACCAACAGAAGGTGCTTCGGCGGTGGAGTCGGAAGCAGTGATTGGCCCAGTGAAGTGCCTCTTGGCAGATGTGGAAAGGAGATGTCATGCTGACTCCGAACAAGCGCAATGAGGTACACGGACAAGGTTATGAAGAATTAGATACACCGACCTCGCACTCAGCACAGCCGATGATGAACGTGATTCCTGCTCAGATTACTGCAATCCATCGTGGGCTGGTACGAGTGGGCATTCGAATGCGGGTTGGAGAACGAACCGATCTCCGGCTCCGATGGCCGGTTGAGTACCAGTCTGTACATGATGTCAAGATCGGTCAACCGGTAAAGGCTGTGATTCCAGCCCAGGCCGTGCATCTTGAAGCCGGGTATTTCCGACTGGGAAAACGAAGATGGAATCGTTGGATCGGACGCATCGTCCTTGTTGAGTCGCTGCGAGGCACACGGGTGATCACGGTCAAGATTCATAACGATCAGATGACACTGAAGAGCAGTGGCTCCTTTAGAGGGGCAGATGGCATGCCTCGGGCCTGGGACACGGTCAACGTCGTGGTCGATCCAACGGAGATCAGTCTCGCACAAGAATCGAGAAAGCCAGGCTCTACGACGAGTTTGAGGGTCGGGATGCTGGATCCTGTTTCTGAGGTGCGGGTGTGGCTCAAAGCACAGGTTATCGAAGTGAAAGAGGTCCCGTCGGGAAAGGTGCTCTCTCTCCTCATCGGGTCGGCGCAGGTCCGGGTTATGATAGGACACGACGAAGACCCCTTCCGATGTTGGGCCTCGGGCATGGCTGTGGCTTTCTACGTCAATCAATATGAAGCCTGGGTAAAACCCCAGAATAATGAATATCCGCCGGCCCTTTGCGGGCCTCTTTATATTGACCGCTAGACCTGCTTGCGGCGACACTAACAGAGGTTGAGAGTGCGTAACAGGCCATGAAAGGAATTGTGTAATGTTTGTAGCGAACTACAGGAGAGTGATCGCTCGCACATGCGCGATTGTGCTGATTGGTTTAATGGCAGCGATGGACGGGGCGTTCACGAGTGCTGATGCTGAAGAACTGACAATCGCTGCGGCATCGGACTTGAATTTTGCGATGAAGGATTTGGTCGCTGAATATGAAAAGGCGTCTGGCCACCATGTCAAGCTCTCGCTGGGTTCGTCAGGGAACTTCTATGCGCAAATCCAAAACGGGGCGCCGTTTGATCTCTATTTTTCAGCCGACATCGGGTATCCGAAAAAGTTGGAAGAGGCCGGCCTGATTGTGCCGGGATCATTGTATCGCTATGCCGTCGGACGAATTGTCCTCTGGACGAACCACACCTCTCAACGGGATGTTTCGAAGGGGTTGGAGGTGCTGCGTGATCCGACCATCAAAAAAATCGCGATTGCGAATCCCAAGCACGCTCCCTATGGGCGGGCAGCGGTGGCGGCGATGGAACATTACAACGTGTACCAGCTTGTTAAAGACAGGCTCATTCTGGGCGAGAATATTTCTCAGGCGGCGCAGTTCATTGAATCAGGCGCCTGTGACATCGGGATTATCGCCTTGTCCTTGGCGCTGGCCCCGACGATGAAGGCCGCGGGGACTTATTGGGAAATTCCAGGTGACGCTCATCCTCCACTGGAACAGGGCGCAGCCATTTTGAAATCATCGAAACAGCAGGAGGTCGCCAAACAGTTCGTGGAGTTTATGCAAGACAAGCGGGGACAGGAGATCATGACGCGCTATGGGTTTACGCTTCCTCAATAGACCAATTCTGCTCGGCCTCAGTGCGGTTGCAGCGCTGCTTACCGGCTGTTCCGATGCCGTGCAGCTCACGCATGAAACGGAGACCGGGGGTGTCGTCACGTATTTGTTCAAAGAAGATCGAGGCGGTCCGATGGGATCACCCCATCGAAAAGCGGCCTTGAAACTCATCGATACCAAGTGCCCTGCTGGATACAGCGTCGTGCGCGACGGCGAAATAAAAGGATACGGCAGCATGTCCACCGTGGAAGGGCAAGAAGGGGAAGCGACCGGCCGGCGTTGGGGGATTCAATTTCGATGCAAGTAGGTGGAGACAAGATGAAGAAGTGGTTCGTGGGGCTGGCCATGAGTGCGGTCCTTTCCATCGCTCCCCTGACGTATGGGCAAGAATCGAGTCATGAGAGTCACAAACAACAAGAGACACACTGCCAAGCATCGGATGGTGAGACGTCTTTCGCTAGTGGTTTAGAGAACGTCCAAATCGAAACATCGGACATCCGCAGCTTCCAACAATTTTTCGAATCAGTATTAGAAACGGCCCCTGTCGAACAAGTCGAACACCCCGGTACAGACAGCATCCGGGGATATTGCTATCGAGGTGTGCTCATCATCGTACGTCAGGATTTTCGGATGCCTCGTCCGACTGGCTGGGTGCAACTGAATTTTAACGTGCAGGATGTTGCGGGTGTGCAAGACAAACTTGAGGGTGCCTATCGGGCGTCTCCTCTGTTTCAGCTACAAGAAGCGGAGAGAGCCAAGATTGTGCGTTTTCGTCTCAAACCCAACGTGATGCGATCAGGCCGTCAGGTGATCCGCTTGGAGGTCAGTGGTCCCGAAGGTTTCATGATCGGGTTCGATCAAACGAAGTGAGTTCGTCAGCGAATCATCAACATTCCAACCAAAGGAGAACGCCATGAAGCTCAGCGCGCGCAATCAGTTCCAGGGAACCGTCACTCGGATTACCGAAGGCCAAGCGATGGCGGAAGTGGTCGTGAAAGTCGGCTCACTCGAATTTGTCGCGGCAATCACCGAAGGATCGGTCAAGCATATGGGCTTGAAGGTGAATGATGCGGTGACTGTGGCCGTCAAAGCGACGGAAGTCATGATCGGCAAATAGCTCGCGTTGACTTTGCAGACCGCGGCTTTCTACCATGGCGCCGGATTGAAGAAAGCAAAGGCGGCGTTATGAACTGGATCGCAATCTGGGTGACCTTCAAGCTGGCGAGTCTGACGTCGATGGCGCTGCTGGTGATCGGATTGCCGATCGCGTACTGGCTGACCTTTTCGAAATGGCGGTGGAAATTTTTTGTTGAGTCGATCGTGGCGCTGCCGCTGGTGCTGCCCCCGACCGTCCTTGGGTTCTATATTCTTGTCGCCATCGGGCCGCATAGTCCCATCGGACGGTTGTATACGGACCTGTTCGGGCAGACGTTGCCGTTCAGCTTTCAAGGACTGCTGTTTGCCTCGATTTTGTACAGTTTGCCTTTTGCGGTCCAGCCGTTTGCCACCGCCTTTGAGCAGGTCGATCGGAAACTCATCGAAGCGTCCTGGACGTTGGGGTTATCCAAGCTAAAGACTTTCTTCAAGCTCATTGTGCCGCTCTCGACCGCCGGGCTCATTACCGGAGCCGTCCTGAGCTTTGCCCACACATTAGGGGAGTTCGGTGTAGTGCTGATGGTCGGCGGCAATATCGAAGGCGAGACCAGAACAGTCTCGATCGATATCTACGATGAAGTACAGGCGCTCAATTATGCCGGAGCGGCCAAAACGGCATTGTTTCTCCTGGTCGTATCGTATGCCGTTTTATTGCTGATCTATGCGATGAACCGAAAAGTTTGGGCGGTATGGCCGCAGAAATAGCGATCGACATCACCAAGACCTTCCCCGGCCGTTCACCCATCAGCGCCACGCTGACCTACCAGCTCCAGGAGGCAACCGCTCTCGTGCTTTTTGGCCCGTCCGGGTCCGGAAAAACGACAATTTTGCGATCCATCGCCGGATTGGAATGGCCGGAGCGTGGGACGATCCGATTTATCTCGAGAACCTGGCTCGACACGCGTTCAAAGATTCGCGTCTCTCCACAAGCGCGTCAGATCGGATACATGCCGCAAGAATATGCACTATTCCCCACCTACACCGTAGCGGGAAACATCGCATACGGATTAGGTGCGCTTCCGACCGTCGATCGGAAGCGGCGCGTCGACGAGATGGTGGATCTCTTTCAGTTGCGTGGGTTCGAAGAGGCCAGGCCTCAAGAATTGTCCGGCGGACAACAGCAGCGAGTGGCGCTGGCGAGGGCCGTCGCTCCGCGACCGCAATTGCTCTTGTTGGATGAGCCGCTGTCCGCGCTTGATGTCCCGACTCGGCTGCAGCTACGTGGAGAGCTTCGGAGTCTGCTCAAACACTTGGCCTTGCCTTCTATGATCGTGACCCATGATTGGGCTGAAGCGCTGACACTCGGCGATGTGGTGGCGGTGATGGGCGACGGGCAGATGTTACAGGTCGGTCCGCCGCAAGAAGTATTCTCACGTCCGAAGAATGCCGCGGTCGCGCAGATTGTGGGAGTAGAAACCGTCGTACAGGGTCAGGTGATCGAGCAAGCGGATGGGTTGGCGACGGTCCGTGTTAACGGAACGACGCTCAAAGGATTGGGATCCGACGAGGTCGGCTCGCCGGTCTTCGTGTGTATCCGTGCCGAAGATGTAGTGTTGGAACCAGCGGGGAGCGGGATGACCAGCGCTCGCAACCACCTTGGAGGAAAGGTGAGTGAGATCATTCCGCACGGGGTGATGGTCCACGTGAAGATCGACTGCGGGTTCCCGCTTGTCGCGATGGTCACGCGAGGCGCCCTGGAGGAATTGTCCTTAACGATCGGAAGTCCGGTCACGGCCGCCATGAAGGCCGGCGCAGTGCACCTCGTGGCGAGACCAGCTCAATGAGGCGCTATCAGAACAATCCGGCGATGCCCATGTTCAGCTTTTCTTGGATAATGGGCGTCGCCTCTGCGATGTTCAGTTCTTTTTGAATCACGTGCGCCACGGACCGCATGGTGTATTCAGCACGCAATCACTGTTGAAAACGGGGCCTTTCTGCGACCTTTCTAGAAATAATTTCTTCCATCGTAATTCTCTCCCCAGCTTCTGTGGATAACTCTGTGT
>CAMLHQ010000099.1 GCA_946479785.1 uncultured Nitrospira sp.
GTACGATGAGAGTCCTCATCAATGTGATGGTACTGAGCTTGACCTTAGGCGGGGTTGGCTGTGTCCTTTTCCTCGCGAAGGAAACACGCTATCTGTTATCGGCTACCGATCGGGCCACACAGGAGGACGTCCGGCAGCATCTTGGTCAACCGCTTCGAGTCACGTCCCATAAAACTGGGGAAGCCGTTTGGGCCTACCGCGTCCGGGAACGTGTGGAAGGAGGCAATAATGCGTGGACAATGGTCGGAGTCTGGTGGTGCGATGACTATATGCTGACTTTCGACGCACAAGGCATTCTACGACATTGGACACACACGTCTCAGAGATGTGGCTGACCTCTTGTGCGAGCGGTGGTTTTATCCCAGATTCTCTCGATTCAGGATGTGCTTTCGCCTTAAGCGGGTGGACGGTGACGGGCGGCCGATGGGCGCGATCAGCGGACCATTGGCCGCCCCTCGCAGACAACCCCGTCTCTGATTTCAGGATTCTTGAAGCCTAGTTCCGCGTAGCGTCCTCCGTGTCGGCAGGGTGTAGGCACTCGTGAACATTTAGGGGCGCTTGGTGCGGGGCAGGGTGGCGACGGCTTTCTGCGAAGGAGCGTCGAGTGTACGTCCCGTCTGCGCGAGCAGTGGCTCGACACGGATCTGAGAGTGTTCTGAAGAAATAGCCAGGACAGGACTAATCACCCCCATCTGCCCCCATTTCAGGAGTATCTTGGTTTGTGGTTTCTTGTGGCGATAGGCTTCTGAGGTTGGGCTGTGTGAAACTCGAAAACCGCATCGGAAACACGAGGCTGCCAGCGCAATCCCTCTCGGCGGACTCGCACCTAGCGATACGAGTCTGCCGAAGGAGTGGCTACTTTGGCCAGCACCTCGACCACGTTTAGCAGTCCTGCCCCTTCGGCTGTCCGTTCAAAGCGAGCATCCAGGGTCACGCGATCACGTTTACGCAGGACATCCATAGCCCCTGAGCAGCTCACCTCATAGGCGACCAAGATGGAGCCGGTCTCATCTTTTACTGTGAAGAACTGGATACATTTTTTCGCATTGTTCATCCAGCCTTTGAACCGTTTCACCTCGGGGTCGTCGCTCACGACTCCTGTGACGCGGACCATCTTTGATTGATACATGGGCGGATTGGCGAGCAGCGAGCCGATCTTGAGTACATTGCCGGCCCACGAGAACGTTGCGAACAAGCCTATAAACAGGATTGCTAGACTCAAGCGTCGGATCAGTGCAGAAGAATTCCAGCTTTGTGTGATGTCAGGATGAAACCCCATGCACGAAAGTATAGCACCGCTAGAAAAAATGACGTTGCTCGCGGACTCTTTTTCATGTGTGCGCAGTGTGCAATTTCGCTCGAAGTTTCTGAAGCCAGCAAAGATGCTTTCCTTAGACATCGGTTCATTATCATCGTGGCTGTTCCTTTGTGAATGATTCAGAACCTTCAATACCCCGTCGGTGCGGGAATGATCGGCGTGCGCGGCTCGCGAACCGCCGTGGAGCAGTCGGCGAGTCGCGCTGATCAGCCGAGATATCCTTCAACCGGAATCGCTCGTCTACAATAGCCAAGTGTTCCGATCACACCTCAACGCATTTCCCCTCACATAGCATGCTGGAGCTCCAGATGCTGCGTGGTTCTGCGCAGCTTGGTCAACGACGCGAGATGCAGTAAAACCGACAGCGGCACCAAATAGATTGGGATTAGGATCAGCGGAAACGCACCGACAAGCTCATTGGGCAGGTCGAAGGCGAACAGCTGGATGGGGGACGGTGCCGTGACCATGCCGGTTGCGACCGCGACGCTGAGGTCAGTAAGACCCAAGATGTTCCAGACCCAGGCCAGGTCTCCATTCTTTTCTGGTCCGCGAGCATACGCGATTGCCACAACCAGTGCGAGGGCACCGACCAACACGTCGCCGATCCCAGCGGGCCACGCGAACAAGCCCGGCATCTTCCCTGCTCCATACAGGATCAGAAAGATGATTCCGAGCGCACGATACAATTGGACGCCGATTAACCACTGTTGTGGCACGGCGTCGATCACACGCGCTATGCTCGACGACCGCACGATCAGGATGCTGCCGATCAGGATTGGCACCAGAATCCCGTATTGAATCGTCGGAATCTGGTCCGAGGCGCCTCGAAAGACGCCCGACACTCCGAGGGCAAGCGCTATTCCGAGCCAACCGATGAGCACAAGGGCCGCTATGCGGGCCGCTCGGCTTTGGTCATCAGCCGACCAACCGGCCCGGCTCAAGGCGAGGCGAAGCCCAAACAAGAGCGTCGCGACAATACCTGCGCCACTGACAAGCACAAAGTACGATAGATAGCTTGGAACAGTCATGGGAGCACCTCCTTATGGTTGTATATGCAACCACTAACTCAAAAAAATGGACTACTCAGCACCGAATGCCGATAGGATTCGCGACAGCGCGGTAACCCCCTCCTTTCCTAGTAAGGAGGCCACCTTCTTTTGAGCCAGCTGCCATGCAGCGGCCGACTCACGCAACAGCTGGGTCCCCTTTGTTGTCAGCTTCAAATGATGGCTGCGTCCATCCTCACCGGGGACGAACTCCACCCAACCCCGGCGCTGCATCCGTTCTACATTGCGGCTGACAGTGGACTTATCCAGACTCAGGCGCCGCTCAATATGAGTCGGCGTTGGTGTTTTCATCAGCGAGATCGCCACCAAAATAGTCTGTTGGGCGGTGCGAAGGCCGAGCGGACGCAAGCAGTCATCATAGGCCTTGGTGACCATGCGGTTCAAAAGGCGCACCCGCGTCGCGATGCATTCTCTTGCCATTCTCTGGCTCATGGCTTCAGTGATCATAGAGTAATTGTATATGCAACTAATAAGACGTGTCATGACTTCACCCACCTTCTCTAGTCAGTCGTGCAGGCTGAGTCAGTACGCATGCAGGGATTCCGGCACACTGCAAGCACAGCACCGGTGCGGCGGATCAATGTCCACGGCTCGTCCCAGGGTGGTACATGGACCGGCGGGGCGCAAACCGCAGGTCAGGACCCTTGGCTTTCCGGTGCTCTAGCGAATCTTCTTACCCAGATGCTCAGTAAACAAGCGATAGCTCTCTAACACAGACATCTGCCGATCGTTCCTACTAGTGCGTTCCAAGACATCTCCTGCACCGACTTCCCCCTCGCGCACGACAGCGAGATAAAAACCGCAACGACCACTCGCGTGAAACAATTTCGGCATGTCTGGACGGCCGAATCGTATGCCGAGTTTGTTGCAAGGCATGCGCGGCTGCGTCACTTTGACCACCGCGTCTCCGATGCGGAACTGATCGCCGATGTAGACCGACGATTCGTCCAAACCCTCCGTCGTAAAGTTCTCGCCGAACATTCCGTAGGGCAATCGCATGTCGGGAAATTCTGCCTGCCAGATCGGATAATGTTCAGAGGGATAGACGTACACCGCCTTGTCCGCCCCGCCGTGCACAGTCAAATCGGCTTGTTGGTCACCGTCGAGATTGAGCCGATGTAGCATGACGCGGCCAGCCACCGGCACTTTATAGATACCAGTGGATATCACCTTTCCGTGCCACCGCACCTTGCGCGGACGCCCAACTTGCACTGAGACAAGGTTCATTTCATCTCCCTCTGGGTCGATCTCGTTCCTTCTCTTCCGGCGGTTGGCGGGCCTGAATGGCTCGAAGCTCTGGGAGGCCAAATGGTTTCCCTCCGATCCCCCACGCGCCGCTTTTGATTTCTTCCACGAGCACCCACGTCGCCTCGCGCAGCTGCTCTCCGACGAACGGGATCACCGCCTCGGTGATCCCGTGGATGATGTCGGCCGTTTGCTGTTGTGTCAGCTCGTCTTCAAAGACTTTAACTGTGATCAATGGCATGAGACACCTCCTGGTGTTATCTGAGCTAGCCTGAGACCTTGACCGCATCGAGATGTTCCAAACCCAGCGCCTTGAGCACTTCTGCCTGCACTGGAGCGGTCTGAGCATTGACTGTCTTGGCTCCGAAGTCGGTTCCCACTACTGTTCTGAACGCACGGGTTCCTGCCGGCTGCGTGATCAAACTAAGGATCGCGTCTGAGATTTCTTGGGGTTTGGGGGCGTCAGGACCGGAGAGCATTTTCCCAAACTTTTCCACCATGGCGCCCGGAATCTTAGCCACGTCGCCATACTCCGTGACACAAGCCGAATCGGCAGGCCCTTGCATGTTGGCAAACATAGCGGTGGGATAGGCGCTCGGCTGCACTAACGCCACATCGATTCCCAACTGAGACAGCTCGTAGCGATACCCCTCGGTGAGCGCTTCGAGCGCATATTTGGTCGCACCGTAGAGTCCGAAGAATGGAAAGGTGATACGGCCTATAATTGATCCGATGTTGATGATCAGCCCATTGCCTTGCCCTCGAAACACTGGCAGAGCCGCGCGTGTCGTGCGGTGGATCCCGATCACGTTGACATCGAACTGTGCTGTCGCCTGCTCGGGTGTGAAGCCTTCCGTAACGCCCACATAGGCGGCGCCGGCATTGTTGATCAGCACATCCAGACGCCCCGTTTCCCTCACCACGGTCTGTATGGCGCGCTCCACAGAGTCCGTGTTGGTCACATTGAGTTCGATCACACGCAAGTCGATGCGGTCCGCCTCTGCGGCGCGCTGCAGTTCTCGCGCGGCCGCCTGGTTTTTGCCTGTTATGTCACGCAGCGTCGCATACACAGTATGGCCGTGACGCGCGAGTGTCTCCGCTGTTGTACGGCCAAAGCCGCTACTTGCGCCCGTAATGATGATGACTTGGGTCTTCATGGAGGTCCTCCTTAATGAGACACGGCGCTTGACCGTATCGTGGTTAAAAACTCTGTGATTGTCGTTCCGATTTCTGCGCTGTGCGTTTCGAGCGCAAAATGCCCGGTGTCGAAGAACACGACCTGTGCGCCCGGGTTGTCCCGCTTGAAGGCGTTGGCCCCCGCCGGGAGAAAGAACGGATCGGATTTGCCCCACACGGCGAGCGTCGGTGGCCGGTGCGTACGGAAATACTTCTGGAACTGGGGATAGAGCTTGACGTTGCTCGCGTAGTCGAGAAACAGATCCAACTGGATCTCCTCGTTGCCGGGACGCGCCAATAGGGCAGAGTCGAGCGCATAGGATTCCGGAGCGACCCGCGAGTCCTCGGTTCCGTGCGTGTACTGCCACTTGGTGGCCTCCGGCGCGAGAAAGGCCTTGAGTGCCGCCCGATTTTCAGGCGTGGGGTCAGCCCAGTACTTTTGAATCGGGTTCCACCCCGTGCTGAGCCCTTCCTCGTAGGCATTCCCGTTCTGCGACACAATCGCGGTGATGCGCTCCGGATGGCGAATGGCCAGCCGGAGACCCACCGGGGCGCCATAATCGAAGATATATAGGGCATAGCTGGTCAGGCCGAGCTTGTCCGTGAACTGCTCGATCACGTCTGCTAACCGATCAAAGGTGTAGGTAAAGCGCGACGGGCTCGGCGCATCCGAGAAGCCAAATCCCGGAAGATCGGGCGCGATCACGTGGTAGTGGGGCGCCAGCACCGGAATCAAGTCGCGGAACATATGCGACGATGTGGGAAACCCATGCAGGAGGAGGATCGTTGGGGCGTCCGCCGCGCCTGCCTCGCGATAGAAAATCTTGAGCCCGTTCACATCCTGAGTGCGGTACTGCGTTGTTGCCTCATGCTGGGACATGGTTCCCTCCTTTGAATATCCGGCCGGCTATCGAGCTGGCTCGCTTGGTTGGTGTGAGGACCGTTACTGCCGGGTAGTCGAACTAACCATCTAAATATTACATTGACAGTTATACCTCCGATAGGCTAACCTGTCAAGCGTAATTTAGACGGTTTGCGTAAGGGGGGCCTGTGGGACACGATGGTCAGTCCGAGAAGAAGTTTATTTTCATCGGCAATCACCCGTGCCTGGATTTCATCAACACCCAAATTGCCCAGAATGGGCAGCCGGTGGATCTGCTTGAGACGTTCTCAGATCTGGTCACGTGGCTGGTGGAGGCGCGTCTTCTGAATAGAGAGGAAGCCAAGCAGGCGGAACGGAAGTGGAGCGGGAAGCCTGAGGGCATGCGAACCCTCCATCAGGCACGAGATTTCCGGGCTGCACTACGGGAGATGGTCGAGGGGATTGCCGTCGGTAAGCCCGTACCCTTGGCCACGATTGAAGTCATTAACAGGATGCTGCGTTACCATGTCGGCTGCCTTCAGCTGAAGGGCCGCAGCGGGAAATTCGAGCGAGACTTTCAGGTGGAATCGCAGGAGGCGAATCGGTTGCTTGGGTTGCTCGCCGATGCTGCGAGCGACTTGTTGTGCACATGTGAGCTCCCCCTCATCAAAAAATGTCAGAATCCAGTCTGTGTGCTGTTCTTTTATGATACGACCAAGAATCATGCTCGCCATTGGTGCAGCATGAGCGTTTGCGGGAACCGGCTTAAAGTTGCAGCACATTATCGACGGCACCGAATGGATAGATGAGATGTTTTTAGCTAGAGAACTTGCGTTCTGGTGCAGCGTCAGAACCGTCTTGTTCTTCTGATGTCTAACCGCGTTATGTAAGAGCGAACGCTTCCAACCGACAGATGTCCATGCGTTGGGCAATCTGTCTAATCACAGTCGTCCTCAGCGGTTGTCAGGCCATATCACCGTTCGATCGGCCGACCAAAACTTCTTTGATACCCATCCTGCCGTTATGGGAGCGCTATCAGCAGTGCCTGGCGAGCGCCAGCCCAGAAGAGCTTGTATTGCTCATTGAAGAATTCGAACGCGCGGCGGTGCCCAGTACCGAGCCTCCATCCTGGATGAGGGCATTAGGACAACATGTAAGAAATCAACCACCTCGCATTGCAGTGGATCCAAAAGCCCTTGGAGCTGCCTGCACACTCAGGGCGGCTGCATTGCTGGTTGAGGCGGAGCATGTGGGAGAAGCGCAGGTGCTCTATCGGCGCATACTCGCTCGATACGCGAGTCCCGAGTGGGTCTATTACGTCGATCAGGCGAAAGAAGCACTGGTGAATCTTCCAGAGTTTGTTCCTGCAGTTGTTGCACTTCGTGCCGATCGCGCGGTGTCTCGCTGACATCAAGGTAAATCCTCCCTTTTAACTCTCGCTCTGGTCTACCCATGTAAGAAGCCGTCGACTTCCGCGACACATCGTCAAGTTTCGAAGGAGCATTATGCAGACAACGATTTATTGGACGGTGCAACATATCCGACAGGCGGCGCACGATCTGTGCTTCCGGTGCGCCTGTTGGTGGCTCCGTCAGGAAATAAATTTTGTGAACTTGTGGCTGCGTCTGGAGTCGGCGATGCCGCCATCCGTGCAATACGATCGAGCTGCTACGAAAGGAGCTCGAGGTTATGTTCGCAGCCTCTAACGCGGTACGCACGCATTGGCCCGAGTATCTGATGGAAGCTGGCGGGCTCGGTCTCTTCATGATTTCGGCTGTGGTTGTCACCACGCTGCTGGAATATCCGCACTCGCCCCTCCATGATCTGCTGCCCAATCCGATCACTAGACGGGTCCTGATCGGACTAGCCATGGGAGTAACCGCAATCGCCCTTATTTATTCTTCCTGGGGTCAACGATCCGGCGCACATTTGAATCCTGCGGTGACATTGACATTTTGGCGTCTCAGGAAAATCCAGGCCGTTGATGCGGTCTTCTACATGTTGGCCCAATTCATCGGCGCTGCAACCGGGTTGCTTGTCGCTGCGACTGCGATGGGCATGGCTGTCAAACATCCAGCAGTGAATTATGCCGTCACAGTCCCGGGCTCGGAAGGAGCGGGCCTCGCGTTTATTGCTGAAACGGCCATTTCATTTGGGCTTATGCTCGTCGTGTTGATTGCCTCCAACCGGGCTGCGCTCAATGCGTGGACCGGCGTCTTCGCTGGATGTCTTGTCGCAACATATATCAGCGTGGAAGCTCCACTTTCTGGAATGAGCATGAATCCCGCCCGTTCATTCGCTTCCGCGCTTCCAGCGCATATCTGGACCAGCTTTTGGATTTATCTCACTGCCCCTCTGATCGGTATGCTGCTTGCCGCAGAATGCTTTGTGCGCATTCACGGTACTCATCGCGTTCTCTGCGCAAAACTCCATCATCAGAACGATAAGCGCTGCATCTTTCGCTGCTGTTACACGAGTTAAGCGGGATTTCTCTCCACTTGTACCTGTAAGGACTGACACGCTAGCTCGACAGACCTGCAGAAGCAGAGGTGCAACGCTGAACAAATGTCAGCACAGCACAGTACTCACACAATAAGGAGGGCATTATGAGTTCGAAGAGTGCATTGAAGATGGGGATTTTGTCCGTGATCGCTGTCACGGGATTGTTTGTGGCGTCAAATGGCTTTGCCGGCGACGCCCACACAACGGCGAAATTCGAAGGGGTCAAGGCCAATAGCGGCACTGCCACGCATGGCCGTTCTGGTAACAGCGATACGCTGACGTGGTCGGACGATTTCAAGATTCCTGAAACGCCCGCGCCGCATTGGCAGGTGGTTGACACGAAAGGAAACGTGTTCTTGCTGCAACGGCTGGCGATCAAAGGCGATAAGCAGAACCGAACGATCGCGTTGCCTGCATACATCCACGACGTGGCCAAGGTCCAGATCTGGTGCGCGTACGCTGAAACATTGCTGGGTGAAGCGCCGTTCGCAAAGCCGGTCATGACGGCATCGGGTGAGCATGCACGTTCGGACAGCATGGCCATGAGCCGCATTTCGAGGTCGAGGGCACACTCGTTGTCCTCCTCAGCTTTCTCTAACCGGAACCATCATAGTGAGGGCATCGTGATGAAACTCTGTGTATTGGTTCTCGTCATGCTCACGCTGGCCGTGGGTACAGTGCCTGCTCAGGCGCAGTTGGTCGAGAAGACCGCGCTCACTCTGGATGGAGCAAAGAGAATTGCGGCGGCAGCTGAACAGAAGGCGAAGGCTGAAGGGGCGCGTGTAGTCATTGCCGTTGTGGACGAAGGCGGGAGTCTGCTCCTCCTGGAACGTCTGGACGATACACAGGTCGCCAGCGTGAACGTCGGAATCGATAAGGCGCGAACTGCTGCAATTTACCGGAGACCCAGCAAAGTCTTCGAGGACCAGGTCAAGAATGGGCGCGTCTCAGCTTTGGCATTACAGGGAGCCGTGGCTTTGCAAGGAGGGATCCCAATTGTCGTCGCAGGCAAAGTCATCGGCGCAATCGGCGTGAGCGGAGAAACGCCCGGCCAGGACGAAGAGATTGCTCTTGCTGGTGCATCTATTGCCACATCGTTTACGAAACCTTAGCTGTCAGCAATCAGTTATCACCTTCTCTGTTTGAGGAGTTGATAACCGATTCCTGAGGATTTGATGACAAGATAAGGAGAACTGTCATGAGACACATCACCAAGCTCGTAGTAGCCATCACGATGACGACGCTGGCGTCAGCCGGCTATGCAGAACCGGTATCGGATAAACGAGGCCTTACATTGGACGGAGCCAAAAAGGTCATTGCCGCTGCGGTGGCCGAGGCAAACCGCATCAACGCCCCAGGTGGGTCGATCGCGATCGTCGACGAAGGAGGCAATCTTCTGGCCCTAGAACGGCTGGACCAGACGTTTGCAGCCAGCGCGAATATTGCGATCGGCAAGGCACGAACATCGGCCCTGTTCAAAAAGCCGACAAAAGCTTTTGAAGAAGCGATCAAAGCAGGACGCACCTCGATGGTTACACTGGGCGGAGATTTGCAGAATTTCACGCCATTGCAAGGGGGGATTCCTCTTGAATGGGAAGGAAAAGTTGTGGGGGCCATCGGAGTGAGCGGTGCAGCCAGTGCACAACAAGACGAAGAGCTAGCGATTGCCGGTACGAAGTCTTTGGATTCTATGGATGTGGCCGGCATGACCAACGGACATGCTCCATTGGCTGTGACCTACATCGAAAGTCAAAAAGTCGCGGCGTCGTTTGCAAAAGGCGCGGTATTAGTGGGGGACGACGAAAATATGATGTACGCGGCGCGCAATTATATGGTGCATGCCAGTCATCGCGATAAAGCTGGAGTCGTTGAGATTCACGAGTTTGACACGGACATCGTCTATGTCCTGAAGGGGTCAGCCACGCTGATTACCGGGGGAACGCCTATCGGCACCAAAACGATCGCCCCACATGAGTATCGAGCGTCGAACGTCAACGGGGGCGAATCCCGCGTGTTGGTCCCGGGCGATGTGGTGATTATTCCCAACGGGGTACCGCATTGGTTTAAGCAAGTGGAGACGCCGTTCGATTATTACGTCGTGAAAGTGCGATAGCTGTCGAGAAGAGACCTACGATGACTTGGATTGCACTTGTTGTGTTTGCCGTTGTGGCAGCCTTTGTTCAACCGTCATTGGCGCAAGTGACCAGCGACGCGCCGGGGGTAAGACCAGATGCGATCGTCGATCTGAAGACGGAAGACGGTGTCACGCTGGTCAAGGGGCAGTGGCGGTACAGCAATGTCAGGGTTATTGATGTCGACCATCATAGCCCGGGTGCTGATCTCGCACCGTCCGGACCAGCCAATCGCACGCAAGATATTGATCTCCGGGCCGGCGCGGCGGATTTCGACGATTCCGCATGGGAGCCGATCAAGCCTGTACAGCTTGAAGAGCGACGATCGACTGGCAGGCTGTGTTTCAACTGGTATCGCACGAACGTGACCATTCCGGACACAATTGGTTCGTTCGATCCTACTGGAGCAACCGTCGTCTTCGAGATTGCCATCGACGACTATGCCGAAGTGTGGGTCGATGGCAAACTCCCTCTCGTGTTGGGGCA
>CAMLHQ010000100.1 GCA_946479785.1 uncultured Nitrospira sp.
GTTCGTCACCCTGGCCGGCGCCATGTCGCTGGTCATCAACATCAATAAGTTTTCGCTCCATTCGATCTATCGCAATCGTCTGATTCGAGCCTACCTGGGCGCCTCCCGACTGCCCGAGTATCACGAGAAACGGCGACCTAACCCTTTCACCGGATTCGATCCCAAGGACAATATCCAGTTGCATGAGCTCGCGGCACCGAATCAGCCTATCAAGAAACCCTTCCACATTGTGAACATCGCCATCAACTTAGTCCACGGAGAGAATCTGGCCTGGCAGCAGCGGAAAGCACAGTCGTTCACGGCATCCCCGCTCTTCTGCGGGAGCTGGAATCTCGGTTATCGCTCTGCAAAGAGGTATGGCATCAACGGCCAGCTCCGCAAAGCCATCACACTGGGCACCGCGCTGGCGATCTCCGGCGCGGCGGCCAGTCCCAACATGGGATACCACTCAGCTCCGGCTGTCACGTTTCTGCTTGCCTGCTTCAATGTGCGACTGGGTTGGTGGCTGGGAAATCCTGGACCAGCCGGCCGCAACACCTTCGACCGCTCCTGCCCGCGAATCGCCGTCCGTCCCCTGCTGGCAGAAACATTCGGGTTGACGGATGCCGACAATCCCTACGTCTATCTTTCCGACGGAGGCCATTTCGAAAATCTAGGCCTCTATGAAATGGTGTTGCGGCGCTGTCACTGCATCGTGATCAGCGACGCGAGCTGCGATACTGACCGCTCGTTTACGGATCTGGGCAATGCCATCCGGAAGATCCGTATCGATCTGGGAGTGGACATCGACATCGATCCCAAGTTGTTACAACTACAGCCAGGTAGTCGGCTCAGCCGAGAGCATTATGCGCTGGGTATCATCCGATACGACCGTGTCGATCACGAGGCACCGCCAGGGCTGTTGATCTACTTGAAGCCTTCACTCACAGGAAACGAGCCTGCGGACGTCACCGAGTATGCCAGCTGCCACGACGAGTTCCCGCATGAACCAACCGCCGATCAGTTTTTCGATGAGTCTCAGTTCGAATCGTACCGGGCGCTCGGCTTCCATATCGCCGACAAAGTCTTCAGCCGTCCCATCACCAACGCCACGGGGGAAGCCGAGCTGCTCTTCGAACAGTTCCGCTCCTCTCGGGGCGCGTAACGTCGGGTTCTGTCTTTCCATTTAGGTAACAGTTCTAGCAGCAAAGGCCTGCATCCGGGCGGTGGGGGAATGCGCGGGTACTTATGGGTGTGTGTCGTTAGTCGGAAAGGTATTACACTTCAGCATGCTGGGAAGAGAATGTTTCCTCCTGTATGAAGTGACGGATCCTGCCTGAAATTTCATCACGTATCTGCCGGAAGACCTGACGACGTTGAGCCTCAGGTGCTGCCGCGGGGTCATCAAACCTCCAATGGAGAACATAGGATGCCGTCGGGACAATCGGGCAGGTCTCCTTTGCTCGATCACAGACGGTGACGACATAGTCGAACGCCTGGCCGGCGAATTCCTGTACATGCTTTGACCGATGATGGGTCATATCAACCCCAAGCTCCTTCATGACCTCAATGGTCATCGGATTTACCCCAACCGGATGCGTGCCTGCACTAGCCGCCTCAAAATAATTACCGGCGATCAAGCGGAGCAACGCCTCGGCCATCTGGCTCCGGGCGGAATTACCAGTGCATAAAAACAGGACTCGGTGTTTGATCATGGTCCTTTCGTCTCACGACGTGCGCAGAATCGGTGTTGGCTCTTCCGGGAACCATTGACGGGTCATGTTGCAAAAGCGGCAGACCGTCAACATCACCGGCACTTCGACCAACACTCCGACTACCGTCGCGAGCGCGGCTCCCGATTCGGGTCCGAAGAGCGCGATCGCGGTAGCCACGGCCAGTTCAAAGAAGTTACTCGCTCCGATAAGGGCTCCGGGCGCAGCCACCGCATAAGGGACCCGCAGCCATCGCATCGCTCCATAGGCGAGGGAGGCATTCATGTACACTTGGAACAGGATTGGAATCGCAATGAGAGCCACATGCCACGGTTTGGCAATGATGTTGTCGGCTTGAAACGCAAAGATGCACACCAGCGTCATGAGGAGGGCAGCGATCGTCACCGGAGAGAAGCGAGGCAGGAAATCCTGCTCGAACCACCGTTGCCCATATTGCCTGATCAGCCAGGCGCGCAACACCACGCCAGCAGCCAGAGGAATCACGATAAAGGCTACCACCGAGTACAGCAGGACCTCGAAAGGCACTGCGAGAGATGACGCGCCGTTCACGAGCAGACTGATGATGGGTGCAAACAGCACGAGCATGATGAGATCGTTCACCGAGACTTGGACGAGGGTATAAGCGGCATCTCCGTCCGTGAGGTAGCTCCAGACAAAGACCATTGCGGTACAAGGAGCGGCCGCTAAAATGATGCATCCCGCAATGTATTGGTCCGCCTCGGCCGGCGTCAGCCAATCGGCAAACACCACTCGAAAGAAAACCCAGGCCAAGCAGGCCATCGAGAAAGGCTTGACCAGCCAGTTCACCGCCAGCGTGACAAAGAGTCCCTGCGGCCGGCGACCGACATGTTGGAGCGACCGGAAGTCCACTTTCATCATCATGGGAATAATCATGAGCCAGATGAGCACGGCGATCGGCAGATTGATATGGCTGCCCTCTCCGAACTCCCACCCGCGCATGGTCGCGACAAGGGCCGGAAAGCTTTGACCGATCAGCACCCCGGCCACGATACACAATCCGACCCAGACCGTCAGATAGCGCTCGAACGGATTGAGGCGTTTCTTCGTAACAGGAACCGACGACAAGACTGCGAGTTCCATGATGAGTGTTCTTCGCTGCTTTCTACCTTCACGAACAGCATGTGGGGCTGCAGCACGACCGTGATGTCGCGGGTTTGACTGCGCGCACGAAACCGCTCATCAATTTGCCATCGATTGTCGGCGCAATGGCTTCCGCGTCGAGACCAGCCCCCATCAGAAATTCCCGAGCGTCGGCGGCGGTATAGACGCGCGTCGGTTCAATCGACACCTCTTCAAAACCGGCCTCTCGTAACTTGGCAATGTACTCGGATTCCTCCAAGGCGCCCGCCACACAGCCGGCCCAGAGTTCCACATTGTGCCGAACTTCAGCCGGCATCCGACCCCGGATCACGATATCCGAGACCCCTAACCGTCCTCCCGGCTTCAGCACCCGAAAGGCCTCAGCCAGCACCAGATCCTTGTCCGGAGAAAGATTGATCACGCAGTTAGAAATGATGAGATCCACCGACTCGTTCGGCAGCGGGATGTGTTCCATGTCGCCTTTGAGGAATTCAACATTCCTGATGCCTGCCTGCGCTTGATTGGCTCGCGCCAGTTCTAACATCTCATCGGTCATGTCTAAGCCATAGACCTTGCCGGTCGGGCCGACACGCCGCGCAGACAATAACACGTCAATGCCGCCTCCAGACCCCAGGTCCAGGACCGTTTCCCCCGGTTGGATGGTGGCCAGTGCTGTCGGGTTTCCGCAGCCCAGCGACGCGCGGACAGCCGCTTCCGGCAGCATCGCCATATCTTGTGCTTCATAGAGATTCGACGTAATCGGATCGAGGTGTCCCGTCTCAACCGTCGAGCCGGTTCCACAGCAAGAACGACTTCGTCCCTGCCTGGCCTGGACGGCAGCCTGGCCATACTCGGCTTTCACGAATTCCTTCAGCTCATCTTTGTTCCTCATGCGACACCTCCCATCAAGAATCGTTGATGAATCAGATCCAAAAAAATTAACAACACCGATTTGCGGAGCGGGCTGCCTTGGCCGCATTCTTGAATGTGCGAATCAAGTCTTCCACCTCTTCCAATGTCCCCTCATTGAGTGCGTAGTACATCCATCGCCCTTCGGCTCGATCGCGGATCAGCCCTGCATCCTTAAGCACCTTTAAATGAAACGACAGGCGCGACTGCGCAGCCTTCAAGGTATCCGTGAGCTCACAGACGCATTGTTCGCCATCCTGGAGTCGAGCGAGAATATCCAATCGTGTTTCATCGGAGAGCGCATGAAAGACGGCGGCGGATCGAGTGAGATCTGCTGATGACGTTCCAGCCATGCCAAAAAATATATCAACTAAAATTGATTTGTCAAGGGACCACGCTATATCCAGGCAGGAGTCATGGCGCCGTTCGAGGATCGCCAGTGCGGCGTCCAGGCCAGCGCCACGAGCTTCACTGCAATGTTGCCTTTGGTCGGTTTGATGGAAATGGCATCCAGCTTTTCATTCAGCGGATCGGTCGCCGCCGTTAACGCCTCGCTTTCCGACTTAAACTGCGCTTCGAGATCGGCCAGTTGCTTCTGCAACGCCGCTACGTTCTCTTCCGCGAGACTCACATCCTGAGACTCCTTCATCACCCGACCGGCCCCGCGAATCGCAGTCGTTGCTCGGCCGATGTTCGTCGCGCTGATGGTTTTCCGGCCCAAGAAGGCACCGAGGATAGAGGCGCCGACGGAGATCGCTGCCTGCATTTGACTGGACCGGGACTCCGCCTGTTGCTTCTCCTTCTGCTGCTCCGCTCGCCTGACTCTATCTTGCAGGCCGGCAATCTTCGGTGCGTATTTTTGTCGAAGGGACGCGACTCCCTTATCTCGCTGTTCCCGACCGGACTGCTGTAAACGAACGCGGAAGTCCCGTTCGGACTCTCCCGGCTTCGACACTTCCTTCGTGCTCGGGCTCTTCAACAGTTCCACCTTTTGAGTCCGGAACAGCCAGCCTCCGAAATCCTTATTCCATCCTTCATAACTTTTCGCTTTGCCTGCACTGGAGGGAAGCGAGAGGAACTGCGCGCCGTCCGGGGTCTGTTGTAAATCACTGAGAGCCAATTCTGCAGTTGTGGCATGGTCCCAATCAAGAGCCACGGCTCCTTCAGTAATCGGCGCCAGCACATTGACATCCTGCATCATATCAATCGCGCTCTTGCTGTCGGTAAAACGGATTTGTGACGACCCCAGCAACATCGGCACATAGACCAGTTCGCTGCCGGCCGGCTTGGTCCCCCGAATGGGCACGAAATACTGTGGCACATCGGGAGGCAACATCGGACGGGCGCCGCCCTTGACACTCTTTCCCAGCTTGGCTGCGGATGACATAGGCGCCATCGCCGTATGGGCTGCGCGTTGCGGGTCCATCAAAGTCTTGATCTGCGTTCTCGTCAGAGGGCCGCGCAGATAAGACAGACACCAGCGGGATTCGAATACGACCGGCTCGTCTTCATGCACGTTATTCATCAGGAAGATTCTACTGCCAAGGCCTGCCAGCGTTTGTTCCATCCGCCCCTTATCGAACTTCTTCCCGGCACTGGCGGATGCCCCTTCCAACCCTTCGAGCACCCGAGCCTTGTCCCGCTCCGTCTGCAATCGCCCGATAAACCAGGTACCGGTATTGGCCAAGCCTTTGTAATCCAGATCAACGGGGTTCTGCGTGGCGAGGACCACCCCCAACCCAAACGCACGCGCTTGTTTGAGTAAGGTCATCAACGGAAGCTTGGACGGCGGATTGGCCACCGGCGGGAAGTAGCCGAAGATTTCGTCCATGTAGAGAATTGCACGCAGGCTGGTCGTACCGGACTGCGCCCGCATCCAGCCGACCACCTGACTCAGCAACAGGGTGACAAAGAACATCCGCTCCGCATCGTTCAGATGCGCGATGGAGAAGATCGCTAGCCGGGGCTTGCCTGTCGACGTATAGAGCAGCTGCTGCACGTCGAGCGCTTCTCCTTCCAGCCAGGCCTGAAAGCCAGGAGCCGCAAGCAAGTTGTTGAGCTTCATGGCCAGCGCGAATCGGTCTTTCGACGGGAAGAAGGAATCCACATCCATGACGCCGATCTTTGAAACCGGTGGCGACTGAATGGCTTGGATCAAGGCCGCGAGATCGAGAGCTTCTTCCTTCTTCCAGACCTGGTCGAGTATCGTCGAAAGCAGGATGTGTTCGCGGCTTTGGATGGGATCGGCTTCAATGCCGAGCAGGCCGAGCAAACTGGTCGCTGTCGTACTAATCCGCTCGCGAAGCAGCTCCGCATCGCCCAGAACGTCGGCCGCCGGCGCGTCGAAAGATTTCAGAATGGAGACCGCTAAGCCGGCATTGCTGCCAGGCGTGTAGATGGCGAAGTCCGCGGCATCGCGCAGACGTTGAATGCGCGAGCCATCTTGCTGCCAATCAGCCAAGCCCTTTGTCCACAGTTCTGCCTGCGCCTTGGCATAGTCAGCAGACGACAGGCCCTTCTTGCGGGCATCGTCCTCATTGATCCATGGTTGAAAGTCTTCGCCTTTGAGGCTTGGAAACGTCAGGAGCAGATTGCCGAGATCGCCCTTGGGATCGATGATGATGGCGGGGATATTGTCGATGGCTGCCTCTTCCAGGAGCGAGAGACAGAGACCGGTCTTGCCGCTGCCGGTCATGCCGACACAGACGGCGTGGGTCACGAGATCTTTGGAATCATAGAGCAGCCAGCCAGGCTTCGCCTGCTTGGCCGCGAGATCGTATGGCCGGCCAAGGTAGAAGACGCCGAGTTTTTCGAAGTCCTGGGCGCTCTCCGACCGGGCCGTGGGTGTGCGATTCGACGATGAGGGCGCCTTGCGTGGCATCGGTCCTCCGATAGAAGCCAGGGGCGCATTGTATGGGGGACCCCGATCCACTGCAAGGGTGGGAATAGACTCAGCTATCGCAGGCAATTCTTGTCGATTCGATCACCGAGATTGGGAAGGCGTTGTCCCGGAGCCAAGGAGCGTCACATTATCGGAGAAATCCCAGAAACCACAGCAAGGCCAGGACGCTCACTGGAACACCAAGAAGCCATAAAATAAAACCCTTTCCCATTGTGCCCATGTATCCCTCCATGCTTTTGACTTCAGCGCATTTACTGAATCAGCGAGGCCTCGCTACCGAGGATGCGGTTCAGCGTGCTGACCATCTTGAGATGCGCACGATTGTCTTCGTTGAGGTCTGCGGTAAACAATTCCGCATGCCGTAGTTGCAGTACCCGCCCAAAGTCGTCACGTTTTGCAACGGGCACACCGTACAACACGGCAAGCGATGTGACATATTGCCCGCTCCCGGCCGCGGCTTCCTGGCGCAGATTCTCGTAGGCCACTCCCGCAAACAGATTGATCTTTTGCTTCTGCTCGACCATCCCGTCCGCCGTAAACATGGAATCCGGGCTTGTGCTCGAGAAGAACTTGACTGTCGTGTCGATAGTCGCCTTGGTGGTGTTGCACGCGGCAAGGCTCAATCCTATGACCACGATTCCACAAGCGACGACTACGCGACGAAACATGATGTTTCCCATCGCTCCTCCTTTCGGTAGAAAGCGGTCTCTCTTCTCAAACCGCTCGATACCGTTTGGACATTGTGCTGCCGAAGCTCTTAGGTTGCTTTTGACAGAAGTTGGTATAAGCAAACGGCGGGCCTAACACAGAGATCGGTGTACCGTACACCCGGGGAGGCGATCACAGCTCAACAAAGGTTGACGCTCAGATATTCTTTGTAGGGAGGGCCATTGGTATGAACCCGGGATGATGGGAAGGGGGACAAGTTGTCCCTTCTTCAGGACAGAATGGATATTTCGTGAGGTGAATCTCCGTCCCCTCACCACTCTTTGAAAATCATAAAGACTGCGCCGACCATCATGCTGAATCCGACGAGGTAATTCCATTTCAGCGGTTCCCTCAGGTACAAGACAGAGAAGACGCAAAACACGACGAGAGTAATGACCTCTTGAATCGTTTTCAGCTGCGCGGCGGTGAAATCATAGTGCCCGATCCGATTCGCCGGCACCTGAAAGCAGTATTCGACAAACGCGATCCCCCAGCTCACGAGGATCGCGATCCAGAGGGGCGTATCCTTGTATTTCAGGTGCCCATACCAGGCAAAGGTCATAAAGATGTTGGAGATGGTCAGCAGCAGGATCGTGCGCATGGCCCTCCTTGGTTACTTGGTTATGTGGTGAGTCGGCTGAGGGCTATGAGCGCCGTCAGCCACATATATTCTCTTTCCCTCTTCGAGGCGGGCGGAAGGGATGAGCATGGAGGGTTCGCTGTAGCGCCGATTGCCCCGCACTAGCCAGCGAATGTGCTGGGCGCCGTTCTGTCAGTTGGTCCGATAAGGCGCTCAGCCAATAGTAGTGGAACATGCCCTCGTCGAGGAATCAGCGCATTACGGCGAACCCGAAACTGCTCGCCCTTCTTCGACCGCACCTCTTCGTCACCCCCACCACTCAACTCCTCTTCACCCCAACCCCGCCTCTTTCAACACCTGCCCCGTATATGACCGCTTCGACTTCGCAATGTCTTTGGGCGGGCCCTCCGCGACAATTTCACCGCCGCGATCCCCGCCTTCCGGGCCCAGATCGATAATCCAATCGGAATTCTTGATGACATCGAGGTTGTGTTCGATCACGAGCACGGTATTACCGGTTTCGACCAACCGGTCCAACACATCGAGCAGTCGCTGCACATCGGCGAAATGAAGACCGGTGGTGGGCTCGTCTAAAATATATAAGGTCCTGCCTGTAGCGCGCTTCGAGAGCTCGCGAGAGAGTTTCACCCGTTGCGCCTCCCCGCCGGACAATGTCGTGGCCGACTGGCCGAGCTTCACATAATGCAGACCGACATCGTGCAGCGTCTGGAGCTTGGCCTTAATCAGCGGAATGTGTTCGAAAAATTCCAGCGCATCGTCCACCGTCATATTGAGCACATCGGCGATGCTCTTGCCTTTGTGCAAAATTTCCATCGTCTCCCGGTTGTACCGCTGCCCCTTGCACACCTCGCAGGTCACATAGACGTCGGGCAGAAAATGCATTTCAATTTTGATAAGGCCGTCGCCCTGGCAGGCCTCGCAACGACCACCTTTGACGTTGAAGCTATACCGGCCCGGCTTATAGCCGCGCACGCGCGACTCCGGCAGATTCGAATAGAGATCACGGATGTACCCAAAGAGCCCTGTATAGGTCGCCGGGTTCGAACGTGGCGTCCGTCCGATCGGAGATTGATCGATGTCGATCACTTTGTCCAACGCCAACACGCCGTGAAGGTCCTTGCATCCATCGATCTTCGGCTTCTTGTGATAGAGGAACTGCGAGAGCGAATGAAACAAGACTTCGAGTACGAGGGTGCTCTTGCCCGATCCAGACACGCCGGTGACACAGGTGAGCATTCCAAGCGGAATCTTGACCGTCACGTTTTTGAGATTGTGCTTCCACGCGTCGACCACCGAGAGAAAGCCCTTCGGCTTCCGCTTCCTTTGCGGTACCGACACCGCTTGGACGCCGCGCAAATACTGGCCGGTCAGCGAGTTGGGATCGCCCATGACCTGTTTCGGAGTTCCCTGCGCAATAATGTGTCCGCCGTGTGACCCGGCACCCGGCCCCATGTCGAGAATGTAGTCTGCAGCCATCATGGTTTCCGCATCATGCTCGACGACGACCACCGTATTGCCGAGATCCCGGAGTCGCAGGAGGGTCTGCAGCAAACGACGATTGTCCCGTTGATGGAGCCCGATCGAAGGCTCATCGAGAATGTAGAGGACGCCGACGAGACCGGAACCGATCTGCGTTGCCAATCTGATGCGCTGGCCCTCACCGCCGGATAAGGTTGCCGCCGCTCGATCAAGGGTGAGGTAATCGAGCCCCACGTTCACGAGAAACCCGAGCCGCTCGCGAATCTCTTTCAAGATCCGATGGGCAATCACCATTTCGCGCTCGGTGAATTTCAACGTCCCGAAGAAATCGACGGCCGCCCTGACCGACTGACGCGTGACTTCGGCAATCGATTGCTTGGCAATTTTGACCGACAGACTCTCCGGTCTGAGCCTCGCGCCATGGCAGACGTCACAGACTTCGAGCTGCGTGAAGTCTTCCTCTTCCGGGCAGCCTGGCATGACGGCATATCCGATCCCATCGCAGGCGGGACAGGCGCCGTGGGGACTATTGAAGGAAAAGATGCGGGGCGTGATTTCCGGGTAACTCACACCGCAGCGAATGCAGGCCAGCTTTTCACTGAACAGCAGGGTCTTGCCATCTTCGGTTAAGACGCCGACAAGTCCGCCTGCCAGCTTCAGCGAGGTCTCAACCGAGTCAGCCAGACGACGCATCAAGGCATCACCGGCTTTCATCACGAGCCGATCGACGATGATCTCGATCGTATGTTTCTTTTGCTTATCGAGTGCGATGTCGTCGCCGAGATCGACCAGCTTGCCGTCAATGCGCGCCCGTACATACCCGGCCCGCCGCATGTCCAACAGCTCTTTCCGATACTCCCCCTTTCGCCCGCGGACAATCGGCGCAAGGATGTGGAACTTTGTGCCTTCGGCTAACCCGGCAATCGCATCGACCATCTGCTGCACCGTCTGGGCGGTGATTTCCTCGCCACATTGAAAACAGTACGGTCGCCCGACACGCGCGAACAGCAGGCGCAGATAGTCGTAGATCTCGGTGACGGTGCCGACGGTCGAACGAGGGTTGTGACTGGTGCTCTTCTGCTCAATAGAGATGGCGGGCGAGAGGCCTTCGATCGAATCGACATCCGGCTTCCCCATCTGTTCGAGGAACTGGCGGGCATAGGCCGACAGCGATTCGACATAGCGGCGCTGGCCTTCGGCATAGATGGTGTCGAAGGCAAGGGACGACTTGCCGGACCCGCTCAGGCCGGTGATGACGA
>CAMLHQ010000101.1 GCA_946479785.1 uncultured Nitrospira sp.
CAACAAACTAAAGAACAACGATGTGACCGGCAATCCCAATTCGACCTCTTCACAACGGATGCAAGCCGATGTGCAGCGGAACATCAATCAGCAGAATCGTGTTGAGCAGGGTGTCCAATCGGGTCAACTCACCAACAGGGAAGCATCACAACTCGAACGGGGCCAATCCCGTGTGGACCGCTCAGAGGCTCGCGCCGGAGCAAACGGCAACGTGAACGCGCGCGAACAGGCGCGTATTCAGAATCGGGAGAATGTCCAGAGCCGGCAAATCTTCAAGGATAAGCATAATCGACGCCAACGCTGAGTTTTGCTGGGAGGCGATGGAATGCGGCCCGCTGTCGGAGTTTGCGGAAGCGGGCCGTGGCATTGGATCGCGTGCGACGTGCAGGCTTCCGTCCAGGCAGCATACGTGTCGTGTCCGTGCTGTTGCCCTGACCTCTAGGTCGATGTTTGACGTCATCTTGTATCAACCGGAAATTCCGCCGAACACGGGCAACATTATCCGCCTCTGCGCAAACACCGGTGTGCGGCTGCATCTGGTGAAACCGTTGGGCTTCTCGTTGGACGACCGGCAGATGCGGCGCGCGGGGTTGGACTATCATGAGTTTGCGACGGTAAAGGTCCACGAAGATTGGGAGACGTGCGTCGCGCATTTTCACGGTAAACGGCTCTTCGCGGTTTCCACCAAAGGCGCACAACGTTACGATACGAACCGCTATATGGCGGACGATGTGTTCATATTTGGTCCGGAAACCAGGGGGCTGCCTCTAGAGGTATTGAAGCAGTTTTCAGATGAGCGACGCATTCGCTTACCGATGCTTCCGGAAAGTCGAAGTCTCAACCTTTCCAATGCCGTCGCGATTGTGGTCTATGAAGTGATGCGGCAGCTCGATTTCGGGACATGTGTTTAAAGCCTGTGGCCGCTTATGATTGATGGGGCCAGATGGTAGGCAATTGAGACCAGTCGGGCATCAAGTCGTAATGGAACGGGCATCGGTGAGTTGGTACTGCCCTCGTGCTGTCACAGGATAAAGCGAGAAGATTGGGGTATGGGCTGGTACGACGGCGGTGTTCACATTCGGAAGTAACTGGAGATGCATGTTCACGAAGTTGAAGCTGAGTCCTTCCTGCCACTGCCGACCGCCCACGCCGGCATAGGCTGCCGTTTTCTCCGATGCGTAGGTTCTGGTCAGCAATCCTGCTCCGCCTTCTAAGCCATATTCGTGCAAGTCCGGCGCGCCTTGGACCAACAGACTTACGGCCGCAGCGTCGAACCAGACCTTGATGTTACAGCCGATCTGCACATAGGGGCCGAGCGAGTTCGTGCCGTCAAGGAAGGCGCGTGGCAGGCCGATCTCAAAAGAAACATCGTCCGCCACCGCCCGATCGACTATGCCTAGATTCCGTTCCTTCAACGGCGACACCGACACGAACAGCAAATGGGGATCCATCATGTCGATGTCGAGCACCTGGTCGTCGTAATAACTGCACAGACGTCCCATTTCGTACCGGAGTGGAAACGAGTAACCGGTCTTCGCGTACCAAATGCGCAGGGCGGCATCCAAAGGATCTTCCGGAGAGCGGCTGATCTTGAGATCGAACGGCAGCATGACGTGCCAGGCGCCGGTTCTGGCTGCCACGAACGGTGCGCAGGCTCCTGGGAACTCCTTGTGAACCGCCGTCGTGTCCGGTTCGAACTTACGCGTTGGTGAGGTGAAATGCTGTGCGACCTTGGATTCTTTCGTGAGTCGATATTTTTCCTGGTAATAGGCGGCTGCACGCTGCTGAGCCATCGAGAGAAAGTAGTCCGGCATATCTGTCTCGATGATGATGCGTTGAGGGAGAGTGCTCGCCCCGGAACCGATGCGCTCGGGTCGCATGGCCGCGGCATAGAGATCGAGTTCGGCTTTCAACCGCTGGATGTCCTGTTGAATCTGCCGCGCCAGCTCGGGGTCAAAAAAACTTGTGTTCGGCAGGATGTCGAGAGCTTTCTGGAGGCAATCCAATTTGTGCGTGTAGCGCTTTGGTTCCTCGGCAAAGGCTTCAGCGGTCGCGACGAGGAGATTAAACTGTTCTTCCGGCGTCAGGCCTAAGGTGTTGAAATTGTGGTCCTTGAGAAAGGCGAAGGCCAACGGGCCGAACGTCTCGGCTTTCCGAATGCAGAGCGTCAGGAGAAAATTGTAGTGCGCCCGCGCTTCGTCCGACGTCATGGTCGGCCATCATAACGGTGTCGCATTCGGCGGAGCAAGGGCCGCTGCCCGGCCATTGCTGAATGCGTGCCTCTCCCTCCGTAGATCTCTTGATATTGACGTAGGCCGCGCGCTTTAAGATACTACCCCTCCTATCCGCCTACGAAATATCCCTGCCTTAGCCTTAACTGGTGAGGTCAGAAGGGAATAGCTCATGAGACGTATCCTGCAACCCACCCCGGTCTCCATTCTTGTAGCGATCAAGAGTGTAAAGAATCATTCAGCGGTTGGAATGCAGCTTGCTCGGCACAGACAGCAATTCAGTGATCACCACACAAGAAGGAGGAGCCCCATGCAGAGCGCATTGTTCTCCAAGGTTGTCTTCGTTGTCGCGATGCTGTTTGGAGTCACCGCCATCGGAGGTTGTGGGTCAAAGGTAGAAGGCACGTACACCAATGGTAGCATGGTCACGCTCGATCTTAAATCCGGTGGCAAAGCCATGTTCACGATGATGGGTGAATCCATGCCCTGCACCTACAAGGTGAAAGATAATAAGGTCCTGCTCGACTGCACGCCCAAAGGGGAAAAGGTGGATTTCATGATCCACGACGACGGGTCGCTCACAGGACCCGGCTTTATCGGGGCGATGAAAAAGTCGGTATAGCGAGGTTTGGTCGATACAACAACCTGTCACATCACTATCGCCTGCAGCTTGTCCAACTGTAGCGCTTCTTCAACAGGGAGGCTCTCATGATCAGGAAGAGCATATTTTGGGGTATGGCAGTTGGGCTAGCAATAGCTCTCGGATCACCAGGTTGCAACAAGTCGGACTCTACCGACTCCGGCGGTGCTGCGGCGCAAGGTTCCGGTATGGAACGGGAGGCGCAGGACGCTGCGGTGGCGGAAGTGACGAAGCACTGGATCAAAGGACCTGAAGGCTGGGTGACAGCGAGAAACACAGGGAGCTCATTTGCGGCGATCGAGTTTCTCCGACAAGTGCGCGAGATTACGGTGGAAGGCGTTCGTGAGTATGATCTGAGCGAGTCGGATCGACTGAATGGGTTCGAATGGGCAGGGGAGGTATCGTTCAAGCAAACACCCTGTCGTGAGGTCGGGGAGCCGGGAGTCCTGTTGGACGGTCTCGTGGGTGCCAACACCTTTCGACAACGCGGTCGCTGGACTCAATGGGTGGAGTTTCAGCCGGAGTCTGTGCATGTGCAAAAGGTGAAGGGCCAGTGGCAAGTCCATCAGGATACATGGCTGTTGCGCGGACGGGTTCCGGGAGCGCAGGATTTTGCAAAGGCCGGTGTGAGGTAGACCATGTGTTTTGGAGTGTCGCTCATCAATGGAGGATTACATGAAGAACGTGATGGTTCTGACGATCATCCTGCTTGCTGCCTTGGTTGTCATGGTGCCCGCCGTTGGCCGGAGCGCTACGACTATGGAAGGGACGTATACGAACAACGGTGGCATGGTGACGCTGGATCTCAAGCCGGCCGGTAAGGCAATCTTTACCATGATGGGCGAGAGCATGCCGTGCACGTACAAAGCGAAGGAGGACAAGCTTTTGCTTGACTGCACCCCCAAGGGGGAGAAGGTGGACTTCATCATTCACGGCGACGGCTCGCTTACTGGGCCAGGTTTCATTGGAAATATGAAACAATCAAAATAGCGAGCGCCGGTCGACAATGAAGCCGGAAGATTTCGAACGACTGGTGCAGCACATGAATGGTTGGTAAAGGGCCGAGGTTCTGATGGATCCTTATTTTAAAAACTGAAAGGGGCATTGCATCATGAAAATGATACGGATGTCAGTCGTCTGCTGCCTTGCAATGGTTGTTGCGCTGAACACCTATGCAGCAGCTGAAGGACTGCCCGACGTTCTCGGTATCCAGCTCGGCATGCCGACGCGTGATGCCCATGCCAAGCTGCAAGCGCAGCTTCCCAACAACAAGATACAGGTCATGTCGGACGTTCTGCCGACGATCGACAAGCCGGTCATCAAATCATTTAGCTCCGCGCCGGCAGGGCAAATTATGATGGGGATGGAAGGCGATCAGGTGACGGTCGACGTGACTTTGCCGCCGAATAAGCAAACGGTGTGGCGAGTGGTCCGTCAACATTTTTTCCCCAACAAAGGCATCCCCAAGACGGCGCTGCTCGCGTCGTTGCGTGAAAAGTATGGGAAAGAAACGCTCAGCAATCTCGCGCAAGGGAAGCCTGCGGCGGACGATAGTAAGATCGAGAGCCTCGTGTGGCTGTTTGATGAACAAGGACATCCCACCGCTTTACCTTCAAATTCCGGCGGGAAAGCGCCGGACTTTCAGACCATTTTGAGCCTCTCCTCGTGCGCAAACGGAAGTTGGGATACCCATCTCGGTCTGATCGAGGTCTACGCGGATCTCTACAAGGGTAATAACCCCCAAAACGATTGGTGCTATGTGCATTACACGGCGGTGTTTGCACTGGTCACCCAATCCGATCCGCCGGAGTTGTATGGCCAGATGAGAATGAGCGTTATGAGTTTTCCCCTGGCCCTACGCGCGTCAGAAGCTACGCTAAAGTGGAAGAAGGACATCGCTGCAGGCCAGCACAAGCAGGATATCGAGAAAGCCAAACAACAGGATAAGCCCAAGCTGTAAAGGTCTTAGGGGTTCCCCCAGTTGGATCTGAAACAGTCTCCTCTCATTCTACCTCTCCATGAAACCCGGATTGCAGGTTCTCGTCCTCCTGCTGTCCTCAGGCTGCGCCTGGTTGCATTCCATCTCTGTCCATCCGATTTCTGTTGGTGAAATCGAATTCGATCCCGCGACTATTCACACCGTGGGACTTAGCCTGCCGATTCTGGAAGGGGACGAGAACTTCAACGCCTCGGTCCGCGTGTCCTACCGCCTAGCGAATTCTTTGACTTGGAAAGAGGCGCTGCCATTGCAGCGTGTGCGAAGGGATATGGTCTCTCGGACCGTGCCAAGCAGCTTTCCCATCGCCGAGCAATTTGCCGGCAGTATCTTCAATCTAGAGGCCGACTCGACATATGAAGTGTCCTTGACGGTCGAAGATCCAGACGGCGGGAATACCGCCAGAACCGGCAAGGTCACCACACGACCGCTTCCCCCTGATAGCCCGTTGACGCCACGAATGGTATCGGTTGATTCCGACCGGGCAGTGGCCGCAGCTCTTTCCCAGGCTGTTCCAGGCGATGTCATCAAGCTCCACAAAGGCCGATACCGTGGTCCAATCCACCTGCAACAGAGTGGAACGGCGGCTGATCCGATCATCATAAAGGGAGCTGGGACGGAAAAAACGGTCATCGAATCCCCTGGTTCGGACTATGGCGTGCTGATTACTGGTTCTCACGTTCAGCTTGAAGATCTGACGATCAGGTCAAGTGCGTGGGGAATTAAAATTGTGAACGTGAACGACGCGGTCCTACGCCGCATCCACGTCCGCGACGTCCGGTACGGGATCAACGCGAGGGATGGCGCAAACAGGAATTTGTACATTTGCGACAATCTCATGGAAGGAACGGGCGTTATCTGGCCGGATACCAGCAATCCGACATGGAATTACGAAGGCATCGTCGTGACCGGCGTCGGCCATGTGATCTGTTACAACACGCTCTCGGGGTTCGGCGACGCGCTCGGTCTTTCACAACCGCTCGACATTCCGAATCGCGCTATTGATTTCTATGGCAACGACGTGTTGTGGGGAGGCGACGACGGGATCGAGCTGGACTATAGCGAGCGGAATGTCCGTGCATTTCAGAACCGGTTTGGGAACGTGGCGATGGGCATGAGTTTTCAACCGATCTGGGGCGGTCCGGTCTATGCGTTTCGTAATGTCATGTACAACACTGCCATTGCACCCTATAAGCTCAATCAGGACCCGAGCGGGTTTCACATTTTTCACAATGCATCGATCCGTCCCGGCTGGGCCTGGTTACAATACGGCCAGCACATCTCTAATTTTTCCTTCTATAACAATCTCACTATCGGCACAGATAAGGCCGTCTATGTGACCCCCTTCATTCAACTGGCGCACATCGATTACAACGGGTGGAGCCCGGACGGAGAATTCAAGTTTGACTATGCCTGGAACAGCTTCTCTTCATTGCGAACCCACTCGCCATATGAACAACATGGGAGGATTCTGACGACACCGGTCTTTCTTGAGCAGATCGCTATGCCGCCGCAATTTGCGTCGTTCATGCAGCCCCCGCGCACCATGAGGTTGGATGCCCAGAGTAATGCCGTCGATGCCGGGTTACGACTCCCCAATATCAACGACGATTTTACCGGAAAAGCGCCGGACCTCGGCGTCCTTGAGCTCAGCCATGACCCTCCCCATTACGGCGTGCGATGGTCGGGGGAAGAGTAACGTCTCACTTCATCTTATTTGGATCCTGATACACCATTAAATGCGCATAGGGACTGTCTTCGAACATGATATAGACGCCTGAAGGATTGGGGACTGTCGGTAGTTTCGACGCCGCCGGATCGAACGGCCACATGACCATCCAGTGAGGCGGCTCCTTGACCACTTTCGCTCCTTCGCCGGACATCACGACTTTGCCATCCTTTTCAAAGTGCGATCCTCCCCGTGCCATATAGGCGATGCCGGGAACAGTATTCGACGGTTTTGGCGCATTGTCCGTGATGTCGGTCAACCATTGGTAGCTGGCTGCATCCATGCACATGGGATCGGGGATCGGCAGGTTCATAACCGTCGGAATACAGATAAAACCATTGATGCTCTTTCTCACCTCGGTCAGTTTGCCATCGGCGCCGTAGATCATGACACCGGCGTCTTTGGAAATACGTGTCGGCGCTGCACTGAGAGCCAATGCGGTCTGATCCTTTTCAGACATTGCCTTGACGTCCTTGACCGTCGATCCTTTTTCCCCAGGTTTGTCGCCGGAGAGCGCCATGGCTGGAAAAATGAGCGAACAGGCAATAAGCAGGCTGAGGAAAAATTGACGGGTCATCCTCTCCTCCTTGGTGAGAGTGAACTGCGTTGATGATCGATGCATGCTAGCCATGATGGATCGCCAAATCTATAGGAGAATAGGTAGCAGATGACCAGGTGCCTCCTATGCAGTACCGATGATGTGATCTGAATATATGTCCTGTATGTAAAGAGAATTTACAGAGCGATTAGTGTGTAACTCATGGAAAAACATATCATCCATTACTTCTTGTAGGAGGATGCTGATCACTCACTGTCAATTGTTCTTACAGATAGTCAGATTGATATGTCTTAGGCGTGCTTTGAACAACATAGAATCAACCGCTTATGATCGAATTTACACCTGGCATAGGACCTGCTGCGTGAGAGCCATTAAGGAGGACATTTCATATGAAACGATACGCTGTTTTATTCGCCCTTCTAATCTTTACTCTCATCCCGGTGACGAGTCAGGCAACTTTGTTGTTCAGCGACAACTTTGACGGTGAAACCCTTAGTCTCAATTATAATAGTTTTGCCCAGTGGACAGTCTCAGGCGGGACCGTAGACCTTATTGGAAATCCAGGATTTTTCGATCTTCTTCCAGGGAATGGGCGATATGTGGACTTGGATGGATCCACTGGTCTGGCCGGTACGATGACGTCAACTGCACTCTCCCTCACCGCGGGAGTGACGTATGATCTCACTTTCAGCCTCGCTGGTTCACAACGCGGCGATACGAATACGGTCATTTATGGCATCGAATACCAATCGGGTGGTGCGCTTGACGTCTCATCCAGTCAGACACTGGCGAGCAATGTTGGATTCGGCGTGTTCAGTCTGACCTTTACGCCGTTGAGTTTGACTGTCGACGCCCATATCGTATTCCATAATTTGGGAGGGGACAACGTGGGTCTGCTTCTGGACAACGTTGCGGTGAACTCGCAAGTGGCGGGCGTTCCGGAACCTGGGTCCCTCCTGCTCCTTGGCTCTAGTCTGGCTGGTTTGGCGTCGTGGCGCCGTAAACAACAAAGCTGACGTCACAAGTTCATTGCCTCTCAACGGCCCTGGCGAGATCCGACTCGTCAGGGCCGTTTTCATTGGCGGCGCACATTGCACAAGCCGTCTCTCCTTGATGTTCAAGAAGGTAATAAGCCTGGATTTGTATAAGGTGCTACGACGCGAAGCATGTCGGCGGCGTGACGACGCCTGGACGGTGATGCGCCGATGGTGATCGGCATACCTTCTCGCGAGAGAAGAAGTAGAACAGGAGGGCACTCAGGCTGTCGTCGAAGAAGAGCAGTATGAGGCCGAAGAGAAGGCTGAGAGCAAATGATCGGTACCGTGTACCGTACGATGGTGTTCAAGGAACGGAGGGCTTTGTCAGATTATTATTCACCCAGTTATTGCCCGCGTTGACATCAATTCCCCCAGCGGGCGCTGGTTTGTCGAGATTAACATATTGGAACGTATTGAAGGGCTGGATCTGCTCGTCGGCGGGCAATTGTTTGCGGTTCCAACCCCCCCCGAGCGCGCGGACGAGTCCGACCGAGTCTCTCAACAGTTCCGCCTTGATCTGTACGGATTCGATGCGCGCCGTGAGCGTGGCGACCTGCGCGTAAATCAGCTCGAGGCTCGAAGCCAAGCCGCCTTTATAGAGTTCCATGGTCAAATTCTGGGCCTTCTGTGTCGCTCCGACGGCGGCGTCCTGCCGGTCCGCCGCGACGGTCAGCCGGTTCGTCAGGCTCAATCCGTTCTCGACCTCGCGAAACGCGTTCAGCACAGTCGAACGATAGAGGTCTTCCGTCTCGCGATAGGTGGACCAGGACCGCTGTAATTGGGCGCGGCGATAGCCGCCTTGGAAGACAGGCAGCGACACAACGGAGCCATAGGACCACATTGCACCGGCAAGCTTCGCGACATCGAAGCCGGCGCTGACGATTCCTCCGTCGGCTGAGAACTTCACATCAGGAAAAAACGCCGCGCGGGCGATCCCGATGGCGCGGTTGGCCTCCGCCATCCGGCGCTCCATCGCGGCGATGTCGGGTCGTCGCTCCAACAGCGTGGACGGAATGTTCCGTGGAATCGTGAACTTCGCCACCCGCAGGTCATCGATTGGCTCGATCGTGAAACTGGCCGGCGCCATGTTGACCAGAATGGCAATCGCTTGCTCAGCGACCTGGCGCTGGCCTTGGATTTGTGCGTATTTGGTTTCGGTGCTGAACAACAGGGATTCGACGCGGGCGACGTCCAGCGCCGAGGCGATCGCGCCGACGAACTGGGCCTTCACGAGATTGAGCGAACTTCTATAGAGGTCGATCGATTGCTTGTAGATGGCCGCCTGAGCATCGAAGCCGCGCAGTGTGAAATAGTCCGCTGCAAGTTCTGCCTGCAGGCTGAGCCGGGCGAGGCCCCAGTCGGCGGCGCGTTCCTCGGCGCGGTAGGTCTCCACGCGCGTCGCGTTGCGAATCGCGGACCAGAAATCGGGCTCCCAGGACGCGATCCCCGCACCGGCCGCGCCTGGTCCAGTTATCGGAATGTCGGGGTCGCGAGCCAGCGTATCGATATGATTCCGACTGTCTGTGGCTTTCCCGCCGAACCCGATCTGCGGGATCCGCTGCGAACGGACCTGCATCATCACATCGCGGGCCTGGACGAACCGCTCGGCCGAGGCCTGCAAATCCGGATTGGCCGCTATGGCCTGCACGATGAGCTTGTTCAGCACCGGATCGTTGAACAGCGTCCACCAATCCGGACGCAGTTCGCCGTCCGACGGATTCGCTTCGACGAAGGGACTCTCTCCATGCCACGAGGCGGGGACAACGTATTGAGGCGGCTGATACGTCGGCGCGAGATCGACGTGCGGCAACCAATCGGTGCTGCAAGCCGACAGATGGAATGCCAACAGTAGCAAGACGCTGCGCCAGCGAAGGGCGTACACAATGGGCGACACGTCTGGCCTCATGCTCATATGGAAGCCGATCAAGGCGATACCGAGTGTGACTTCGGCATCTGTTCCTTTGCCGATTGTTCCTTCTCCAACTGTTCCCTCGAGTCCGACGACGCGGTATTGACGAGATCATACCCGGGCGCCGGCGTAACGATGCGTACCGTGTCGCCTTCCAGCAATGCGGCACTCGGGTTG
>CAMLHQ010000102.1 GCA_946479785.1 uncultured Nitrospira sp.
ATAGTCGCCCCTGCCGATGAGCTTCACAATGGCCAGAGACAGATCCGGAAATCTGAGGGGGTCGGCCTGCCGGCGCTTGACGAGGAAGGCTTCGAGCGCACTCGCATCCGGCTCCGGAGGTAATTGATCGCCCCAGCGCGCGGCCACTTCGATGATCCGCTGCCAGCGTTCGGGAGATCGCAGGATACGACGAAATGAGGGCACGCCGTTTTCTTTGAGATACGATGCGGTCGCCCGATTGGCCGCGATCATAAAATCTTCGATCAGTTCCTTGGCGCGATTCTTCTGCTCGACCCTGAGATCAGTCAGCACATCTCCGTCAAAGACGGCTCGCGGCTCAATCGTTTCGAGACTCAGGGCGCCGCACTGATGTCGTCGTGCCTTGAGCCGCTGCGCGACACGGTCTTGGAGGCGGAGTTGCTCATCGAGACCGGAAACGGCCTTGATCCGCTCAGGCGCGGGCGCTGTCCCCACGAGCCACGCGGCGACACTGTTATAGGCCAGCTTCGCGTGGTTGCGAACCAGAGCCCGAAAGTGGGTGGAGCTGATGACCGTCCCATCCTCCGCAACCACCATCTCTGTGACAATCGCGAGCCGGTCTTGCTCTTCGTTCAGCGACGTCAGATCAGTTGACAGTTTTCCCGGCAGCATGGGGAAGATGTCGCCGGCCGTATAGACCGACGTCGTATTGTGCTTGGCATGCGCATCCAGTGCGGAGTCCTTCGTGACTAACCCGTCCACGTCGGCAATCGCGACCAGGATTTTTACGGATCGATCAGGGCATGGTTCGGCGACGGTGAGTTGGTCGAGGTCCCGGGAATCGTCGTTGTCGATCGACGCCCACAGGAGCCCCGTCAAATCACGCAGGTTCGAGTGCTGGTCGGCGGCAACAGTCTGAATGCGGGCCAGCTCGGTCATCGCCGCGGCCGAAAAGTCCGGCAACAAGCCGCGCTCGATCATGGCGCGACGGGCGATACTTTTTAAATCTCTGCGATCACTCTTCATATGTCTCTCAGCATGGAATGAGACGCCAACGGTTCGCGGAGATGCAAGGAACTCATGATCGGATAGCTATAACATGAACACACAGCCAATGGTCTATAGCTGTTGGCCGGAAGACGTGATGGGCATGAAGTGAGAAAGGAGTATGCTGTCCTGGGTAAATATAGGGGGAGTATGTATCGGTTTCCCTCGTAAACCGGCCTCGTTTTTCTCGTGCTCGGACTCTTCTCTGTCACTGGGGGATGCAGTTCTGCTTCTCATTCAAAAGGGGACAGCAAAATACACATTGTGAATGTGGCACATGAAGTGGAGCCCCGCTACATCCTCGCTGGCCGGGGAGATGAGGTACGGTGGCGCAACACGGGGACTCAGCCCATTGTCGTCAGTTTCTCGGCATCAGCTGAGAGCCGAATCTCATGCCGCACAGGGTTTAAGACTGAAGAGCACACTGCCCTTTCTGCTTTCATCGAGCCGAATTCTTTCGCCAGTCTCTGTTTCGCGCAGCAAGGGAAATACAACTACCAAGTGCGCCTGAACCAGAACCTTGCAAGCGCACGAACCGACCACAGAGCGACTGTATGGATTGTGGGACGTGGGGAGCGAAACCCCGACCCGTATGAGGAATACACAAATATCACCCCTTAGGCCGACGTGCAGCGCGAAATGTTTTGGGAAGCGCTCAATGTCTGATCAAATCAAGTACGTAGGTTTGAGCCGAATTCGGATTTCGCTAACCGTTGGAATTCTCTCATGAGTCCGCGCTTTCAGACTGCACCTTGAGCAACCTCTGCTACACTTTGAGCAGGAAGATCTGTCGCTGATTCAATCCCGCAGGGAAGGAGACAGAACATGACAGAACCTATGAGCAGTCAGCAGAGCGTGAGATATTTGGCGGTCATTGTTGGTCTAAGCGGGGTGCTGCTCTGTGTGTCGTCGAAGGCGGATGCCAAATCGTCTTCGGCTCCCTCCAACACGACCGCTAAAGCGGCGGCTTGCGACTATCACTCTCACCCAACAATCACGACGGTAACGCCCAATCATGCTAAACCGGGTCAGAAAATCACCATCATCGGAAAAAATTTCGGGGCAAAAGGTTGCTTCCACAGCGTGTCGTTTGGCTCGAAGAGCACAGACGCCTTTACCTATGTGAGCCCAACGACCGTAGAAGCAACCGTGCCGAATCTCCTGCCTGGCTCTGTTCCGGTCACGGTCTCCACCGAGGCCGGCATGTCACAATTTAAGCTCGAAGTCCAAGCCAAGTAGGAGCGGCAGTCAACCACTCGAGGAGCCAGGGTCCCATGGGCCTCTGGCTCCCACGTGTAAGGGTTGTAGTCAATATCCCCTGACAAAGTCCCGCGGACAAGCGCCTGAAAAAAGCAGGCCTCTCTTGGCTGCGCCATCACGATGAATATGGCGACCGAGGGCTGGTAGTATCTCGTGCGTAAGTGAAATGGCCACGTATCCCAGAGATCCAAAATCCGGAGAAAAGCCCGCTAGATCGGATTCTGAAACTACGGAATCAACCACCACCACGTTTATCACCACAGGTAGCAAGACCAACCCTCGATAGCGTCAGAGAAGCAGGCTATGCCTGTGAGTTCTCAAGAGACTGTCCATTTTTCAAGGGTGAGTAAGGTGCCGCCCCGCCACGCGCCGGAAAACGGTTTCGAGCACCGTTCTGGCTGGTCATTTCAATGTGTGGGTCTTTTCGGCTAACTCCCGGGCGACGCGTTGCATGTCATCCGGCAAGACTTCATGCTTCTCATCATCGACGCGGATGGCATACTGGCTTCGTCCGACCTCTTTGCCGCCTGGGGATTCAAAGAGCTGTGCCACGATCTGCGTAATCGGATAATTCTTAAAGAAGAAGGTCGAACCGCCGTGGGATACAGTAGCCGGAGCCCACAACACGTACAAATAGTCCACACCGAGGTGTTGCTGAAGCTCCTTAATGCGGGCAAGATCCGTTCTGCCATAATCTACATCGATTTCAAAGTAGGCCGACTTGTACGGTCCCTTGACCAACTGAGGATAATTGGGAATGGCTTGAGCGACTTGCTTCTGAGACAGCACCTTGAACCGACTGGTTTTGCCGAGCTCGTCGGCGAGTGCCTGCGCGGCTTGAAGTGAGCTAGGGTTGGTCAGTCCGGCAATGACGGCCAGCTTTGTCCCTTTGGGCCGAAAGGACTCTTGCGTCAAATGAAAGGTGGCACAGCCGCTGATGAGCAGGGCCACGCCGATCGCCAGACAGCACCGTTGTGAGAACGTGTGACACACGGTGACATTCGCCTCCTACTTGCGCTTGCCGGTGTTGGTAACCTTAATAAATTCATCCACAATATCTTCTGCAGACTTCTTGAGCAGTTCGTCGACGTAGTAGCCCTTCGATCTAAACAATGCTAGGACACTGTCGCTATTCCGTCTATTGAACGCAGTGTGAGACACAATCTGTCCGCTGGGATATTCGAGCATATTGCCGTACACATCAGCCGAATAGGTATTGGTACATCCTCCCTGGCTTGAGCAATACGAAGATTTCATCAATCGCTTGCTCCAGACCACAAAGACATAGTTGGTTTTCAATTTGGCCTGAATCTTTGCGAGTTTGGGCTTTTCCGACGGATCTACCCATGCCACCTTGCCCTCTTTTTCTTCAACAGCTTTGACCTCAATTGGATAACTGGGGATGGCCTTACTGATTTCGTCCTGGCCGATGACCTGCATTGACGTTCGATCTTTGAGTTCTTTAGTGAGGTACTCGGCCAGTTTGAGGTCGGACTCCTCCGCTCCGCCCGTAATGACGCTAACCGAGGTTGGCTTCACAGCATAGCTGGGATCCTTCAGCGCAAATATGGTACCGCCTCCACATCCACCGAGAAACAGAGTACATGCGGCGACCGTACAGCCTTGCCAGGAACAAGTCAGGAGTTGGCGTGTATTCATAGCAACCTCCATGCAACCCAGCCGTTAGGCTTCGTTCGAAGACCGTGTTCACGAGAGGGAGAAGCCTCCGCCCGTCCAGCCCGGACTCAAACGAGCTACAGTAAAGCATAGCAAGCCGTTCCGCAGCGTCAATATCGAATGGGGTGTGGCTACACAGGTGCTGTTCAGTGCACCCTCATTCTTTCTCTTGTGCAGAATTTCACGAATTCATTGTAAGTTGGAAAGACGGGCGCATACTTACATGCAAGTACATACGTATCGTCCACATTGCTTCTCACCTTTCTGTTTCCACGGAGGGGATCATGAGAAATCACAGCCAACCGCCCAGCACTCCGCAAACCGTCGATCGGAGAATGCTCGGGGTGCTCAAGAAAAATGGCACACAATCCATGGAAGGCTTCAGCACACTGGCGGGAATCGGCTGGGCGCAGGTGTTCATGTCAGTGGACCGGCTCAGTCGGATTGGAAAGGTTTCGTTGACTCCCGTGCACCCCTGTGAATATCGAATCTCGATCGGCGGACTGCTTCGTCGCTAGCGCTGTCCGGTTCCCGAGAAACACATGTGAAAAAGAAAGAGGGGCATTCTACGTTTCTGGTCTGGCGGGTCTATGGCGTGGAGGTGTTAGATGGAGCGATGAATCATCATCCTCTGCCCGAAATCGTGAATGTCCTTGCAGGATGTAGCCCTTGATGACACATCTAGACCATGAGCCTCTGGCGCAGAAGGATTTTGACTAGCCTAGGATGCGCGGTGATTTTGGCGATCACCCTGAGCGCGTGCGGGACAGTTCCTACCAGCCCGGTGGAACATAAAAGCGAGCGAGTTCCTGATGAATCCGGTTTAGTGCAATCCCTCCATAAACAAATACGAGAGCGAGACAAGCGTATTGAGGAACTAGAGTCCCAACTGAACGCCTTGAAGGTGATTGATCAGGACCTCGAGAAACTGAGAAGGCCCAGCCGGCCGCCTGCGACACTGATGCCCATCCAGTGACTATCGTCACGACTCCGCTTCCCGCCGCGAAATGGATTTGGCTTCGGTCATTCTTCCGTCGTGCCTGCTCCACGATAGGCTTTGACAGTCAGAACACTCCCAATTGCGAGCATCGCGAGGATCCATGGGTATGGGGTCGTGGTGTGTTGCACGAGGCGCTGAGCAGATTCCGGAGCCATCATCCTGACCAGTCCGGCGAGTAAGGCAAACCATCCTATAATCGTAACGAGGACAGGCCAGCGAGTCGTCCAGTGGTTATGCACACGAACGATTGAAAGGCCGGCCACAAAGAGCAAGGTTCCCGAGAGGTACACGACAACGGCAGGAGTGTGTGTCCAGATGTCGAGATTGATCAATTCGGTGAGAGTGAGTGCAACCAGGGATGGACCGACCAGTCCCGCGATCCGTTTGGAATTTGTCATCGCGACCTCTCTTCTCCGGCCTATGACGCGCTCTGAATCGATTAGGACCAAGAAACTGGGACATTTTACTTTGCCGAAACAGCTTGGTCCATCGCAGGATGAGGCGGAGTGAGGGGAGTGGCGGGAAGGCGAGGAACGAGCCGGCCGTCATCCTCCGCGAAATGGTTTCGGACGGCTTGTCGCAAGCACAAGTTTTGACAACGCTATGGATACTGCTAGGCTTTCCTAGGACACACCTCAGAAAATGAGGAGCCTCGGAAAGACAGGATGAAGAGTCAGTTCAAGCCTCAATACTTCTTCTGGTTCAAAATACTCCTGTTGCTTCTCATCCTCTATCTTGGCGAAGCTTCAAATGTTGTCTGTCTATTACAGCCGCAATATACTCCAATCGGTCGAAGCGGATTACACGGTTCTGGTCAGATCTACTTTATTCCTCTCGAGACATTCCCCGCGGCAGTGCTGAAGCGGTTCGCGTCATTTTATAGAAACAAGTATGGTCTCAGGATATCGATTCTTCCCGCACTTTCATTACCCAACAGCGCTTTCAACGAGCAACGAAGGCAATACGTGGCCGAAGAACTCATAGAATTTCTGCAACAGACGGCTCGCGACTCACAACTCGAAGCTGATTCGACCATCATCGCCTTGACGGATCAGGATATCTACATCCGAAAGTTTAACTGGCGGTATGCCTTCAGCTTTCGATCCGGCCAAATAGCAATCGCCTCGTTAGCGCGTATGGATCATCGATTCATGGGAGTATGGCCGATTGATTCTGATTGGCAAGAGACTCGTTTGCGCAAAATGGTGACGAAGGACATCGGTGTTCTTTATTACCACCTGCCGTTGAGCGCTCATTGTCAGAGTCCGGTCTTCGGACGGATTGGAGGTCCGCAAGAACTGGATTTCATGGGAGAAGATCTCTAGAACATGCGTGAAATTATTCAAAGCGGTCGGCCGCGCGCCGGGAAATGCCTCTCATGTGCTGGTTGGTACCAGGGAACACCGAGGAGAAGGGGAGAGGGGTAGGGAAGAGTGGTTCAGCCACCGGCGAAGACGGGACGGAAGCCTGCATTGGTCAAGATGCGTGCGACAGTGTCGCGGTGATCACCTTGAATCTCGATTCGTCCTTCTTTCACGGTGCCTCCGGCACCACAGGCCTTTTGCATTTCTTTCGCCAGCCGCTCTTTCTCAGGCTGGCTGATACCGACAAATCCTGTGACAACCGTCACCGTTTTCCCACCCCGGTGAGCGGTCGAACGAATGATATCCACCCGCCCACGGGTTCTTTTTGGTGCGGCTGGTGCCCCATCGGCTAGATCGCGAGCAGGTGGCTTCGTTGACGTCGACGGCAGTGTCACATCCTTCAGCGCAGCGAACGGACTCTTCCATGCGAACTGCTCATCGCCCGTAGAAATGGGTTTCTTTTCTTTCATGCGCTGTATATTCAGGGACGGAAGGCTACCTGGAAGTAATAGATTCTACAAGCAGCCCGGGGAGCAGGCCCGCCACGCGCCGCGAAAATTGAGCCTACACCTTTTTAATTCTCTTCTCGAACTTTCACTTTCTCGAGAAACCCGCCAAGGTTTGGATTGGCGTAGAGACCATAGGCATCAGCAATGATCCCTTTGGGTCCACCGTCTACCTCTATGGCATAGACGACAGACATGTCATCCGGATCGCTCGCTCCCTCGAATCGGTAGTGCTCCACGATTGTCAGCTCGTCAGCCTTGAAGGTCCTTCCGCTCTCCACATCCCGGAACGCTTGAGCGAGAAACTCGAAATTTGCCGTGAACCCTCTTTTCTTCAGCTCTTGGATGGCTTCGACCATATTCGTGTAAAGCTTCACGCTCATTGAACTCCCTCAAGAAATGAACACTCAACGTTATTCTACTCCTCTGTCGCGCTGCATGCTGACCTCAGGGGCTGAGTACTGAACACGGATGACGCTGGTAGGAACTCTATACTCCAGACTTTGGATAAAGCTCTGGTGAGTTCAAGTGGTGTGACCGCGCGACCCGATTATTCATTGGTCAATAGTGAGATGGCGACTTATCCCAGAGATCCAAAATCCGGAGAAAAGCCCACTCGATCGGATTCTGACGCGGAATCAACCACCACGTTTATCACTACAGGTAGCAAGACAAACCTCGATAGCGTCAGAGAAGCTAAGTCGCTCTCTCTCATTTTCACCACCCCTGTCCAGCCCTGTAGGGAGCAGCCCAGCGATCTGTAGGCACCCCCAACTAGGTGGTTAACTAGCCCGAATCCGATTGTGCTCGAAGCCGAGTCTCCGAACACCTGCAACTGATTGGAACATATAGACATCTGACGATCAGCGCGAACTCAATCAGAAAGAAATCGACGTTCGATTTCTTGGTATCCTCTTTGCGGATCATCCAAGAAAAGCGGCTGCAGACTGGCCGCACATTAAGCAGGTGTTTGATCCAGCAACGGAGGAAACCATGGCCTATGTTACCGAAACTATCGCATCGCGCATTGCATGGTGCCAACATCAGAAAACGCAGGTGCAGACGCAGTCCGAATTTGAAGGATGGAGTGCCGAAGAGACGGGTTTAAGGGACGCACTGCTCAATAGAGATCATAAAAGCCAGTACCGGTATCGTCCGTCCGGTGTGCTTGAGCGATATGTGATGGGGCTCGAGGATGGCCTAGCATTAATTCGCGCTGCAGGCGTGGAACAACATTGCGCAAGCTCCGAGTAGGGCACAGAAGCGAAGCGTGAATCTCTTTTAGCTACGCTTTCGGATCTCAGCGAGAGTCAGGATAAAGAATGACCGAGACACTGGTAACCTTCTCCGATGCTGGAGCCAGCTCTCTATAGAGCGGCTTTGTTTTCACGCAAATCTGTGATTGGCCCGCGCCAAAGACCTTCCGGCACTAGCTCCAATGGTACTAACTGATTCAACCACCGGACCAGGAATTTTCCTCCGATCTGGCTCGCCTTGGGTTGCATCTGGATGACCTCGGTCAAAACCTTAAAGTGTACGTGTGACGACAGATCGTCGTAGCGAAACCAGTAGAATCCAGCCTTATTCGGGGGGGTAGCGAGAGTCATCGACGGGACTCCCAATAGGGGTGACACACAATAGCCTAAACCATCGCGGTATTCTTGTGCAAGCTACAATCCTGCTCTCATTAGAGGTCACTCAAGATTACTGTCGGCGAGACTCAGACGTGGAAAGCCGAGGTGCTCATACCAACCAGCGACTAGGAGACGGGTGGAGCGACGAGCGTTAATGCACCTAAATCAGTGAATGGAAGGCTCAATTGTGCAGTGGACATACGATCTTTACACCGGCGACGACGCCAAGATGTCGTGCAGTTGGGGATAGTTTCCGAAACCGATGATGGGCATGAGGATTTTGGTTTAGCGCGAGGACGTCTTGGTCTCTGAAGTCTTGGATTCTGTTTAAGTTTTAGTTCCTCAATCTGCCTTAACAATACTTTTTCATGATCAATACAAATGCCGTGAGAAGTCACTTGCCAGTCGTACAGTCCGATTTCACCAATCAGCGTTTCCTTTCCTTCATCTTCACACCATGCACATATGACTTTCATGATGAAGTGATTGAGCAAGCTTAATGCCGAATACGGTCAAACAAAAAAGATGAAAATGCCGGGCTAAGGACTGTCTTGAACAGTCACCTCAAGGTCATTGTAGGCAAACGAATGCATCGCAGAAATGTGTTCGACAAATAATTCTGAATTATCAGGCGAAAGCGTGCAGAAGCGAAATGCATACAGAAAGGATTTAATTGAACACAAAAGTGTGGAACGTTCTTTCTCATGTGCAGGTTTTCTAAGAGCAGACTCGAACGAAGAGTAATCGATTAGAAGTGATTTGAAAATTCGGTGGACTGTGTAAGGGCTGAGCCTACGCTGCTGATGAAGAGTCCGAGAAGTGTTTTTCCACCTCATGAGTTCATTAGAGAGAAGCGACCCGCCATGCGCCGGGGAAATACAGAATGCCCTGTCTCCTCAACTCGGGGTATTCTACGTCTTCCAGTGAAGGACGAGCTATGTCTTCAATGCAGGGAAAAATGAGGCACATGACGACGGCACTGACAGTACGCGTGTCGGATTCAGGGGGCGATGTCGAGGCGTTGCTGCTCCGTCCGGACGATGCGAGGTGGCTCCTGGTATTAGCTCACGGCGCAGGGGCGGGGATGCATCACCCGTTCCTGGAAAGTCTAGCCCGCGAACTGGCTGCTTGCCGTGTGGCAAGCCTCCGGTACCAGTTTCCGTACATGCAGCAGCGACGGAAGAGACCGGACGCCCCAGCTATGTTGACAGCGACGGTCCGGGCGGCCGTAATAGCGGCGTCAGAAGCCGCATCGGATTTGCCGCTGTTGGCGGGAGGCAAATCGCTCGGGGGGCGCATGACGTCGCTGGCGTTTGCCGAGGAGCGAACTGCCACGAAAGCCGACACCGCGCGCGTGCGCGGTATCGTGTTCTTTGGCTTTCCCTTGCACCCCCCAGGCCGTTCAGGCACACAACGCGCCGAACATTTGGCACGGGTGCAGGTGCCGATGCTGTTTCTGCAAGGTACGCGCGATACCTTGGCCGATCTCGCCCTGATTCGCCCCGTCTGCGCAAAGCTTGCACCTCGTGCCACATTATATGTTGTGGACACCGCGGACCACTCCTTCCACGTGCTGAAGCGATCGGGAAAGATAGATGCTGATGTCTTCAGGGAGCTCGCACGTACGGTCGCTTCGTGGGCTGATTCCCTCGCCTAAGACGGTTGGTGAGAGGAGGCGAGGAAGGAGCCGGCCCGCCACGCGCTGCAAAATGAGGCCTGGCACTTTTTCATGTTCAACAGCGAGGGACTCTTGCGCCCCCTATGCGAACGTCCTCGAAC
>CAMLHQ010000103.1 GCA_946479785.1 uncultured Nitrospira sp.
TTCACCAACCAACCGATACCGTCGATACCATCAACCCGGAGATTCTGCAATCCGCTGCTCGGTACGTGCTGTCCCTCGCCTGGCAACTGGCGAACCAGCCCTAAACGATTTGCCGGCTACGGAATATCGTCGAGGATCGTCGACTGAATATCCGGCAGCGGAGGCGGTTGTCTCGGAGGGCCAGGCAGAACCAAAGGAGAGCCGACCTGGTTCGCTCCCTGAATTAAGCCGATCGACAACTGCGGCCCCAACGTCATCACCGCGCCACTCCAGGCTTGACCGGTCGTCGGATTGCGGAAACTGAACGACTGAAAATTGTTTCCTGGATTGTAGAGAAACCCTTGCGTGCCTTGGTTGTCCAGATACAAACTCCCGGGGCCGGGTGCACTGAATAGCGGCGCGACACCACCGTCAAAGGATCGGACACTTGAGATTGTCTGTCCCCAAACCGGCTGATCGAGTAGTGCGCAGAGGAAGAGCGCAAGGCCCGCAACAAGTACGAGGCGATGTGCTCGCCTTACAAGAAGTCCATGACAGATGTTCATGAAATCATTATAGTACGAGGGACGATCATTGTCGACCAAGGGGGACACTATGACATGTCGAACCGCTGCAATCCTCTGTCGTCAGATATTGCTAGCCGCCGTGTGCAGTCTCCTCATGACGTCTGGTCCAAGTTCGGCCGCAGAGGACGCGACGAAGGCTTCTCCCGGCGAGCGACGCGAAGAGGTCTCGCTGGCCGATGCCGCGCTCCGCGCGCTCAAAAACAACTTGGACATCAGCATCAGCCGGCAGACGAAAGAGAGTCGCCTGACCGATATCGTCGTAGAACAGGCGAAATTCGATCCGACACTCAGCGTCAACGGACAATATAACCGCACGGTGAATCCCTTGAACCGGCCGGTGTTCGGCGGCACCGGGGGGAACTTAAACGAAATCACGACGTTCGACCAGCGCAATCAGTCTGTGACGTTGGACGCCACGACAAACTTGCTTACCGGGGGCAACGTCGACCTGAACTACAGCCCTTCCCGCACAAATGTCAATCAAAACGTAGCGACCGGCTTCTTGTTCAATCCGGCCTGGACCGGCGGGCTGGCCCTCACGCTGACGCAGCCATTGTTGCGCAATGCCGGGATTGATGTCACCAAGACCTTCATCCGCATCGCCCAGAACAACGCCACGGTCGAAGAACATGTCTTTCGCGACCGGGTTCTGACCGTCCTCGCGACCGTCGAACAGACGTATTGGGAAGTTGTGTTCTCAAACGAGAATTTGAAGGTCGCCGAAGCGGCGCTGAAAGCCGCGCAGGAACTGCTGGCCAGCAACCGGGCCAAGGCCAAGGCCGGTGTCATGTCGATCGTCGATGTGCTGCAGGCGGAGGCGGCCGTCGCCTCCCGCGTCGAGCAGGTTCTGGTCGCGGAAAAGTCCATCCGCGATCAGGAAGATCAATTGCGCCGGCTCTTGAATCCCGGTGAAGAGGAACTGCGCCTGGATATCCGATTGACGCCAAAAGATCAGCCGGTCGTAGTCCTGGAACCGATCAGCCTGCAAGAAGCCATCGACATCGCGTTCGAGCAACGCCCTGAGATCGTACAGGCCAAGAAAAATGTCGAGACCAGCGACATCAACACCAAGTTCGCCAAGAATCAGCTACTTCCTACGCTCTCCTTTCAAGGCACAATGGGCATGGCAGGATTGGGCAAAGACTATCCCGATTCCGTCAATCGCAATTTCAGCGGCGACTTTTATAACTATGGCGCGGGTCTCGTTCTGAGCTACCCGCTCGGTAATCGCTCGGCTTGGAGTACCTACAGCAGGCGACAAATCGAAAGCAAAAACGCAGAAGCGTCACTGGTCAGTGTCCGTCAACAGATCATCATCGGCGTCAAAGAAGCCGTCCGGCGCGTGCAGACTGATTTCAAGCGCATTGAAACGACCAGGTCGGCGCGCATTATGGCCGAGAAACAGCTCCAGGCCGAACAGGAACGGCTGAAGGTTGGACTCAGCACAACACGCTTCGTGCTGGATTTCCAGCGCGACCTGGCGACCGCCCAGGGCAACGAGTTACGGGCAATCGTGGATTACAACAAATCGCTGTCCAATTTGGCGCGGCATAAGGCGACGACCCTAGAGCGCTATAATTTGCAGCTCCAATGACGGCCCGATGACGTCGCCCGAGCCTGGTCATTCCCCAGCAACTCAGGTGAACGAATGGGGTGCGGCGCTGGCATTGCTGCCGATCGCAGCCACTATTGACTATTACGCCCTCCCCGACTGGCTCCAAGACCACACGCTGATTCAACTTACTCCGCAGATCATCGCTTACCTCGCCTTCGCCTTGTGGGCTTACCATAATGGGTCGATCCTCATTCGGTTCGGGCTTGAGAAGCAGCAGGTGTCCCGTGGGTTGAAGATAGGAGCTGTCACGGGGCTTATTCTCGGCTGTCTGAACTCATTTGTGATACTTCAGCTCGTTCCATACCTGGGCTATGACGTCTCCTTCTTAAAACACACGCCTCATGCTCTCTTCCCGGTGCTCCTCATGGTCCCCTGGTTCATTGCCGCCGTTGCGCTGTTCGTGGAATTCAATTTCCGCGGCTTTTTATTGGGACGGCTGGTCGCCCTGGAATCCGGCTTCTGGAACCTTCCGTCGATCCGGCGCTTCTCGCCGGCGGCCCTCCTGACCAGCGCGCTCGTATTTTCGTTCGATCCCTTCATGGTCAATACGTTTCAGCACCTCCATTGGATCGCCGTTTGGGATGGGTTGATCTGGGGCTTCATCTGGTTGCAAACGAGGAATCTTTACGCAACGGTCGTAGCCCATGCGATTGAAGTCATCGTGGTGTATAGTGCGGTGCGGGCGGCATTGATCTGAGCTCCGTATGAATCCCTCTTTTTCCAGTTATCTTGTGAACGACTGCTTCGGGGATCCCGGCGTCTATGTGGAAGTCCGATGGTCGAAGCGGGCACTGCTCTTCGACCTGGGACAGAACGACTCGCTCGGTCCCACTCGTCTTCTGCGGGCCAACGACATCTTCATTTCCCATACGCACATGGACCACTTCATCGGATTCGATGCCGTCGTGCGCGTCGCGTTGGGGCGGGGCAAGAGGCTTCGGCTCTACGGCCCTCCCGGATTGATCGACAATGTGAACGGCAAACTGCGGGGCTATACATGGAATCTGGTGGATGGCTATCCGCTGACTATCGAAGTTCACGAATTCCATCGGCAGGAGATCAGGCAGAGCGTCTTCCATGCCACTAACGGGTTCCTCCCCTCAGAGCCAATGGTTCGTCCCCTTACTGTCCACCCCGTAACCGGTCTCTTCACGATCCTCGAAGACCCGATGTTCACGGTGAAAGCTGTGGCCTTGAACCATCGCATTCCCTCGTTCGCCTACTCGTTGGAGGAACAGTTTCACATTAATGTCAACAAGCAAAAACTGCACGAGGCGGGTCTGCCGGTCGGCGGCTGGCTGAAGGATGTGAAACAGTATGTCTGGCAAGGGAAGCCGGATGACTTTCGGTTTACCGCCACCCTGTTTGAGGAGCATCGACGAGCGGAACGGGAATTCGCACTGGGTGAAATCAAAAAACAGTTTCTGACCATATCTCGCGGTCAAAAACTGGCTTATGTCGTCGACGCCCGCTACGACGAAGATAATGAAGCCAAGGTCATCGCGCTCGCCAAGGCAGCCGACCTGTTCTACTGTGAATCCCCCTACCTGGGTATCGATGCGGAAAAGGCCCGCGACCGCTATCATCTTACCGCCAGACAGGCCGGTATTATGGCACGTAAAGCCCAGGTTCGGGATCTCATTGTGTTTCATTTCTCGCCGCGGTATACGGGACAGGGCGAAGTGATCGAGCGAGAAGCACAGGAGACTTTTCAAGGAAACTGAGGAGAGCGAGCGTGAATGACGTGGGAAAATATGCGGTCTATTTCCTCTTGGGAGGCACGATCGTCAGCCTCTCAACCTATCTAGGCGCTCAGGGCAGGCCTTATCTCGCTGCGTTTGCGAGCACGTTCCCTGCCATCACCGGCGTCACCTTTGTCTTGTTGTATTTGAACGGAGGCACCGACGCGACCGTGGCATACGCCGAAAAGCTTTTCTGGTTCGTTCCCCCTTGGATCGTCTACGTCATGGCCATGATCGTCGGTGTACCGCGCCTGGGCTTCTGGCCGGCCATAGTGGTTTCGATGACATTATATATGGGTTGCGTCTGGCTCGTGAAACTGGCTCTCCGCTGACTTCCCCTCTGCCGTAGGGCTCTCTTCGAAACGCCACACATGCGGATCGCCGCTCCTGCGGACGCGTTTCTCAAAATCCCCTTCATTCGAGGTACCCTCTTCGAATACTACCGGAACATTCTGGCGGGGGATAAAGTCAATGCATGCAAGGGATCAAGCCATGATCAGCTTGATTGAGTTCTTCTCAATTTGCGGTGTGGCGACCTTGACCGCTGCTGGGGCATCGCATGGGTGGAACCTCCTGCGACGATCCCGCAGCCGCTCCGAACAACCGGGCAGAGCCAACGGCGATGACGGAACCGGCCGGCCCTCCGCGGGGGCATTTCACGAACCCCGCCTCGGCAAACGCCGCTGCGTCAGCTACCGAATCGAATATGGCATAGGTGAAAGCCGAAATGAGGGTATGCTGATCGACATGTCACGACAGGGATGGCGCGCCCGGGGGACCCAGCCGGTCACCAAGGGAACGGCCCTGACGGTCCAGGTCTATTTTTCCGAAGCATCTCAGCCCATTACGATCGAGGAAGCCGTGGTTCGATGGACGGAGGGATTGGAGTTTGGAGTTGAACTGACCCGCATCAGCCCCGAATCCGCGGCGATGCTCAGCGACTATCTGTCCGCTCACTATCCAGCCGCCGAACCTGCCCGTCTCTATGCGCTCTCGCCCTTCTCCTACAATTAGCAGGATGCAGGATAGGCTGTATTTTTAGCAGGCGTTTAAGCAGGTGAACCGAAATGCAGTCGGCTCATCTCGGTCATCGCTGAGACGAGATAGTCGACGGTTTCCGTCACGGTACTGCTGGCTTTATGGGACGGGCCCTTGCCGCCGGCCCAAATATCGGGTGGGTGTTCGATCTCACGCACATTTTGGCAGAATTGGGTGATCGACCGTTTCCAAAACACTCCGTCGCTCCCCTCGTCGAGAAAATGCTCTCGGTCTTGTGTGAAGGGGCGGTCGAATTGCTTGGCCCTCATCTGCCACATCTGCTCCATCGCATTCTGCCGTTCTTGACTGAACTCGAGCCCCGTCGCACGCTCGTTCAAGGCGGCAAAAAGACCGCCGATCACCCGCTCGACTTCCGACTCTGGAAACATCCCTACGCAGGTTTGGACGATGAGATATTTGTGAAACAGAAACACTTCCGCGCTGATGCGGGCTTCGTTGGCGGACGGATCATAGGCGCGCGCGAGTTCTTTCAGTGCCTCTCCTGATGGCCCTTCCAGACTGGAGCCCAAAAGCCCGGCAAGTTGGCGCCCGATCTCCAGATAATTATTCGGGACAGTCGGCTGGGTCATTGGAAATGTTCCTTTTCTAAGACATCCTCTCAGGAGTCGTATCCTGACATGAGCCGAAATGTTTGTCGAACCGGAGCCTGAATCGTGATTGCACCATCCTCTCATCCACTCGAAGAATCCCCAAGACAAACTACGATTCTTACCCGCAAAACCACCGCGGACCAGCCGCCGGCACCTCATCGTTGAAGCGCGTCCCTCGGCTTGCTAGGATGCTCGGTCATCCTGTGGAGGAAATCCGACGTGCCCAACTCTGATGGACTAGAATCGGGTTCCAATGACCTCATCGTCGAAGGCGCACGCCAAAACAACCTCAAACACATCTCGCTCCGCATCCCCCACAACAAAGTCACTGCCATTACCGGCCTGTCCGGCTCTGGCAAATCCTCATTGGCCTTCGACACCATCTTTGCGGAAGGCCAGTGGCGCTATGTGGAATCGCTCTCCACCTATGCACGCTTGTTTCTGGATAAGGTCGCTCGGCCGGATGTCGATCGGGTGCTTAATGTCCGCCCGGCAATTGCCATCGAACAAAAGAATCAAGTGCGGACAGCCCGTTCAACGGTCGGCACGACAACAGAAATCGCAGACCTGCTTCGCCTGCTCTTTGCCAAAATCGGCAAACCCATCTGTCCGGACTGTCGTCAGGAAGCGCGGTCCTTTCGTCCCGACGCCGTGGCTGAGGATCTCCTCACGCGCTTTCCAGACGGCCGTGCGATGGTACTCTTTCCGACGGCAGTTCCATCGGCAAAACAGGAACCTGCCTTCATCCAATCGCTCCTGACACGCGGCTTCACAAGGCTGAAAGTCGGCGATGAAGTCGTGGATCTCCACGAGACCAAGCTGCCTTCATTTCATAAGGAGCAAACCTGCTACGTCGTGCTGGACCGTCTGTTGAATAGGAAAGAGAACCGGTCGCGCCTAGTCGAAGCCATCGAGACCGCCTTTCAAGAAGGAGAAGGCCGCTGCGCCGTCGAAGTGATCGGCCAGGGTCTGCAATCGTACAGCACGAGCTATCTCTGCCAACGGTGCGGACGGACGTTTGAACCGCTCAGGCCCATCTCGTTTTCATTCAATCATCCTCTGGGAGCCTGCCCGGAATGCAAAGGCTTCGGCAACGTGCTGCACTACGACCCGGAGCTCGTCATTCCCGATCACAACAAATCACTGCTCAACGGCGCCATTGAGCCCTGGAGTAAACCGGGAACCGATTGGTGGCAGAAGCAGTTGCTCCTGGCCATGAAACGGCACGGCGTGGACATCACCGTCCCATTCAAATTCCTGTCCAAAGAGACGCAACAACTACTGTGGAAAGGCGACAAGTCGTTCGAGGGGATCAACAATTTCTTCGAGTACCTTGAAGGGAAGCGCTACAAACTGCACGTACGCGTCCTGCTCAGCCGCTATCGTACACCGTTCGATTGCCCCAGTTGTCACGGCAGCCGCCTGAAACCGGATGCCCGTTTCGTGAAAATCGCCTCCACGGACGTTCATGAGGTCACGGAGATGACGATTGAGGGCGTGATGGCCTGGCTTCAGTCCTTGGATTTGCGCCCGTTTGAGCAAGATGTCGCCGCGGACATCCTGCGTCAGCTCAAGGCCAAGCTCGGCTTTCTGGTGCGGGTCGGCCTCGGGTACCTCACACTCGCCAGACAGACCAAAACCCTTTCAGGTGGTGAAGCGCAGCGGGTGTCGCTGGCGAATCAGCTTGGCGCGCGCCTCGTCGGCACGCTCTATGTGCTCGATGAACCGACGATCGGCCTCCATGCGCGGGATACGGACTTGTTGGCCGGAATTCTCAGGGATCTGGCCGCCGTCGGTAACACGGTGGTGGTCGTCGAGCACGATCGCCAGATGATCGAATCAGCCGACTATATCGTCGAACTTGGACCGCAGTCCGGCGAAAAAGGCGGTGAGATCATCTGTGCCGCTCCGGCCGATGAATTTTTGCATGATCGCCGAGCGATCACCGCTCGCTACCTCAGAGGTGAGGAACACATCCCCTTGCCGAAGTCGCGGCGCTCCGGCAGCGGCAATGTCCTGGTGCTCGCCGGCGCCAGCGAGCATAACTTGAAAGACCTCGTCGTGCGGTTTCCACTCGGTATGTTGATCTGCGTTACCGGGGTGTCCGGTTCGGGCAAGAGCACGCTCGTCGAAGACACGCTCTATCGAGCGCTGGCTCGCGCCTTCCGCATCGCATCCCTCCCGATGGGACGATTCAAGGCCATCAAAGGGATCGAACATTTGAAGGGTGTGCGATTGATCGATCAGCAGCCGATCGGCCGAACACCGCGATCAAATCCAGTCACGTATCTGAAGGCCTTCGATGAGATCAGGCGCCTGCTTGCAGGGGAACGTGACGCGCTACGGCAGGGTTTCACGCCGAGTCATTTTTCATTTAACGCAGCTGGCGGCCGCTGCGAGCGTTGCGAAGGGGCGGGGGTTGAAAAACTGGAGATGTACTTCTTCGAGGATATGTACGCACCCTGTGAAATCTGCGAGGGAAAACGGTTCAAACCGGAAGTGCTGGCGATCCGCTACCGGGGAAAGACGATTTCAGAAGTGTTGTCCATGACCGTAGACGAAGCGCTCTCCTTCTTCACCGGTACTCCGAAACTCCAAGAACGACTGCATCTGCTCTCCTCCATCGGCCTGGGCTATTTGCGCCTCGGCCAATCAGCCACGACTCTTTCAGGCGGCGAAGCCCAGCGATTGAAGATCGCGGCAGAACTGACAATGAACGGGCACAGGCACCGCCAAAGCCGGGGCCAGTCTCCCGGCATGCTCTATATTATGGATGAGCCGACCACCGGCCTGCATGTTGACGATGTAAAGAAACTCCTCGCCGTCCTGCATAAACTCGTCAACGCCGGCAATACCCTCGTCGTGGTCGAGCACAATCTTGACATCATCAAATCGGCTGATTGGGTGATCGATTTGGGTCCGGAAGGGGGAGCAGCAGGCGGACATATCGTGGCGGAAGGCAGGCCGGAGCAAGTGGCGAAAATCGATGGCTCGCATACAGGACGCTTCTTGGCTCAAGCGCTGACTGAACACCTCTCGAATCAGGTTCACCCGTGAGGCTCAACCGGATCTTTTGAGGGATGCTCCCACGACCACTTCTTGTGCAGATACTTCTTACTGAATGTTGTGATGACGAAGGCGAGACCGATAGCGACCGGCACAAAGATCGCCGAGGCGAGATTGGCATTCTTGAGCCATCCCATTTCCTGAAATCCCTTGAAGATGTAGCCTCCAAGCCCGGCCACATAATAGGCAATCACAATCACGGACAATCCTTCGACCGTATGTTGCAGGATGACCTGGCTCTTCGTCGTCTTGTCGACACTTTGCAAGAGCGCGAGGTTCTGACCCTCCAGAATGAGATCGACGCGAGCGCGAATGATCGAAATGATTCCTTCAAAGCCGCCTCGTAACGTATCGATCCTCTTCAATAACTGTTGATAGCCTTCGGCAACGCCTGTAATGCCACTGAGCACGTAGTCGGACACAGGCCTGTAGGCCTCCAACGGCTTCTCCGTGAGGGAAGCGAGCGTTGTATGGACGATCTTGTCATAGGGCACCGAAGCGGAGAGCTCGAAATGTAGTTTGCCCGCAATTCGATTCGTCTTCAGCAGGTCTTGGGTGAGACTGTTGAGCCAGCGTTGCAGGGTCTGCGAATCGGCATGGGCGATGTGGCCACTGATGATCTCGCGTTGTTTCAAATGCACCTGCTCGAACTTGTAGACCTGGTCGATGGCGGCTGAAAACAGCGGCTTCTGCATCAACAACAAGTGGTAATACGTCTCGATCCGCACGATGGCATCGACGATTTCCTTCAGGCGCGAGGCCTGCACACGCGTCGGCCCGAGCGTCACCCAATAACGCTCTCGTTCGAATTCGTCGTGGGTGAAACTGGTTACGAGGCTCGTCTGTTCATCGAGAATTTTGCTGCCGTAGAGCACAGGACCCGGCAACATCGATCGCATTTGCTCGCGCGAGGGCAGCGAGTCGGAGGACAGGAGAAAGTCCAGGCGACAGACTTCCGTTCCCAACGGCGTGATGGGAAACTTATAGTTCGGAAACGTCAAAGGCCCGAACGCGACTTCCGCTTTTGCAGGATCGGGCAAATGCCAGATTTGATAATTGTAGTATTCGGTATGGGCCTGCCAGATGACTATCAACCGCTCACCGTTGGCTGCGTCTTTCACCCCGTAGCCGAACGTTTCACGCAGTACCATATTGTCCTGCGTGATGGCGAACGCCCCCAGGCAGGATTGGAATTCTTCCCGGCTCGCTTTTCGCTGCGCCGGCGGGTCCGACATGCGAAAGGCCTTGTAATGGATATGTGCGGGCGCCCGGAGCCAGTCGGCCAGCGGCATCTGCGGCCGTTCGTGCAACTTCTTAATCAAGGCGTCGGTTCCTGATTGCTGAGGCCGGTCGCGATCCATCCGGTTCCTTTCATGCCTTCTCGTGCGTCGTTTCTACAGCCCCGGCCGCTTATCTGCCGTGATGACCAGATTCATGGGACTTCCCGCGCGTCGCACATCGAGCTGTAACGTTTCACCCGCTTCGACTTGGCACAAGTGTTTGGCATCACGGTCGGTTTTGACCGCTGCGACTGATGCGCCGTTGCAGGCCACGATGCGGTCGCCGACCTTGAG
>CAMLHQ010000104.1 GCA_946479785.1 uncultured Nitrospira sp.
GATCGGAGTCAGTAAAGCTGTAATGACCAGAGACATAATGAGAAAGACAAGAGGCGACACGCCAGTCTTAGTCATTGCGGGGCATCTTGCCACTTCTTAACCACGACTACTTTGGAGTGAAACTGATGAAGTTTTAGAGATGTCCAGATGTGCAATTACCGTCCCCTCATTGCACTCTGCCGTGACCGGTGTAAGGAACAAACTGGACCAATACCAGTTGATTTTGAACCATCCATGAATTACTCGTTTTACCAATACAAAAACCTCAATAATTATTGAGGTTTTTGATCCATCCTAAAACTTGCAGGATCACCGTCTTCTAGCTGGGACAGTTGCACCGATAAAGCCCCCCGATTGATCGGACGGGACAGGTTTTCTAAAATGGCGCGATGCCAGCTCCCCGCCTGAAGCAATTTGCCGTCGCTGCCCTTCTCTCGCTCCTGGTGGGTAGTCTCTTAAGCGCTGCGTTTCTCAGTGGGCTGTTCGCCAACGCTCAATTGCGCGGCACCGACTTTCTCTTCACTGATCAGACCGAAAGTTTCTCCGGAGCCATTGTGATCGTCGGCATCGACCAGCGGAGCTATCGTGAGATGCTGCCCCGACACGGACCGCTCGTTGGATGGTCGCGGGCGCTCTATGCGCAGGCGATCGATCGGTTGCGGGCTGCCGGCGCCCGTGTCATCGCCCTGGACTTGTTTTTCGATGCTCCCGGAGTGGACGACTCCGGCCTGATCGACGCCATCTCGCGTGCCGGCAACGTCGTCTTTCCCGTGGAGGGGCAGGGCCCTGGCACCTTCCACCCCCGCCCTGGCGTCGTCCAGGCCTTTGACGTCTTCGTCCGGGCCACGCCGCGCATCGCCGCGACAGCCGTCGCCGAGGGATCCGTCAATGTCACGACGGATCGCGATACCGTTGTCCGTAGTCTTCCGCTCCTGCTTCAGTCGGGCGAGGGACTGCTTCCTTCTTTTTCTCTCGCCGTTATCTCCCAATTCATCCGACGGACCAATATTCTGGATCAAGATCCCACGAGCGCCATGATCTATGCAGCCGGCAGGACGATCCCGGTGGTGGACAACGGACGGATGCTGATCAATTTTTCCGGTCCGCCGTCGTCTCCCGGCGGGAGCGGAAGTTTTCCGATCGTACCGTTTGTGGACGTCATCAGCGGATCGTTTGACGAGAGTCTCGTTCGGGACAAGATTGTGCTACTGGGCCTGACCATTCGCGGCATCGATGAGTTTGCCACACCGACGACTTCCGCAACGCGCATGTGGGGCGTTGAAGTCCAGGCGAGCGCCGTCGACACCTTGCTGGCGGAACGATACTTGACGCCCGCGTCTCGAGCGACAAGTGTTTTACTGATCTATGCCGCCGCATTGACGGGTGCCATCTTCGCCGCCGCCGCGCGCCCGCTCAACGGAATTGGCGGCGTGGCGGCATGGTCGCTCCTCTATCTGATCGCGGGCAGCCTCTCGTTCGACAGAGGCGTGCTCCTCAACATGGTCTATCCTTTGGTAGCGGTGCTCCTGGGGTTCACAGCGACCCAAGCCTATCGGATTTTCTTTGAGCAAGCTCAACGGCAACTGGTTCAGGACCTGATGTCCCGCTATCTCTCGCCTTCGGTCAGCCAGTGGGTGCTTCAACAGCCCGAACAGCTCAAGCTCGGCGGAGAAACCAGGGTCATGACCGTGCTGTTCTGCGACCTCCGAGGATTCACAACGCTCTCCCGCTCCGTGGATCCGCACCTCCTGGTGTCCTTCATGAACGATTTCATGACGGCCATGACGGACATTATCTTCCGTCACGACGGCGTGCTGGACAAATATATCGGGGACGAAGTGATGGCCTTCTGGAATGCTCCTCGAGAACAGCCGGACCATGCGGGTCTTGCCTGTCAGGCAGCGCTCGAGATGGTCCGCGAGCTGGACGGTCTGAAGGCCTCATGGTCGCACCGCGGGCTCCCACCTCTCGACATCGGGGTGGGCATCAATACTGGTCCCATGGTGGTCGGGAACATGGGCTCGCGGGAACGGCTGGCCTACACAGTAATCGGAGACGCGGTGAACGTCGCTTCGCGCCTGCAGAATTTGAATAAGCAATTCGGCACCCGCGTGCTCACGACCGAGAGCACACGGAAGGTAGCAGGGGGCCGGTTCTTGTATCGGGCGATTGATCAGGTGACGCTGAGAGGGCATGACGAGCCGCTCACAGTCTATGAGCTGCTGGGGCAGGATTTGTCTATCCCATGAACAGAATGCCGACAACCCAGTCCTGGCTAGGGCTTCTCCAAGACTCCGACCTTGCCGGGAAGCTGCAGGTCCGTGGATTCTAGCGGTCCGATCATGACGCCCGACACTTTTGCGGTTTTTGCGTCGTTGGTCATGCCTTCCAGCTGCTGTGTCAGCTGGGCCGTGAGCCGAGCGCCCCGTTGTAATGTGCCACTCACTTGATGTTGGTCGACAGGCACGCCCTTGTAGAGCGCACCGATGCGGATCAGAAACGGGCCGTCCTGTTCCCCCTGAAGAATCAGGGTAAAGGGTCCCGACACGCCGGCTGGCACTTCCACCACCCGATGACCTTCGCCATCCATTCCTGTGTAGGATCCGAAAACCTGGTTCACGTCCGTGTCCGGGTCGGTAAAGCCCGCCATCCTGGCCCGGTCCGGCATGAGTATCACCGGCAGCACGGAGACCGGTGTCTCAACCCGCAAGGCGCTGTGATTGGAAAAGAACGCCTGCGGGTTAGACGGGGCCCCGGCCTTCACGATATCCATCTGACCCGGTTTCAATATTGCCCTGGCACGGCCGGTGGGTTCGAGCACCCATAGATCACCCGCTCGGGTCCAGCAACTGAAGGTGTTGTCCGGCTCCTGACGCGCGCCGATCAAACCGTCATGCACGGTCGCCGTCGCCGTGTTTGACTGCAAAGAGAACGACGATTCCGGGTCGACCAGTTTTACAACGCGGGCCCATACGGTGCCCACGTTGACTCCGACGGTCACGCGCGACCGTTTCTTGCCGACATCAGCTTGCTTGACCGTGACGTCTGATTCGGGCTGGACCGTGAGGGTGCTCCCGTCCAGGAAGGTGACAAGCGCGGTGGACTTCTTACCCGTCTGTACTCTTGTCCCGACGGTGACGGTCATGCCGTTTGATGCCGGTTTCGCGACCCCTCCTTCCGGCGGGATGACCTTGACCTCTCCAGCCAACACGCCCAGGATCGCGGATGCCGGTTCGCCGCCAAAGACCTGTACCGAAACCGCCAGGCTCCAAGTGCACGCAAGGATTGGTGCGAGCGTCCTCCACGATAGGAAAAAACCGGATCCGGCCCGGCGTGACGCGGCGACAGACATAGCAACCTCCTTGTGCAGAAGCCCGAAAGCAGACTCTATTATCAGAGCGAATGCCCCACAAGATCAATCTACCCTGTGGGGCATCCCGGCATCATGGTATCGGCTGTATGGGCTGCGGTTCGCCGTAAAGAAAGTCATCCATCATGACGATGTCATGTGTCCCATCATCATTTGGCCCCGGCGCAGCATCCCCGCTCGTGATCCGGACTCGGGCGATGCGCGCGTCGGCAAAGACGACGCCGACGAAAGAAAGGCTTCCATCTCCTGGCGAGGCTGGGGCAGAGCTACTGAAGAGCAGCTCCCCATTGATACCGAAGCACTCGATGTGCGTGCTGGCTTTGCGGCCTCCGTTCGTATTGCCAGGCCCGCTCCCGTCTGGGAGGTCAACGTCCGTGAAAACCGCGCCGAAGCCGCTGACCTTTGCCGGCACAGTTCCATTGGAGCCGGGTACGAAGAACAGCGCCTCGGTGATGTTGCTGTCCACGGGGGTGAACAGCCGCAAAGGGCTGAAGGTACTAAAGATGGTGCCGTAGGTCGCATTGTTGAAGAGCGTGGCCAGGCCGCCTTGGGGCCCGCCCGAAGGGGGAGCCTGCGAAAGGCCTGTCCCCGGCGTGGTGAACTGGGCGCCGCGCGTGTTCAGGAATGTGTTGAATGGCGTGACAGGCGCTGTCGTCGTATCATTGTTGCCCCCGCCGTCCCAGTTGATTTCCCGGTGACCACTGTCCTTGGGAAGCGGCCCGGGCGCATTGCCGTTGTTTGTCGCCCCCATGGCAAGCCGGTACTGATCGACCGTGTTTTGAATCGAGGCGATGTTTGGCCCAGCAGCCTGGAACACAGTCGGCGCAACGAAAGCGGTGCCCGTACCCTGTTGTGCGGAAACTGCCCCGTTGCTGCCTTCTCCGCAACTCATCAAGGTCAATCCCATCCCCAATACAAAAACCAACTGGGCCGGTCTCAATACCTTCATGACCGTTCCCCGCTGCTTTCTTCTTGAAACCACAAGTATGTTGGTAAGTGTCTTCATGGCAATCCCTCCCGGTTAGAATTGTTTCACTCGGCTGCATCTGCTTCATCCGGATGGCAACGGCCATGCCACTTGCACAACGTTCAGCATGAGCAGACATTCACCCCTGATGAGTTGCACCGAGGAGCATGACGAAAGCAGCGGGATTCAATGGGGAAACCCACATCAAATCACAGAATGACCGGTTGAAGTTTGCCGCGGGATGAAAGCAGAGAAGCCAGCGGCGAGGTGTCTCTCTCCCTATCCGAAGAGATAACGTCTTATCAGAACAGATAAGGTGAAGGTCACGTCAGAATTGGCTCAGGAATGCGACGACAAGAACCCGTGACCCAAAAATGGAAGGTGGCATAACAAGTGGGGTGAGGTGATGAAATAAACCGCAGGCCATCTCCATCATCAACGAGGTCTGAAGCGTTTATGAGTCGCGGTCCTCGTCTGATGAAAACTCAGTTCCCCCATGGATTCGGCGGTGATCAACTCCTTGGGGTAACTTCGCAGATTACGAAATTCCCATTTGCTTGCACAGACGAGACAGGTAGGTCGGCTGAAGCTGTAGAGCCTGAGCAGCTTTGGTTTTGCTTCCACGGGCTTTGGCAATAGCCTCTTGCAACCTCATGCGTTTGAAGTGCTCGACCGATTCGTGGAACGGAAGGGTCATCAGTTCTTCCGTGGGTCGGCCATTCGTCTCCACTGCCTCGAGGGTCAAGTCATCCACAGAAATAGCATCCCCGCTCGCGAGAACCACCGCTCGTTCGATGACGTTGGCCAGCTCGCGCACGTTTCCAGGCCAGTCATATTGACGCAACGCTTCAATGGCCTTTGGGTCAATGGTCAAGTGTGGACGCTTCATGTCTTTGGCATACCGGCCAACAAAAAACCTCGCAAGCGCTGGAATGTCTTCCCGTCGCTCACGCAGAGGCGGAATCGTCACGCTGACGACGTTCAAGCGAAAGAACAAGTCTTTCCGAAATCGGCCGTCTTTGATGGCCTCCTTCAGGTCTTGGTTCGTCGCTGCGATAACCCGAACGTCCACTTTGATGGGTTGTGTCCCTCCTACACGATCAAACTCCCGATCTTGCAAGACGCGAAGCCACTTCGCCTGCAGATTCGTCTTCATATCGCCAATTTCATCGAGAAAGATCGTTCCGCCTTGAGCGACTTCCAACAAACCCTTCTTTTGTTGATGGGCGCCGGTGAAGGCGCCTTTTTCGTGCCCGAACAATTCGCTTTCAAGCAACTGATCCGACAACGCAACACAGTTGACGGCCACAAATGGTTTACTCGCCCGAGGACTCCAGTTATGGACGGATCGAGCCAGGATTTCCTTTCCCACGCCGCTTTCTCCGAGCAACAATACCGTGCTATTGCTACGGGCCGCCCTTCGTAACGTCTCCACCACTTCACGCATACGAGGGCTCTCCACAATCAGTGTCCGATATCGTTCTTCTACTGACCCCTTGAGTATCTGGCTTTCATCTCGCATCGTGGCCACTAACTCGGCATTCCTCAATGCCACGGAGGCGAATGACCCAAACACCGACAAGAGTTCCAAATCCGATTGATCGAATTGTTTTGCCTTGGCCGTGTTGAGTATTTCAAGCACGCCCACAATTTGTTCGTGGTCCATCAAAGGCACGGCAAGAATTGAACGGGTTTGAAACCCTGTTAGTTTGTCCACAGCTGGAAAATACCGGGGATCATGCTTGGCGTCATTGACGATCAGACTCTTTCGATTCTTCGCAACCCATCCTGCGATGCCTTCACCAATGTTCATGCGAAGTTCCTTGATTTCGCCGCTTACCGGGCCTGTCACCACGCTTAGCATGAGTTGTTCACCTGTTGGATCGATCAAGAACAGACTGCTAGCTTCACATTCAAGAAGTTCCGTCACCGAGGTAACAATCAGTTTAAGTAGGGACGGAAGATCGACCGAGGAGGTCAGAAGACGACTGATGGCCAAGAGTGCCGAAAGTTGTTCTCGAGAAGGCCGAAATGAAGGATCCATCAAGCAAACCAAACGCAGTGATGAAGCGGGCGAGGAGTCTCTTAAGGGGGGTATTCTAACAGCGGCAATTTTCACTGACAATCCCACAACGAGAAGGAAAAGAACGATTATTCAAGTGGTGTGTGTTCCAGTGAACCGGAAGCAGAAACTCGTTGGAGGAATCGTCTGGCCCGACGGTGAGTCAGTAGAGAAGCTGCGCCTTTGTTCAATGGGTCATGCATCAAGTCCTCTCATCGACATCGACAGCCCCGGCTGTCCCTTCGATGCCGGCTGGGCTTCGGCGGAATCGCGAATTGCGACACGCCGGTCTTAGTGGGCCTGGCTCTTTGCGTTTATCGCCTTCAAGGGTAATCCCTAGTTCACCCACATCTATGGCAGGAATACGGTCTCTTGACTAAGAACAAATCCGTGTGCCACGTATACGGCCCCTTGACTAGGGGAGAATGCTTAGCAATGGGCTAGTTTCATTCCTGACACCTGGGAGGTTTCTATGCATACCAAGATGTGGATTCTGAGTGTCATGTTACTGGGTTTGCTCGGTGCCGCTTGGGTCAGCCGCACTCATGCCGAAGAAGCAACGGCTCCCTCGCCTGAGGTCATCAACAGTATCGGAGCGGCGCTCGCACAATCCTATACGTTTGTGCCGATCCACCCGAACGCGCCCAACCATCTATGGCTGGATGAAGGCAATGGCCGGGTGCAATTCATGATGTTCGATAAGTCCGTGAGCGACCCCTCGGCAAAATTGTTGTTCGTTGGTCAAGGTGTCAAAGGCCGATTTTGCAAGGAATCGCAGCCTGACGGCGGGAAGACAGGCTTCAACCATTTCCATCGGACCAATACTCCAGCGACCGGCGATACCTCCATGCACGGCGCGAAAGGCGAGGAAGGCTATTGGCTCAAGCATGTGGCGGTCGCTGAGTTCGATGATGAGCCCAAAGGAGAACATGCGGGGCATGGGGGAAAGACGCACTACAAACCAGGACAGGTAGAAAATAATCCCCAGCCGACGACTCCCAGCTGTAAGAAATAGCGAATTGGCTAACGGCGCCGTGATCAGAACAAGGAGGCCGACATGCCGCAGATGATTGCCGCTCAAATTCCTGCACCGGGTAAGCCATTCGAAGTAGTCAAGCGCGAAATCCCGTCACCCGGCGCCAACCGAATCCGCATCAAAGTGCAAGCCTGTGGAATCTGCCATAGCGACATGTTTGCGAAGGAGGGATATTGGCCAGGCCTGCAATACCCGCGTGTGACGGGCCATGAGGTGGCGGGAGTGATCGACGAAGTTGGCGCTGGCGTGACAGCCTTGAAGAAGGGCCAGCGGGTGGGCGTGGGCTGGCACGGCGGACATTGTGGTCAATGCGATCCTTGCCGGCGAGGCGATTTCATGGGCTGCCGGAACTTCCAAGTGACTGGATTCCAGGAAGACGGAGGATACGCGCAGTACATGATCGCCAGAACCGAAGCGGTCGCGGCGATTCCCGACGCGCTTTCTCCGGCGGAAGCGGCCCCCCTATTGTGTGCGGGCGTCACGACGTTCAATAGCCTGCGCCATAGTGGGGCGGTTGCAGGAGACCTTGTGGCCGTGCAAGGTCTAGGGGGACTCGGACATCTTGGCATCCAGTTCGCGAGTAAGATGGGATTTCACACAGTGGCCATTGGTCGAGGCAAGGACAAGGAGTCCCTCGCGATGAAACTTGGCGCCGCCCGGTACCTCGACACAGAGGCCGTCGACGCTGCGAAAGAACTCACGAGCCTTGGCGGCGCTTCAGTCATTCTTGCAACCGCTCCGGACAGTAAGGCCATGTCGGCCCTTATTGATGGACTTGGAGTTGGAGGGCAACTGCTTGTCGTCGGGGCTTCAGCCGATCCCATCAACGTGACACCGGTTCAACTCATCATGGAGCGCCGGTCCATTCGAGGGTGGCCATCCGGAACGGCCCGAGATTCTGAAGACACGTTGAACTTTTGCGCCCTCACAGGGATTCGACCCATGATTGAGACACTGGCACTCGAACAAGCTGGTGCCGGCTACGAGCGCATGATGAGCGGCAAAGCGCGATTCCGCGTCGTGCTGACAATGAACTGAAGCTTAACCGGAGGAGGGCTTTGGCAGATTCCCGGATTGCGTCGCGCCTGCGGAAGTAGCGCTGAGCCACAGGGTCGGGCGGGACTCTGATGCATCGAATCGCTCTAGTAAATCCGCCTGTCCCCTTTTTCTTTTCCTAGCAGCAGGCCAACATGATTCATAGCATCAACCCCTCGATCCAACCGCCGACGGCCGGCCGGACTTCGGCCGATTCGCGAATTGCCGCGCGCTTTCCGAAGCAGCGATGAGCCTGCCCTCTTCTCCTGCGTCGGCCTGGCTGTACGGTAGTGCCGTGGGCTAAGTAGGACCGATGGCCTTCAAAAGAGTCCCGCCCCCTTAATTTTTGCCATTTACCCCTTGCATTAAGACATGACATCGGCTACTGAGAGACGCCCAAAAGCGGGACACGCTATGAGACGACCACGGATTGGCCTCGCACTCGGCAGCGGCTCAGCTCGCGGCTGGTCCCACATTGGCGTCATCGATGCCTTGGCCGAGGCCGGCATCGAGCCCGATATCGTGTGCGGCGCATCCATCGGCTCCCTGGTGGGCGCAGCGTACGTCGCGGGGCAGCTCGGAAGGCTGCGTGAATGGGCGGAGGCAGCGACGTGGCGGGATATTATCGGCCTCATGGATGTCCGGCTTTCCGACGGCGGACTGATCAGCGGCGAACTCGTTGTCGCGTTTCTTCGCAGGCTCGGGATTACCGAAAAGATCGAAAGTTATCCCAAACCTTATGCCGCCATCGCGACGGATCTGGCGACCGGCCGTGAGATCTGGCTGCAATCGGGCCCCATCGATCACGCGGTGCGGGCGTCGATCTCCATCCCGGGGATATTTAGTCCTGTCCGTATCGACGACATACTACTTGGCGACGGGGGGCTGTCGAATCCGGTCCCGGTCTCGGTCTGCCGAGCGCTCGGTGCGGAGGTCACGATCGCGGTCAATCTCAATGGAGATCTGTTAGGCCGGCAGTTCCACACCAAGCATCTTCCGCAGAAGTCAACCGCGCCTCCGCATGACTCACACGAATTCGTCAGTCGGCTGTTGAGCCAATTGCCGCCGGGATTGCGCGAGCAGGCCGCACACATCACTCCCCGCCTGCTGCCCCAGGAATCATCGACCCCCGGCTATTTCGACGTGCTGGCCAATTCGATCAATATCATGCAGGACTACATCACCCGCGCACGTCTTGCCGGCGACCCGCCGCACGTGTTGCTCGTTCCCCGCCTCGGCCACATCGGTCTGATGGAATACAACCGTGCAAAGGAGGCAATCGCCGAGGGCCGTCTCTGCGTCGAGCATGCCATGCCGATGCTGAGGAGATTTATCTGAGCCGTATTCCCAAAACCGGCCGGTGTCTGGAATATTTTGTCCCAGATAAGAATTCCGTGATCTTTCTTAAGCGCCGCGATCCACAAGCGATTGAACACTCCCAAAACCTATACCCTCGGATCACGCACCCTTGATCATTGATATTGACAGCCCAGGCTGTCCGTTCGATGCCGGCTGGGCTTCGGCAGATTCGCGGATTGCCGCACGCCGGTCTTAGTGGCCTGGCTCTTTGCGTTTATCGCCTTCAAGGGTAATCCCTAGTTCACCCACATC
>CAMLHQ010000105.1 GCA_946479785.1 uncultured Nitrospira sp.
ATCTGAGATCTGAGATTCGCCCTAGGCGACTATGAAATACAAGTCCTTTGAAGACCTTCCCGTCTGGCAAGCCGCCGTCGATCTCGGCCGCCACACCTATGCCCTCACCGAGCACCAGGCCTTTCGCGGTCACGCTGGATTATGCGATCAACTAGAACGCGCCGCCCTCTCCATGTCCAACAACATCGCCGAAGGTTTTGAGCGCGGAAGCACGAGTGAACTTCTCGCCTTTCTTTATATCGCACGGGGCTCCGCTGGCGAAGTCCGTTCTATGCTCTATGCTCAAATCTCAAATGGCAGATCTCAAATCGCACTGTCTTAGTATTTCTCGGCAATTGTACGGTTGGATCGACCAACTCAAGAACTCCGGCATTAGCGGCCACCGACATCTGAACGACACAGTCCGAACGCGCACCGCAGCACAAAAAGACCGCGACGCGTTTCTCGAAGAACTTGATCGAATCCGCCAGTCCGGCCCGAAGCAGTCGGAAATATGAAATAGAGATTCCAGTTTTTGAGTTCGGAAATCTGAGATAGCATGTTTGAAATCTGAGATCTGAGATCGTACCCTGAGATCCACATTGACCAGCACCGAGCGACTGCACAAGCAGCAGACAGAGGACCAGGCCACCAACAGCCGTTGGCGTTTACCGCTCTATACGCAAGTGCTCATCGCAGTGGTGTGCGGGACGGCATTCGGAGCAGCCTTCGGCCAGGATCCGTACTTGGGCGGCTTGCGCAACGAGCATCTCGGCCGCTTGGGCATGTTCGTGATTCTGCTGCTCAAGACGCTCGCCATTCCACTCATCTTCTTCGCGATTCTCGATGCCTTCATTCGCACGAGTCTGCCGCTGCGCCAGGGAAGGAACCTGATCCTCATCTGCCTCATCAATGTCTTGGTCGCCATGACCATTGGCCTCGTGATTATGAACGCGTGGCAGCCGGGTTTGGCCTGGTACGGCCACGTCGATGAGTTGGGTATCGTCCCTGGCTCGAAGCCGTCTCCCGCCGATGCCGCCGCCGGCCCGCAGGGCACACTCAGTCCACTTGAGCAGATCGCAAGCTATATTCCCAGCACCATGCTGCAGCCGTTTTCGAGCAACAACGTCATCGGGGTGGTGGTCCTCGCGCTCCTGATGGGCGCCCTGTTGCGGCGGTTCCACGCTCCTACGGATCACACCGACGGCGCCATCGAAACGATCGTGCAAGCCGTGGAACGTATCTATCACTGGCTCGTACGGATATTGTGGTGGGTCATCTACCTGGTGCCGTTCGCCGTCTTCGGCGTCCTCGCGTCCGTCGTCGGGAGGGTAGGCCTCGGCGTGTTCTCCGTGCTCATGGTTTTTCTTACCGCCATTATGGTCGGCCTCACGCTCCACGCGTTCGTCTATTATCCGGTCGTCGCGTGGTTCATCGGGAAGAAGCCGCCCAAGACCTACGTGGGCCTGGGTGCCGACGCGATCGTGACTGCCGTATCGTGCAACAGCAGTCTCGCCACGGTGCCCGTCACCCTCCGTTGCCTGGAACGTATGCACGTGTCGCCGGAATCGGCGCGCCTCGCGGCCTGTGTCGGCACCAACCTCAACAACGACGGCATCACGCTCTATGAGGCCATGGCCGCCCTCTTTCTCGCCCAGGCGCTCGGTTACGATTTGTCGATGGGCCATCAGCTCCTGATCGTCGGCGCATCCATCATGGCCGGGGTCGGCGTGGCGGGAATTCCGGAAGCCGGCCTGGTCGTGTTGCCGCTCGTGCTCTCGGCTGCGGGTCTGCCGAACCACGTCATCGCCGCTGCCATTCCCCTCATCATGACCGTCGATTGGATCCTCGCCCGGGTGCGCTCGGGCGTGAACGTGATGAGCGACATGCTGGTAGCCATCCTGCTCGATGTGCTGGCGACCAAGCAGACTGCTCACGATCGTGTGGCAATGCCACCGGTATCTTCAGAGCCGAAACCCAGGAGATTCCACTAAGCGGCCGTCCAGAAGAATCAGGGAAATGTCGGCGTATATGCGAAAGTGCTGCAGGGCGGGACCATCAGGCGCGGAGAGCGCGTGAGCGTGTCGACCGGATACGCAGTGAAGACCGTTCAACACTGAGGAGGACATCCACGGTGATAGAACCCATTCAGGTGTTCGACTCGCAGGGCGCGGACTACAAGCGGGCCTTCCAAATCTTTCTCGACCACACCGATCAAAAGCGGAACGCCAAACAGTTTTTGCAGAAGCTGGTGGACGGATTGCCGACGCGAAACGTCTTCATCGACGCCGGTGCCGGCAATGGCGAGGTGACCAAGGCCTTCGCAGGCCGCTTCGACCGAACCATCGCGATTGAACCCAATCCTTATTTACTGAACCAGCTCCGGCAGGCGATCCCGCAGGCCGATGCCATCGGGACGCCGATTCTGGCCGCCAGCCCGGAGACACGTGGCGATTTTGTCCTCTGCTCCCATACCCTGTATTACATTCCCGCGGACGAATGGCTTGCGCATCTCGAGCAACTCGTGTCCTGGATGTCGCCGACCGGCGTGACGGTCGTCGTGATACAGAATCGCGGCACCGACTGCATGGCGATGCTGGACCATTTTTTCGGCCACCGCTTCGATCTCGACGGCCTCGTCGCAGAGTTCCGCAAGAAGCATGGCGACCGCTACGACGTCTCGATCACGCTCGATCCGGCGCATGTCGAGACCTCGGAGTCGGCTTCCGCTTACGCCGTTGCCGAATTCATGCTCAACCTTCTGCCCATCAGCCGGCCGCCCGCCCGGCGCGACGTGGAAGCCTATCTGGCACGACACTGCTCAGCAGAAGGCACCTATCGCCTCTCCGTCCATCAGGATTTTCTGCAAATCAGACGGATGCTGGACTAGGCTGCTCCGGCGAGCGGTTAAACCGCATGGCCCTGTCGTCGCTTGACTCCGCAAAATAGTGAATGGGTGAGCTAGGCAGCTTCCTTTGCTCGCCCAACGCGCACACCAGCCCATATCGTATTGTCAGATAGGCGGTGCTCGTCGAGGCGCGCAGTTGGAAGCAACCTAGCCCACCCTGAGAGAGGGCGTATAAGCAAGCTTGGAAGGATCATTATTACTGCGCGCTCGCGCGCAATCCGCCTTTCTGAAAATGGTTCGGCAGCAGCATGATGCAGTTGGGGTTGAACCCCGCGGCCTTCAAGGTATCGATGCTGCCCAGGACTTTGTCGTTCTTCAGGTCGATTACCGTGATCGACCCGTCGCTCATGCCTTCCAGATTGAGGAGGCTATTCTGGACGAACAGGTACCGTTCATCAGGTGATAAGACGCTATGATGGGCGCCGGCAGCCGCAGGAGTGGTCTTGAGAAACTTCGGCTGTCGCGGATCGGTGTTGTCATAGATATTGACGAAGCCCGGCTTGGCCGTCGTCACGAACAAGCGGTCCCCCTTCGCGTTCTAGAGCATTTCCAGTGGCATGGCTTGTTCCCGCGGACCGAAGTCATCGATCTGATTGAAGGAAAATCCCTTGGTCTTCGGGTCCCACGCTCCCGCCCACAGGGTCCCTTCCATCATATTGGTGATGTGCACCACCGGGGGATTCGCATTGGGGCTGAACATGATTTCGACGGGAGCCGATTTGGCTGGCGAAGGTTTCGTCGAGATTTTGTGTGTCGAGAGCACCTTCCCGGTACTGGCTTCCAGCACCGTGACCGACTCACCCACTTCGGACATATCCGGCTTGACGCTGCTGGTGACGAGAACGCGATCGATGCCGTTGTGAATCGCAATCCCGTGTGGATAGAGGATAAAGGCATCCGCCGGTTGCGCCGCGCTCACCGTTTTGATCGGCTGATCTTTTACGGCGTCACCCATGATCACGTTGCTCGAGCCCATGCAGGTGAGATACCACGTCTTGTTATCTTCCGAAACGACGAGATCCTCGCCGACCTGACAGTCCGGTACGGCAATCGCGCGGAGCCGGTAGGGAAATTTGGTGAGATCGACTACGTGCAAGATGCTCTTTCCCAAGGCCGTGATGTACGCTTTGCTCTTATCGCGGTTGAAGAAGATATGATGGGCCACGAGATCGGACGGCAGGGGAATCTCCATCAAGATCTTCCCGAAGTCCTGAGACTCGGGATCGATGTCCATGATCGCGATCCCTTCCCGCCGCACTTGCTGATCCGGCTTACTCTCATAATTCAAAAGGGCCAGCATCTCCGCCGAGGCGAGCGACGCGCACGAGAGAAGCAATCCAAGGCTCAAGGAAAGGACTCGGAGTGGTTTCAAGGGAGCCTCCTTTCTGATGGCGAATCGAAGTAGAGCACTCACGGGTGCGACTGCGCTGATAGACATGCTATGCCTCCTTTGTGTCTGATCCGGTTCAAGAACGGTTTCGGCATCGCTGCTGGAGCGACATGCCGCACTATAGGGTGATCACGGTGTTGAAGTCTTATCCGAGCGTCTGGCTCTCTTGATAGCGTCAGGCTAAGCTGCACGTGATTTGCTAGAGCGTCCGGGTCGCTTTGCCGCAGCCCCCTGGACTCAGAAGCCAGGGGGATGTCTGTCTGAAGCCCTCAAACCCGTCAAGCTCTGTACTCCTCTTCGCGGGTAGAAGCAACGGCTGGTCCCATCTCACTCACAAGGGTTCCCCCCAGTCGTGCCGGCTAGACCAATTGTTCTTTTTGAGCACAAGGTTTCCGGCGCGACCCCCTGCTCAGGGAAATCCACAGTCTCTATTGCCGCGATGTTGCGCCATAATCCCTAGGAACAGTGCCTAGGGATTGGCTTTTTCTCTGCAATTCCTGTTTTGGGAAACCTTCTAACAAGGAGGGAGTTATGCCTCTAAGCTCTCCTGAGGTCTATATCGAGGAGCATAACGTCGTCATCGCCCCCGGCGGCGCGGCGACGAAAGCCTGGCCGGTATACTGGAGCGCGATTTGGATTGGCGCCCTGGCGGCGCTCGCCGTCGCCCTGTTGTTTGGGCTGATCGGCATCGCGGTCGGTGCGCACCAGGTCGGCAAGAGAGTCGTCAACGTGCACCATCTGAGTCTGGCCGGCCTGATCTTCAGCGTTTTCGGCGCCTTCTTTTCCTTCGTGATCGGCGGCTGGGTCGCAGCGACGATTGCCGGCCTGCGCCGGGCCGAGGCGGCCGCCCTTCAGGGTACGATCGTCTGGCTCGTCGCGCTTCCACTGTTTCTCATGCTGGCGGCCTTTGGAGCCGGCAGTTTCTTCGGCGGATGGTACGGCGGGCTGGCCGGCACGCCCGTTTGGGCCACGTCCTCCACGATCGGAGCGGACCCCACGGCGGCCTTGGTAGCCCGCAACTCGGCGCTCGGCGCCGTCACGACGCTGTTGATCGGGCTGATGGGCAGTCTGCTCGGCGGATGGCTGGCCTCCGGCGAACCGATGTCCTTGACGTATCGCCGGGCCAAGGAGGGACTGCGCCGGACTCCGATGGCGCGCGCGGCGTAACCGAACAAGAAGAGGAGGAACTGTTATGGCGTACATCATCATGTGGTTCTTGGGCCTGCCGCTGAGCCTGATTTTGATACTCTGGTTAGTCGGCGTAGGAAGATAAGAGTGGATTACCACCCATGCTGGTCCTGTGCTCCCGGAGTGCGCACGCGGGATCAATCAGATCTCGACATTAAGGGAGGTGCTCCCTCCATGGGCGCAATTGGACCAGCATGGGTGGCACTCCACAAGCAGAGGGACGAGCGAGCTTGGAGGGAGCATTACCTGGACATTCCTAGGCAGCACGCGTAGATTTCCCCGCCGTGGCCTCTCCGCAAAAACACTTCTCGATGATCCGCGAGTTCCACCTGGCCGACGTGCTGACGCTCGCCAACGCCGGGTGCGGAGTCGCAGCCGTCTTGTGCAGCATGCTCTATATGGGCAGCCAATCGCTGGAGTATTTCTTCGCCGCTGCGGCCCTCACGCCGGCGGCGCTGGTCTTCGACTGGCTCGATGGCCGGGTGGCCCGTTGGCGGCATCAGCATTCGGCGCTCGGACGCGAGCTGGACTCGCTGTCGGACATCATCTCGTTCGGCGTGGCACCCGCGGTGCTCGGATTCGCGGCAGGCTTACGCGGCGGGTGGGATTGGATCGCGCTGATCTATTTCGTCTGCTGCGGGGTCAGCCGGCTGGCGCGGTACAACGTCACCGCCGAGCGCCTCTCGGAAGGCAGCGACAAAGTGGCCTATTTCGAAGGCACCCCCATTCCAACCACCATTATATTGACCGGCATGCTCGCAGTGGCCTCCTGGCAGGGGCGGGTAGGCGAGAACCTCTACTGGGGCTCGTGGGCGGTCGGACCGGCGAATCTCCATGCGTTATCCTTACTCTTCGTCCTGTCGGGAAGTTTGATGATCAGCAAGACGCTGAGGATCCCCAAAATATAGAAGGGGAGGCCACTCCCGCCCTTATCCCTGAGTAGAAGGATTTCGCAAACTCATTTTGACATTCCACTCACGCGCCAGCTTCTGCGCCTCGGCAATCTGAGCGGGGGTCATGTTCTCAGCAAGCCGGTCTCGCCATTTCTTCCCGTCGTCATAACCATTTGCAGCCGCGAGGTTGTACCACATATGCGCTCGCACCACATCCGGAGCCACACCATGTCCGGTATGATAAAGACGTCCGAGCGTAAACATCGCACCCGCATGACCCTGATCAGCCGCGAGACCACACCACCGGAACGCCTCTTGATAGTCTTGAGGCAGGCCTTGCCCTCTATCCGACATCTCGCACAGTTTGTATTGCGCATTGGAATACCCTTGCATGGCAGAGAGCCGGTACCAGCGGACCGCTTCACGATAGTCCTGCGGCACGACCATTCCTCTTTCGTATCGCATGCCAAGGTTGTACTTGTCCTCAGCAGTGCCTTGCTCAGCGCCTTGGAGCAGTTTATCCGTCTCTGCAGCTCGCTCCTCTTGAGGCGTAGGCCGATGACCTCCGCATGCAGGAAGGACACATAGAGCCGTCGCCACGATGAGAAGTGGAAAGCGTGTCGTCATTGGTTCTCTCCTTGGTCCTTTGTAATGCACGTGTCCCACAGTCTACATTCCTCCAAACTTACTTGTCTCCCCCTTAAGAGCTGGTCTGGATTGGTACTAACGTGCGTACCCCTCCGCTATATAAATGATCCCTCCGAGCTTGCTCGTGCCCTTCTCTTAACGGTTGTCAGCATCGCTCATCCGTGTCGCTGTCCCCCGCTGAAAGAGCGCGCTTCTAGTCTCGTTAAAGAGGATGGTAGGACTAGCTGCGACCTGCGAGGGGTGCATGGCTCTGTTGCTGCGGTCGTCTCACACGATGGCGAGCATTGTTCGAAGTTCCGTTCGGACGCAGTCATGGACGGAACAAGTTGCGGAGCCAAGCAACGACAGGGCCATGCGGTTTCACCCCTCGCCGGAGCAGGAGTCCACCATCCTTCGTTGCTTTCCTTCTTGCTTGAATTTGCTGCGACGCCGTCGTAATGTCCTCGACGCATCGTGTCGAATGTCGCCGAATCCGTGAGTGCACGATGAAACACAAACTCTCGGCGCAAGATCTCCTCCTCGTCGGTATGATCGCGGCTGCGGGCCTGTCCGGTCTGCTCGTTCGATCCCTGTTTCCGAATCACATGTGGGTGAACCTCCCGCTCCATTCCACCGTGGAAGCGTTAGGTGGGTTGGCGGCTGGCCTGATGGGCCTGGTGTTACTCGCGCGGAAAGCGGAGTGGGAAGACGAGAGGCTCCAGGGGGTGGCGAGCGGTTTACTGGGAATGGGGATACTCGAAGGGTTTCACGCGGTCTCCTCTCCCGATCAGGGCTTCGTGCTGTTGCGCAGTGCAGCCAGTCTCCTCGGGGGCGTGGCGTTCTCTTTTGTGTGGCATCCACCGGGGATGATCGGGAAGCGGACCAAAGATCTGATGCCCTACCTCGTCATAGGCGTGACGGTCGCCTTCGGAATGCTCACGGTCACCTTTCCTCACCACCTGCCCCGATTCACGGCGGAGAACCAATTCGCGCCGATTGCCCTCGCGGTGAACGGTGTCGCTGCCGTCTTGTTCCTTGCCGGCGCGGCGGGTTTTTGGCTCGAGTCCAGACGCACCGGCAGGCCCGAACATCAGCTCTTGGCAACGTTGGCGATCTTGTTCGGGTTGGCCGAAATGATGTTTCTGATTTCGGCCCCGTGGGAGAGCGAATGGTGGACCTGGCACGTCGTGCGATTCGCCGCCTACGTGCTCGCGTTGACGTATGTGAGCCGCGGCTACGTGCGGATGGTCAGCGACATACGAAGAGCCCTGGCACAGACCAAGCGGTCGGAACGGCGTCTGGCCGCGGAATATGCGGTGACCCGGATCATGGCCGAGTCGGCCACCGTGAAAGACGCGACTCATGGCGTCCTTCGCGTGATCGGGGAGAATCTCGACTGGGAAGTGGGCATGTTCTGGGCCATGGATGATCAGAACCAGGTCCTCCGGTTCATAGACCTCTGGCATACGCCGCACGTGGAGGCCACCGAGTTCATTCAAGATAGCAAGGACCGGACGTTTCAACGTGGAGCCGGCCTCGTCGGTCGTGTCTGGGATACGGGCAAGCCGATCTGGATTCCCGACGTCTGTGCCGACCCTACATTTCGCCGTGCGGAAATGGCGGCGCGAGTCGGCCTGCACGGCGCCTTCGCTTTTCCCGTGCGCAAGGGCGAGCGGTTATACGGCGTCATCGACTGCTTCAGCCGAACCAGCCATGAGCCGGATCGGGAGGTTCTCGAGATGCTGGCGGATGTTGGGATCAAAGTCGGTCTGTTCATGGACCGCAAGCGGACGGAAGAGGATCTCCGCCAAACCGAAGCTCGCCTGGTGCAGGAACAGCGGCTCGCCGAAGTGGCGCGGGTGTTGGGCGACATCGGGCACGACCTGAAAAATATGCTGATGCCCATCTCGAGCGGCGCCGGACTCCTCGAGGAAGAGCTGAGCGAATGTTTTGCAAAATTGCCGGAGCCGACGGCGGCGGCCATCAAACCCACGCGCGAGATGACCCATGAGTTGATCGAGATGATCAGGCAATCCTCCCGGCGCATCAACGACCGGGTCAAAGAGATGGCCGATTCCGTGAAGGGCCTGACGCGGCCTCCGCAGTTTGCGCCCTGCCGCCTGGCTGATATCGTCTCGAACGTGTACAAGACGCTCCGCATCCTGGCCGATGAACGTCATGTGGCGCTTCGCGAGGAGGGACTCGACAGCCTGCCCGTCATCCGGGCCGATGAGAGCCGGCTCTTCAACGCGATCTACAACCTAATCAATAATGCGATCCCGGAAGTCTCCGCTGGCGGATCGGTCACGGTGCAGGGACGCCAGGATGAATCGAAAAAGCACGTGCTGCTGTCGGTGATCGACACGGGCAGGGGCATGTCACCGGAAGTCCGTGATAGTCTCTTCTCGTATCAGGCGATCAGCCGAAAGGTCGGGGGCACGGGACTCGGCACGAAGATCGTGAAAGACGTGGTGGATGCTCATGGCGGCACGATCACGGTGGAGAGCACCGAAGGGAAGGGGACGGCGTTCCACATCACGCTCTCGATTGATGGGCCCGCTACTCCGGCACAGAAGGTCTCATAAAGGGATGGAGGCTGTCGGTTCCCTTTGCTCGCCCAACGCGCACAAAAAGAGTGAGGGCAGCCCGATGGTCTCCTGTGCTCGCCCAACGCGGCACACGGGAACGATCGAATGGTGACATTGCGGGAGGTGCTCGTCGAGGCGCGCACGGTTGAGACCACTCGGGCTACCCTCAAAGACGACGCACGAGCAAGCTTGGGGGGATCATCTAAAACGCGCGCAGTAGGAGACCAACCAGCCTCCATCCATCTGAAGCTTCTTAGCAACCTCGGCGGGACCATCAAGCGCTTGCGCCTCGGGACCGATTCAGGCCACGCCTTAAAAAATAGACACGAGCGAGCTTGGAGGGAGCATCTATAAGTGGAGCTGGGTAGAGCGGATGGCACGACGTAAAGGAGAAGCAACATGACCGATGAGAAAACACCTCCGGCTCCGA
>CAMLHQ010000106.1 GCA_946479785.1 uncultured Nitrospira sp.
GCACCGCTCGTTTCACCTCTAGTTTCTCAGACACCGCCTCGATGACAAGAGAAGCAGTGCTCACATCTCTGATGTGAATAGTTGGAGCAACCCGCATCATTCGATACCGCAGGTCGGAAGGAAGGATGACTCGCTTGCGGACCTGAACCATTTGAGTTTTGTGGATCCTCCCCATCGCTGTGGCGAGAATGCCCGGCGCCACATCTCGTAACACCACCGCATATCCTTTTTCGGCGAGCTGCCCGGCGATTTGTGAGCCCATCAATCCCGCCCCCAACACACCAACGCGCGTAGCCGCGTCTGGAACAGTGGCAGCCTTCCGTTTCACTTCCTCACCGGCCAGGAACAAACCAACAAGGTGTGCGGAGATCGGGCTGGCCATGAGATCCAGAAGGAGAGGCTTCTCAACTGTGAGCGATCCTTCCCGGATGCTCAAACGCATCCCTCTCTCCATGGCATCGATTGCGCGGAGTGGGGCCGGATAGAAATGCCGGACGCGCTTGATGACCTGTCGTCGGGCATAGCGACACACCAGCCAGCGGACTCCTGGAGCACTTAAGAGTTTCTGGCTTGCCCGCAAGGACCGCCGGCGGATAGGAGTTGAACAGAGCGCCCGGGCTTGCGCAATGGCAGCTTGAACGAGGGTTTCTTTCTGAAGTTCTTTCAGAGTTCTGACGCTGCAAGGGATAGAGGTCACCATCCCTTCCACAAGGCCCATTCGCAAAGCCTGCCGGGGAAAAACCGTCTTCCCTGTCGTGATCATATCCAACGCTGCTGGCAGACCGATCATCCGTGGGAGACGTTGAGTGCCTCCGAACCCAGGAAGAATGCCAAGTCTGACCTCGGGCAGAGCGAAACAGGTTCTCGGATGGGTACTGGCAATTCGCGCATGGCAAGCCAGCGCCAGTTCGAGCCCACCACCCAGACAAGAGCCTTCCACTGCGGCGACAAAAGGCTTCGGTGATTCTCCCATTGCGTCAAAGAGGTTGTGGGCGGTGACCACCAGTTGCTCCATCTCCTGAAAGGCGCGGCGCTGTTGCGCGTCGTGCATCTGCTTCAGATCGGCTCCCGCACAGAAATTTCCTTCCTTCAAGCTCGCCAGTACCACACCTTTGATAGCGGAGGATTGCCCGGCGAACTGCACAACTTCCCGCCACTCCGACAGGCTCTCAACGTTGAGCACATTGACCGACTTGCCGAAGTAGTCAAAACCTACGAGTAGAATTCCATCGTGAAGGATTGCGGTCTTGAAGTGTTTGAATTCGCCGTGAGAGCAGGAAGAGGTGGTGGGATCCTTTATCATGGCTATTTTCTCTCCAGGATCATTGCAACGCCCTGTCCACCTCCAACGCAGGCGCTGATCAGCGCCCGCTCGGCATTCCTTCGTTTAAGCTCGAACAGGGAGGTCATAGCCAAGCGCAGACCGGAGACGCCGACTGGATGACCGAGCGCAATAGCCCCCCCGTGTGGATTGAGGTCGTCGGGCGGGATTTCACCCAAACGCTCAGTCCATCCGTAACGGCCAAACTTGCGTTCCATGAGGGATGACGAGTCGAGAATGCGGCTGATCCCCAACACGACGGATGCAAAGGCTTCGTTAATCTCGCATACCGAAAAATCCTTGAGGGTCAGGCGAGCCTTGGACAACACCTGAGCGATGGCTCCGACGGGGGCCAGGCCCATACAAGTGGGGTCATAGCCAAAATCGGCGTAATCTTTCACGTACCCGAGAATCGGCAATCCAAGAGACTTGGCCTTGCCCTCCTCCATCAGCAGCATGGCGGCGGCTGCATCCGTGATCTGCGAGGCGTTCGCCGGTGTGACCGAGCCGTGACGCCTGTCGAACACAGATTTCACATCACGAAACGTCTCTAGACTGGCATCATCACGAATTCCGTTATCTCGCTCGACGTAGGCGCTCCGTTCGGAGACATACATGGGCACGACCTCTTCTGCGAACAATCCATTCTTCCACGCCCGCGCCGAATTTCTGTGCGACCGAACGGAAAACGCGTCCTGGTCCTCGCGAGTGATGCCAAGAACCGGATCTTTAGCGATATTTTCTGCGGTAAGCCCCATAATGAGATCACACATCGGATCGGTGAGACCCATGACTAACCCTACCCGCGGCGGGTAGCGTTTCAAATTGAGGAGCTTGGGAATCAGGGCAAGAGTGCTGGCGGTGCGTTCCCGAAGGTTTCTGGCTTTACCATACTGGAGAATGAGCTCGGCGACAGTCTGGTTGTATACGATTGGAATGCGGCTCATCGCCTCCATGCCGATCGCGAGCACTGTGTCGGCATCACCGCTCCGGATGCGCAAGCCGGCATAGTAGAGTGCCGTCACTCCGGATCCGCAATTTTTCCCGGCTACCGTATCGGCGGGAATCGTCACGGGGAGGCCCCCGGTGACGGCTGCGACGCGCGTCGGGTTCACCGCGTGCATGGGCGTCGCGACATTGCTCCCTAACACGCTATCGATCGTCTTCAGGGGGAGATTCCAACGGTGACAACGCGTGATCATTTCGCGGACGACCCAAGCCCCGAGCACTTCAGCATCCGTCTCGCGAAAGTCTGTTCCCTCCTTGCAGAGGGGAGTGCGAAATCCGTCGACGACCACTACATTGCGCATCGTGAAACCCCTATCCGATGCCAACAGGCCTGACCTATTGACATACTACCACGTAGCCGGCGAGTTGCCTCATTTCTGAAGCATGTGGGAATCCCCACATTAGGGGTATCTTCTCAGAGCGGCACACAGACGGGGTGAACGGTGGTAAGGTTACAAGGATAGGCCTAGAGTCAGGACCTTAAGAGGCTCTCGAGGAACCCATATGCGAAAACCGGATGTGTTTCAAGGGTCTGTGGCGATCGCTGAAGACGCTCGTGACAAGGCTTCTTATACCGGCTTTCTGGCAGGGCTGTTCGAGACCGACGTCCGGTGGGACCTCTTAACCTCAATCGCCATCCCAGAGACGAGTCCATCCGCCTTGGGCTTCCTGGAACGACTCAAGACCACCCTCCTGCCCCTAGATCCCGAACGAGTTGACAGTGAGGGTGAGCTGCCCGAATCAGTGTTGAAAGCACTTGCTCAAATCGGAGCGCTGGGCATCAAAATCCCAAGGCGCTTCGGCGGCCAGGAGTTCACCCAATATGAGTATCAGAAAGTCGCCACGCTCTGCGGAAGTTTTGACGCCTCGCTGACGGTGTTGTTATCGGCAGCGCAATCGATCGGCGTTCCCGAGCCGCTGCGTCTTTTCGGCACAGATGAGCAGAAAGCCAGGTATCTTCCCCGGCTTGCACGGGGAGAGATTTCGGGGTTTGCACTCACGGAGCGAAACGTGGGCTGCGATATCTCAAAAGTCGAAACGTACGCGGTCCGGGTCACAGAGAACGGAAAGACCGTCGCCTATCGCCTCACAGGAGAGAAATTCTTCATTACGAATTCCGCCAAGCAGGATGGCGAGTTCCTGTCTTCCATGCTCGTCGTTATCGCACGCATCGTGGATCGGCCAGAGGAACTCCAAGATCCCAAAGCACGGAAACGATATGGGGCCTTCATCGTTGAAACACAGTGGCCAGGGTGCTCAATCGCGCGACTGCGGTTCGAGGGCGTGAGAGGGATTTACAACGGCATACCGACGTTTAACAACGTGTACATCCCCATTGAAAACCGCCTGGGCAGCGAGGAGGACGGCCTGAGGATCGCACTCTCCACGCTCACCGTGGGCCGCCTCACACTTCCAGCCGCCTGTTTAGGAGGTCTCAAACAGTGCCTATCGGTAATGCGCTGGTGGGGGCGGACCCGCGTGCAGTGGAACAAACCGATCGGCGAACACAACCTGATCGGAGAAAAACTCTGCCGCACCGCGGCCTATACATTGGCACTTGATGCCGTGATGGCGTTCTGCGGAGCGTGGGCGAATAAGAAGGGCGATCTCCGGCTGGAGTCGGCGGCATCCAAAATTATCGGAAGCGAGTGGTACTGGGAATCGGTCAACGACCTCTTTCAGGTTCGCGGGGGACGAGGATTCATGACCGCCGAGGCACAGCGCAAGTGCGGCGAACCTGCCATTCCGGTCATGCGCATGCTTCGCGATGCCCGCATTAATCTGGTATGGGAAGGGACGAGTGAGATCCTGCGCATCTGGATGGCACGCGAGGCCCTCGCTCCTTATATCGAACAGGGCATTGCCTTGCTCCAAGGATCTCTTTCACACAAGATCGCGGCACCGCTCTATTTCGCGCGCATGTCGCTCCGCTCCTGTCTCCCTTTCTCGCATTCCCGGCGCTCGTCTGCGATGTTCGGAAAAGAATACGCACGATGGGTTCGTTTCATCGAGTCGTCATCACGGAACCTGACACGATCGACGCTTGCCGCGACGCTTCACCATCGTCAGGGCCTACATAATAAGCAACTCTTGTTGCAACACTTGGTGGATCAAAGCCTCTGGCTTTTTCCCATGGCCGCGACTCTCTGGTTTGCGTCCCAACCGGAAATGCGCACGAAGCCCGGCATTCATGAGCTGGTCACGTATTTCTGTCAGGATATGGCGGCTCGTCTGAATCCTTCCTCCTCCACGGCGGGAAGGATCCTCGGGTACAAGAAGGACGCCATCGTCTACCGCCTGTCACAAGCAATAATGAGCGGCGAGTATGCCTGGCTCGAGGAAGGCATTCTGCCCTTGCTTGAGAAATGACGGGCCGGCGCGTAGCATAAATCACTACAGATCCCCCGACGGTGTTTGCATGGCGATGCCCGGACCAGTTTATGGCGAAACTCATTGGTATTCTTGAGCAGAGCCGGTGGGAGCACATGCTGTGAATCCGAAACAGCAGGCAGTCATTGTGAGCGCCGTGCGAACGCCGATGGGGAGCTTTAGCGGGGTGTTCAGTTCCGTTCCCGCCACGAGACTAGGCAGCATCGCCATTGCTGAAGCACTGAAGCGCATTCACGTTGCACCCGAACTCGTGGACGACGTGTATATGGGCTGTGTTCTCAGCGCCGGGCTCGGGCAGGCGCCGGCCAGACAAGCATCGATAGGGGCCGGAATTCCTCACTCGATTGGCGCCACCACGGTCAACAAGGTTTGCGGATCCAGCATTCAGACTGTAATCATGGCCTCCCAAACCATCGCGCTCGGCGAGGCGAACATCGTCGTGGCAGGTGGCATGGAAAACATGACACGCGCGCCCTATTTGTTAGAAAAAGCGCGACAGGGATATCGGTTGGGGCACGCGGAATTGGTGGACAGCCTGATAAAAGACGGCCTCTGGGATGTCTATAATAATTTCCATATGGGCCATGCCGGTGAACTCTGTGCCGCGAAGTACCGGCTCACGCGAAAGGAAGTCGACGATTTCGCCTTGGAAAGCTACCGTCGCGCTCAGCATGCCATCGCGACCGGAGCCTTCAAGCGGGAGATCGTCCCGGTGGACGTACCGCAACGGAAAGGCGCGCCCCTATCCGTCACAGACGATGAAGAACCGACTCGAGTCGATCTGAATCAGTTGCGCAACCTCAAGCCGGCCTTCCAAGAAGACGGCCTCCTGACCGTAGGCAATTCTCCTTCCTGTAACGACGGGGCAGCAGCGCTCGTAATCATGGCTGAAGGAGAAGCCGCGCGTCAGGGGCTCGCCCCGATGGCGCGCATCGTCGGTTACGCCGGAGCAGCACTCGCACCTGAATGGTTGACGATTGCGCCGGTCGAAGCCATTAAGCTGGTGCTCAAGAACACCGGTCTCTCAATCGACGATATTGACCTCTTTGAGATCAATGAGGCCTTTTCCGCTGTCTCTCTCGCGATCAACCGGGAGCTGGGGCTTGATCCTAAGAAAGTCAACGTCAACGGTGGGGCGGTCGCGCTGGGTCATCCGATTGGCGCCACCGGTGCACGCATCCTCACGACGCTGCTCTATGCCATGGAGGCTGGCAGCGCCAAGCGAGGATTGGCCAGTCTGTGTATCGGGGGCGGAGAGGCCCTGGCGGTTGTCGTAGAGCGGATGTAGAAGAGCAATATGGGCCATCGCTTGCGGTTTGCTCTCCTCTCGATTTCGGCCGTCTTGCTCGTTGTGATCTGTCAGGCGGTGCGGCCCGCCATAAGTCAAAGCCCCGCCTCGCACCCTCTGATCATGACCTTCGGCACCAATACCGCGGAAGGGAATCAGGCGCTCAATCTCTCTGGCCTCCGAATGGGTTGCGCAAAAACGCCGGAGGAGTGTGTTCAGTTGGCGGCAAAGCATGCACAAAGTCAGGGCGTCTCCATGGTCTACATCGCCTTCGAGCTCAGCTCCTCAACTGCACCAACCTATGCGCGTCAATTCAGTGTGTTGAGCCGGTCCAATCCCTTCCTCCATGCAATTGGCGTCGATGATTTTGTCAGCACTTACTACCATCTTCAGAAAAACAGCGCGACCGCCCATCCAGCTGACCTCGTCAAAGAAGCGATCGAAGGAGCGAAATCCACCAACCCCAACCTGAATTTCGGGGTGACCGTCTATGAAGACGATTTGGACTCGCCCTTTATCCACGATCCCAAGCTGCCGTATGCCATCCGGTCACTGATCGATTACGTGCATTTGTACATCCACTTTCGCCAGAATGGGCCCCGATACGGGACTTACGTGGAGCAGGCCAAACGGCTGTTCCCACGCGCGAAGATTATCGCTGGCTCTTACCCCTATGATCGCATCGATTACTTGCCCTGCGCTCATGGCGGAACCAGACGTTGCAGCCAATCTGAAGAGATAGATTCGTACAAGAAATCCATCGAGATTCAAGCAGACCTTCTCAAGAACAACAGGGTCGCGGGGATCGAATTCTATCCCGCCGAATTCGGTCGAGAAGATCAGTGGAACGGCTGGAACAATCCTAAGGCGTGCAACCCGGACCGCCGCCGTGAGTGCATCGAGAACACTCGACTCATGCGCCAAGCAGCCATCGATGTCCTCAAAGCCGCGCAGCTCATTCGATGATGAGGCTTCATGTGTTTGACCTGCCCCCTATCATCGGATTCAGGTACGACCTGGGAAGGCGCTTGTCATTTTGGAACAGAAACGGTTCCTTTTGAATCGTTCCGGATCGTTTCGCAACCCATGAAGTTTCTGTAATCAGATGCTGGCAAATGGGAAAGACTAAATCAGCCGCGTACGGTGGACCGTCTGGTGGTTTGAATCGTGCGATACAGCCCGTCAACTGCCGCCTCTTTGTTGATGAAGGCGACGGCTCCTGCCTTTAACATCGCCGCCTCAACCGGTCCACCTCCATGCATAGAGAGACCAATCACCACCACACCGGGATATTTGAGCTTAAGCCGTCGAGTGGCTTCGAGACCATCTAACTTCGGCATGGTAACGTCCATGAGTACGACATCCGGTTCTAAGCTCTCGGCCAACGCCACCGCCTCCTCCCCGTTCACTGCCTCCCCGACCACCTGAATGTCTCTGTACTGCTTCAACAAGTTGCATAGCCCCTCACGTACCACGGCATGATCGTCCGCCACGAGGACACGGACCGGGGAATTGTCTGCGGTACTAGGTGATTGCACCGCCGTTACATCTGCCGCCTGCTCACGGTCGTTTTCCTGTGCTTTGGCCTCCTCCATGATCGATCCGTGACCGGCGATGAGGGAAGATCCGACGGAACTGTCACAAAGTGGCAGCACGAGCGTCGCCGTCGTGCCGTTCCCTGGCGAGGACTCCAGCTCGAAACGGCCGCCTAATGCCAACATCCGCTCGCGTATGCTCAGCAGCCCAAACCCGCGAGTCGGAGAATATTCTTTCTTGCTTGCGGACATGAGAGGATCAAAACCTGCGCCTTGGTCGGAAATTTGAATGTACAACGATCCGTCAACCTGTTCGAGAGTCAGTGTCGCTTTAGGCGTCTCGGCATGTTTTGCGCAATTGATAAGCAGCTCACGGATCGATTGAAACAATAGCAACGCTTGATCCTCCGGCATCGTCGGAATCTGCGTCTTGATGTGTAAGGAGACGGAGAGATCACGCTCCCGCATTTGCTCCGTCAGCCATTGGAGTGCCATCGGCAGGCCGAACTCGGAGAGAACGGGCGGGCTGAGCTGCGAGATCAAGGTCCGCGTATAGGTCAAGGCCTGGCCTATAACCTCTTCCGCATCAGTAACGATCTTCGCGATTGGAGGCGACATCGGCTGCTGTTTCGCCTGGCTGAGCTTGAGCCGGCCCAGCGCCAGGAGCTGTGCGAGATAGTCGTGTAGATCCGCCGCGACGCGCTGACGCTCACGCTGTTCCGTGACGTTCAGTTCCGCGGCTAAGGCGCGCAGCCGCTTCTGCGACGCAGTCAGCTCCTCCGTCCGTTCAGCAACGCGCACTTCCAATTTGTCGTTTAACTGCCGCAGCAGTTCTTCCATGTGTTTGCGTTCCGTCACATCGTAGAAGCAATTGATCGCTCCTATGATTTCTCCTCGGTCGTCCGTCAGCGGAGCAATGTTCACGATAACGATAACCCGCGAGCCATCGGGCCGCTCGATATGCACTTCTCCGTCATGTATCCCCGGTAGCCTGCCACTCAGCACATCGCCCATGGGACATTGCTCGTGCGGCATAAAACTGCCGTCTGGGCGGTACATCTTGAACGAGCCGCAGAAGCGTTCATCGGTATCCTCCGGCTCCGGTTTGCGGCCCCACAGTTCCGCTGCGCGGTTGTTGTAATCCCGGACTACGCCCGAGGCATCACAGGAATAGACGGCGATGGGGGCCAAGTCGAACAAAGTGCGATAGCGCTCCTGGCTGTCGCGCAAGGCGTCAGCACCATTAGCGTTCCACTCATTCACTTGTTCCTGGTGGTTGCTATAGGAAGGATCGTTAGTCACATCTCAGTCTAAAGACAACCATGATCCGCTGAACCTATGGATGTACCTAGTTCCCTGTGCTCATTTCGTCCAACGGAATGAGACCACCTCTTCGCGCCGGCCAACGAATTCAGTGTCGCTGCCATTTGAAAATAAATAAGCCTGCTGGATTTCACCAGCAGGCTATTTTTGTAACCCGGCAGCGTCCCAACAGCCAAGCCGTTCCGATCGTTCTTTCAGTTTGGACCTGCAATAGGTCCGAGGATGCTTTGTCCCGATGCAGTGGTCACCTCAGTCATTGTCCCTGCATGGTCAGTGACCAGCAAATACGTCGGTCCATTGTGTTGCTTGCAGGTGATTGTGAACGTCACGCTCGGTGCGCCTCCATGATCTGTAAACCCGACCGGATTTCCTGTGGTCGTGCTCTTGATTTTCCAATCAACGACTGAAGTATCGGCATTCGAGGTCGTCGGTCCATTGAGTGTCTCAGGCGCTTTCAGGGTACAGTCTTTAAGATTATGCGGCGAGATGATATCGACCCCGGTGATGGGAGAGCCTGTGGCCGTTGCCACCGTATAGACCCACGTTGGTTCCTTCGTGTCTTTATAGACGACACTCGCTGTGAAGGCCACATTACCAGACGGCGTCATTCCAGTGGCTGTCACCGGAGGCCCTGTGAGGGTCTTTGCGATCGGCTTTGCAGAAGCCTTTTGCGGTTCAGGCTCGGTGGTTGCACACCCCTGAACGACTAGTGTGATGGCCAAACATGTTCCGATAAGCACCGCTGATGTGCATCTCATCGAAGCCTCCCGGGTGAGTGGGCTAATGAGCAGTCAGAGCGAAAGGCGATCGTCGACATCGCTTGACTCGACATGGCGGTTCGATGCGCTGCAAGCAGTGCGCCTCCGGATGTCTAGACTTGTTCAAGATCCTGAAGCTTAAAGACATTTCAAGGAGATACGCTTAAGGAAGTCCGCCTACCGGTCAGTGGTTTCGGTAGCTTGCATGGTGGATATGATGTCCGGCCGGGACAGCTTGTCCCTAGATCGGAGTCAGTAAAGCTGTAATGACCAGAGACATAATGAGAAAGACAAGAGGC
>CAMLHQ010000107.1 GCA_946479785.1 uncultured Nitrospira sp.
GATGCGTCGGCCTGCCGGTCGTCCGGCAGCCAGCCGACCTCGATCTGTGCCGCCGTTCGATGGCGGGTGAATTTGATGGCGTTCGACAGCAGATTCGTCCACACGAGTTTCAAGAGCCGCCAGTCCCCCTGGCAGGGAGGCAGATCGCCGACCGTCAGATCGATCATCCGGTCTTCCTGCATCACCCATAAATCTTTCGCCACTTCTCGTGCCAGCTCCGCCATCTTGACAGGGCGAACGTCCATGCCGGTACGGCCCAAGCGGGAGAATTCCAGCAAATCGTCGATCAATTCGCCCGCTTGCACGGCGGCCTTCTTGACGATGCCCAGGCAGCGTTGGGCTTCGGCATTCAGATGCGGAGCATGGTCTTCTTCGACGATGCGGACAAAGGCGTCGATGGTGCGCAACGGCGCCCGCAGGTCGTGCGAGACGGAATAGGAGAAACTTTGCAGCTCATTGTTGACGTCCGCCAGCGCCGCCGCCTGTTGGGTCAACTCGTCGTTGGCGATCGTCAGCGCCCGATCGCGGTCGCGTAGCGCCTCCTCCACCCGCTTTTGCTGCGTGATATCCCGCGCTATCTTTGAGGCGCCGATGACCTTCCCTTGCGCATCGAAAACCGGCGAGACGGTCAAGGAGACGTGGAACTCGGTTCCGTCTTTGCGTCGCCTGATCGTTTCGTACGGCTCGATCGGCACGCCTCGCGCGACCTGTTCCAAAATTCTCCGTTCTTCATGCTGCCGTTCCGTCGGGATCAGGCGAGTCACGGGCCGTCCGATCATCTCGTCCGCGCTGTAGCCGAACAACCCTTCCGCTGCCCGGTTCCAACTCGTCACGATGCCGCGGAGATCCTTGCCGACAATCGCGTCCTCCGAGGACGTGACGATCGCGGCCATCTGCGCCATCGCGCGTTCCGCCTCCTTCCGGTCAGTAATGTCGATCAGCATATTGACGGCGCCGGCGACCGCTCCTGAGGCATCGAACACCGGATGCGGATGAGACAATACGTGCCGTCTGGTGCCATCGGGACGCTCGATCGCAATTTCCTCTCCCTGGACGGCGCGGCCCTCCCCCAGCGTGACGGCCATCGGACATTCGTCTAAAGGAAGAAGCGATCCATCCAGTCGGTAAATTTTCCAGGAGCCGCACCATTGATCCTTTCCGATCTCCGGCTCGCGCCCCCACAAGACAACGGCCGCTTGGTTATAGAGCTGGATGCGTCCCTGCGCGTCACAGGTGTACACGGCGGCGGGAAGCCCCTCGATCAGCTCACGATACTTCGCCTCGCTGATCTGCAAGGCTTCTTCGAACCTCTTGCGCTCCGTCACGTCGCGGGTGAAGCAGCGTGTATGGACGAACTTTCCGCCCTCGAACAAGACGTTGGAGTTGATCAGCACATCGCGGATCGAGCCGTCCTTGCAGCGGAGTCGTGTCGAGTACTCGTGCAATGTTTCTCCGTTCAGGAGACGGTTGAGGATATCTTCAATGACGGGCTGATCGACGTGAAACTCGCCGATGTGATGGCCGACATATTCCTCACGGCTGTATCCCAGCAAATCGAGCTCGGCCTGGTTCACCCGTAAAATAATTCCGTCCGGTCCGACCCAGTGGATGCCGAGGCTGGCGTGTTCGAAGAACTCGGACAACTCTTCCTCGCTGCGGCGCAACGCCATCTCCACTCGCTCGCGCTCTTCGATCTCGGCTTCCAATCGGCGCTGCCTCTCCAACGCCTCCACGGCGCTCGTGCGAGCCTGATACTGGGCGCGCCTCATCGCTTCACCGACCCCGATGAGCACGAGGGTGCTGAAGAGATACAAGCTGAGTCCCCAAAGCTCTTTGGCCGAGAAGCTCAACACATCGGTCTCGACAAACAGCCAGCTCACAGCCAAATAACTGCCGATGACCGTGGTCAAGGCCGGTCCCCAGCCTCCGTACCAGACGGCGATCCCCACAAAGCCAAAAATAGATGCCAGCGGGAGATGCGATCCCAAAATCGGATACAACAGCCAACGCAGCAGCACGGCGCCTGCAACGCATAGCATGGCTACGCCATATCGGCGAAGAATCGAAGGCGAATCTGTATCCTGGTCTCTCATCACGGCGCTTCTGCCACTCCCTCCCCCTTGCCGCTCGTGACCTGCTCGTCGAGTGCTTCTCGAATTGTCCGATACAGCTCTTCCACCGCTGCTTCTTTGGTCAGCAAGACGGCAGCACCCGCCTTTAGAATCGCCCGCTGCGCTTCCTCGCCTGCCTGAACCGACAGGCCGATCACGATAGTCTCCGGATAACGCGTTCTAATGATGGCCGTGGCTTCCACACCATTGAGTTTGGGCATGTTGATATCCATCACGACCAATGAAGGCCGAAGCCGCCCGGCGATCTCCACCGCTTCTTCTCCATTCGACGCCTCACCCACTACCTCCACGTCGTCATAGGCGTCCAACACACTTCGGAGACCTTGGCGAACCATGGCATGGTCATCGACGAGCAGGACGCGTATTCTCGCCGATGACAGTGCAGGCTGCAGAATATCCGGGGGCGAGTAGCCCGGAAGCGCCGAGTCTCGGCTGCTGACTGTAGGACGTGCGGACTCGGAACTCAGCACTCCCGACTCAGCGCTGTTTGTGATCGGCAAAGTCAGGACGGCGGTGGTTCCTTTACCCGGTGCCGAGAGCAATTCGAACGTGCCGCCGAGCGCGTGCATGCGCTCCCTGATGCTGAACAGCCCGAATTTTGATGAAGGTCCGCCGTGCGAGAAGGCGGCTGGATCAGCTCCGCGGCCTTCGTCATGCACGGTAATGCGCAGGAGATTTCCGTCCTGAGTCATGCGAACCGTGGCCGTTTCGACGCGGGCATGCTTGGTCACGTTGATGAGGAGCTCCCTGACGGACTGAAACAGGAGCACAGATTGATCCTCGGGCAGCGTCACAGAGAGCCGGTCGTCGAGGTGTACCTTCACAGTCAACCGATGCTGCTGGCGCATTTGATCGCCGAGCCACTTCAGCGCGGCCGTGAGGCCGAATTCGTGAAGCGCCATCGGCGTCAGTTGAGCGACCAGCGTTCGCGTGTAGGTCAATGCCTGCTGCAGAATATCTTCAGATTCGCTCAACCAGCCTTCCACGTCCGGCTCCGTCATGCGGGCGCGGGACTGGGAGACCTTGAGGCGGGTGCACACCAGTAATTGCGCCAGATAGTCGTGGAGGTCCGTCGCGATACGGCGACGCTCGCGTTGTTCGGTGATCGTCAGTTCCGAAGCCAGTTGTCGCAGCAAAGTCTGCGACTGCAATAACTCCCGCGTCCGTTCAGCCACCCGATCTTCCAATTGGTCGGCGAGACGGCAGACCTTCTCGTGCATCGCATGGCGTTCCGACACATCCCGATTGGTTTCCAACACCAGGAGGCCGCCCTGCTCTTCAGTCATCGTCACCATTCGGCTTTCGACGACGACGGTCGTCCCGTCCTTCTTCCGCTGCCGAATCTCTCCCTGCCAGCGCCGGGCTTCGATCAACTGCCGGTGAAACTCTTGCTCGGTCAGTGGCAAGGCCGTTTCGAGCAGTTGGTGGACTGGCCGGCCCGCTGCTTCCGAAACGGTAAAACCGTATAGTTCCTCTGCTCCCCGATTCCAATACATGACGCCACCGCCCAGGCGCCAGACGATGACCGCGTCGTGCGTCTGTGAGAGCAGGCCGGCCCGCCAGCGGAGTTCGACTTCCGTCCGCTTCCGCTCCGAGATGTCGCGCAAAATGCCGGTATAGCGGATTTCGCCGCTCGAGAAGCTCTCGCTGACTGCAATTTCCACCGGAAAGAGGTCGCCCTGCTGTCGCCGCCCCTTCACTTCCCGCCAAAGGCCGATCAGCCGCATCAATCGGCTCGTCGCGTCCGCAGGGGATCCATCGCCGAACTCCGAAAACCACGCCGGGATCAGCATCGAGACATTGCGGCCGATCAGGTCTTCGCTTCGATAGCCGAACATCCGTTCGCTGGCGGCATTACACGAGTGGATGAGGCCGCTGGGGTCGAAGGTAATAATGCTGTCCACGGCGGTTTCGACGAGCCTGCGATATCGCTCCTCGCTTTCGCGCAACCGCCGTTCTGCCTGATGCTTGTAGAGGGCGATTTCGATTTGTGTCGTGAGATCCCGTTCTTCGAAAGGTTTCAGAATGTAGCCAAACGGCTCGGTCGTTGCGGCCCGTCGAAGAGTGTCCGTGTCCGAATGGGCGGTCAAGTAGACGATCGGGATATTGCGAAACGCGCGTATTCGCTCTGCGGTTTCGATGCCATCGGTATTGCCGCCCAACCGGATGTCCATCAGGACGAGGTCCGGCGCCGTGGCCTTCGCCGTTGCGACCGCCTCATCTCCATCGGCGGCGATGCCGACGGAACGATACCCCGCCCTCTGTAGTTTTCCGGCCAAGTCGGCAGCCACGACGGCTTCGTCTTCGACGATGAGAATGTCAGCCTTGGGCATCGAGCACCGCCTTTGTGTCGGGTGATGGACCGATATGCGAATCGAGGATGTGGAAGCTCAGTTCAAACGCACTTCCCGATCCGTTCTGCACTTTCAGGTCGCCATGGAGTTGCTTGCTCAGCATGCGAATCAGGCGCAAACCCAGCGACTCGGCCGTCTGCAAATCGAGCCCGGGAGGAAGCCCCCCGCCGTCGTCCTGGAAACGCAGCCGCACCGACTCGTTCCGCACGCTGCTCAACTGAATCTCGATGGAGCCCTGCTCCCGTCCCACAAAGGCATGTTTGAGGCTGTTGGTCGCCAATTCGTTGAGAATGAGTCCGCAAGGAATCGCCTTGTCGATCGGGAGGAACACCGGTTCCAGTTCCATGTGCAGCCGGATTTTTGACGAGACTTCTCCGTGAGCCAGAAACAATTCGTTCATGACGTTGCGAATGTACGCGCCGAGCTCTGTGTGGGCCAGATCCGCAGATTGGTAGAGCTTCTCATGCACCAACGCCATCGAGCGGACCCGGTCGCGGGTGTCCCGGAACAGCGTCCGCATCGCCGGATCGGGCAGTCGGTCCGCCTGAAGATCGATCAGGCTCGAAATCACCTGAAGATTATTCTTCACGCGGTGATGGACTTCCTTGAGCAGGATGTCCTTTTCGCGCAGTGAGGCCTTCAATTGCTTCAGCCGCTCTTCGATTTCCACTTCCATTGAACGGTTCATCGTCGCCAGCGCCCGCGTCTTGCGGAACAGATCTACGAACACGGCAACTTTCGATTTCAGAATCAGCGGATTGACCGGCTTGCTCAAATAGTCGACCGCCCCCGCGCCGTAGCCTTGCAGCACGTCTTCGTCTTCGCGGTAGTAGGCGGTCAGAAAAAGGATAGGAATGTGTTGAGTGCGCTTGCGCTGCTTGATCAATTGCGCCAATTCGTACCCGCTCACATCCGGCATCCGCACGTCCATGACGATGACCGCAAACTCGTCCGCGATGAGCGCGAGCAGAGCTTCGTCGGCCGTGCGCGCCTTGAAGAGCCGATAATCGGGACAGGCGAGTACGCTCTCGAGCACGTCGAGATTCCGCGTATCGTCGTCCACCAGAAGAATGTTGACGAGGTCCTTCATGATTGGTTCATTCCGTTTGTATGGTTTGTCTTGTTTGTTTTGGTTAACCAGATAAACAAGACAAACAATCTTCCAACCACATCAACGTTCTGTTCATCGGTACAGCCATACGCGCAGCATCGACAACAACTGTTCCGTATTGACCGGCTTGGCGACGTAATCGGACGCGCCGGCCTCCAGGCATTTTTCCCGATCGCCTTTCATAGCTTTAGCCGTGAGGGCCAGAATCGGCAACGAGCGAAACGCCGGCTGCTTGCGGATTTCGCGTATCGTCGCATAGCCGTCCATTTCCGGCATCATGATGTCCATCAACACGACGCTGAGATCCGGCGTGTGCTCGATCAGCTCGATCGCATGGCGACCGTTGGTGGCGCTGATGACATCCATCTCCTGATTTTCCAACACCGTGGTCAGAGCGAAAATGTTGCGGGCGTCGTCGTCCACCACGAGCACTTTATGGCCGTGGAGCGCTTCATTGGATTGGTGCAACCGCTCCAGCAATTGTTGCTTGGGCTCGGGCAGATCGGCGACCACCCGATGTAAAAACAAGGCCGTCTCGTCGAACAACCGCTCGGGCGATCGCACGTCCTTCAGCACGATGCTCTTGGCCACAGCCTTCAACCGGCGTTCTTCCTCGGGGCTCAAATCCTTTCCCGTGAACACCACGATCGGCACGTTCCCGAGCGCCGGGTCAGCCTTGACCTGATCGAGCAGCTCGAACCCGCTCATGTCGGGCAGCCGGAGGTCGAGCACGCAGCAATCGTATGCCTGGCTGCGCAGTGCCTCCAACGCCGCCCCGCCCGTACCGACGTTGTCGATTTCGATGTCGTCGTGCAAAAGCAGTTCGGTAATGCTGCGGCTTTCAATCTCGTTGTCCTCGACAACCAACAGCCGTTTGAGATGGGGCGTGATGAAATTCCGGATGCGGTCGAAACAGGATTCCAATCCCTCCGTCGTGACCGGCTTGACCATATAGGAAAATGCGCCGTGCGCCAGGCCATGCTGCTGCTCCTCTTCCAATGAAATGATCTGCACGGGGATATGCCGGGTCTTCGGATTCAGCTTGAGATTGTTCAAGACGGTCCACCCCAGCATGTCGGGCAGGAAGATATCCAAGGTGATGGCGGCCGGCAGATATTCGAGGGCAAGATCCAGCGCTTGCTTACCTCTGGACGCCACGATGCCTTTGAAGCCCTTGTCACGCGCCAGGCCCAACAACACGCGCGCGTAATGCGGATCGTCTTCCACGATGAGCAAGACCAGGTCGCCCTCCTGCACCGTTTCACGGTCATCCGCGATTTTCTCCTCCCCGACTACCGGAAGGATCGTCAGGGAAGGGGCTTGCCCCGCGGTCGGGAGTGCGATGCCGGCTGACCGGATCTCCGCCGATGACGGACCCGTGTAGACCAGCGGCAGATAGAGCGTGAATGTGCTCCCTTGCCGCGGTTCGCTGGACAATCGGATTTCTCCACCGAGCAGCGTCGCTAATTCACGGCTGATCGCGAGGCCCAATCCCGTCCCTCCGTACTTACGGCTCGTGCCCGCGTCGGCCTGTTGAAACGCTTCGAAGATCAACTTCTGTTTCTCGGGCGCAATCCCGATTCCCGTGTCGGCGATCGCGAGGGCCATGACCGTGTGAGCGCGGCTCAGCACCGGATGCTCCGACGTCCATCCTTCCGTGGCGAGCCGTACGTTCATCGCGACATGACCGTGAGAGGTGAATTTGAATGCGTTGGACAGCAGATTCTTCAGGATCTGCTGCAGGCGCTTGGGATCGGTGGTAAAGGCGCGCGGGAGTCCGCCGTCGAACTCCAGATGGAACGGGAGATTTTTCGATTCGGCGATGTGTTTGAAGTTGCGCTCAACGCTCTCGCGGAGAGCGAGGAACGTCATCTCTTCCGCCTCGACCGTCACCGTGCCGGACTCGATCTTCGACAGGTCCAAAATATCGTTGATGAGATTCAGCAGGTCCGAGCCGGCGCTGTGAATATTTCTGGCGAACTCCACCTGCTTCTGCGACAAATTGCCGCTCGTGTTGTCGCCCAGCTGCTGCCCGAGGATCAGGATGCTGTTTAGCGGCGTACGCAGCTCATGCGACATATTGGCCAGGAATTCTGACTTGTACTTCGATGTGAGCGCCAGCTCTGCGGCTTTTTCTTCGAGCGCGCGGCGGGCCTGCTCGACTTCCTTGTTTTTGCGTTCGACTTCCGTGTTGCGTTCGGCCAATTGTTTGGCCTTCCGTTCGAGTTCCTCGTTCGTCTGTGTGAGTTCCTTTTGTTGCGATTGCAGTTCGGTCGTGAGCTGCTGGGATTGCTGCAATAGATTCTCCGTTCGCATCGTCGCTTCGATGGTATTGAGCACCACGCCGATGCTCTGCGTCAGTTGCTCAAGGAACGTGAGGTGGGTCACGGTGAAGGTGTGTAGCGACGCCATTTCGATGACCGCCTTCGTCTGTCCCTCGAACAAGACCGGCAACACCACGATATTGGCCGGCAGCGATTCTCCCAAGCTCGAGTGGATCACCGTATAGGAAGCGGGGACTTCGGTGAGCAAAATCCGTTGCTTCTCCAGCGCGCATTGTCCGATCAAGCCTTCACCGACGCCGATTCGTTCCGGTGGTGCGCGGTGACTGGCGTAGGCGGCCAAGAGACGCAGAGACGGTTTCTGCCCTTCCACGATGTCCATCTGATACATCGTGCCCTCCTGCGCTTCGACGAGAGGAGCCAGTTCCGACAACAACATCTGGCCGACGGTAAAGAGGTCCCGCTGACCCTGCAACATGCGCGTAAACTTCGCCACATTGGTCTTCAACCAGTCCTGCTCCTGATTGCGTTCGGTCGTCACACGTAAGTTATCGATCATGGTGTTGATGTTGTCCTTCAATTCCGCCACTTCTCCGCGCGTTTCCACCTGAATAGACCGGGTCAGGTCGCCCTTCGTCACGGCCGTCGCCACTTCTGCGATCGCGCGCACCTGCGTGGTGAGATTCGCGGCTAACAGATTGACGTTGCCGGTCAAGTCCTTCCAGGTGCCGGCGGCGCCGGGCACGTTGGCCTGGCCACCCAATCGTCCTTCGACGCCGACTTCCCGGGCGACGTTCGTCACCTGGTCGGCGAAGGTCGCGAGCGTGTCCGTCATGTTGTTGATCGTTTCGCCCAGCGCCGCGACTTCACCTTTGGCTTCGACGGTCAGTTTCTGCCGTAGATTTCCGTTGGCGACGGAGGTGACCACTTTCACGATGCCGCGCACTTGGTCCGTCAAATTCGTGGCCATGACGTTCACCGAGTCGGTCAAATCCTTCCAGGTGCCCGCCACGCCTTGGACGACCGCCTGTCCGCCCAGCTTGCCTTCGGTCCCGACTTCGCGCGCGACGCGCGTCACTTCCGCCGCGAAGGCGTTGAGCTGGTCGACCATCGTATTGATCGTGTTCTTCAGTTCGAGGATCTCGCCTTTAACGTCCACCGTGATTTTGCGCGACAAGTCTCCGCGGGCAACGGCCGTTGTCACCTCGGCGATATTCCGCACCTGCGATGTAAGATTGGATGCCATTTTGTTTACAGAGTCGGTCAGATCTTTCCAAAGACCTTCCACACCCGGCACGTCGGCCTGACCGCCAAGAATACCTTCCGTACCAACTTCACGGGCAACACGGGTAACCTCTGAACCAAATGAGTTCAACTGGTCCACCATCGTGTTGATGGTATTTTTTAGTTCGAGAATTTCACCTTTTACATCCACGGTGATTTTTCTCGACAGGTCTCCTTTCGCAACAGCCGTCGTTACTTCCGCAATGTTACGCACCTGGTCGGTAAGATTCGATGCCATTTGATTTACTGAATCCGTCAGGTCCTTCCATGTACCACCCACGCCCTGCACCTTTGCCTGGCCGCCGAGTTTTCCTTCCGTACCTACTTCCAGCGCCACACGGGTAACCTCCGATGCAAATGAGTTCAGCTGATCCACCATCGTATTGATGGTGTTCTTCAGCTCGAGGATCTCTCCTTCTACGTTTACTGTGATTTTCTTAGAAAG
>CAMLHQ010000108.1 GCA_946479785.1 uncultured Nitrospira sp.
AATTTCTTGGCCATCAGCGCTTGCTTATCCCTCTCACCCTCACCAAGAGGATGCCTTGGGCTTCGCGAACTTTACCAGAGGAGCGAGGCATCCACCGAGGCTGAGCCGGGAAGGAAAACTGGAACTGACCGAAGCATCACGGTTGTGCACAACCGTGGCTGAGAAAAATCCAGAAGGTCTCCACCCGATGAACCCCGAGAGAGGTATGTGAGCGGAGCTAAGGCAACCTTACGCCCACTTCATCGAGATGCCTCAACAACTCGGCCGGATCTTGATACACGCGATAGGCACCGGCCCGCTCCAGTTCTTCGCGCCCATACCCCCCGGAAAGCAACCCGACAGACAGAGCAAAGGCTCGCCGTGCTGCCAGCAGGTCCCATACACTGTCGCCCACGATCACGCAACGGCTCATCGGCATCTTGAGACGCTGACCGGCGGCGAGGAACAGATCCGGATCCGGCTTTGCGAAACGTACGTCATCGCGTGTCACAACCGGCACATCCTCGTGCAATTTGAGGAGTTTCAAGGCATGTTTCGCATTGTGCAGACGTCCGCTGGTCGCGATGGCGTGAGGCACACGATGGTTCGTCAACGTGTCCAACAGTTCCTGGGCGCCCGGCAGCACGCGAAGAGACGACGCCTGTTTGGCATATGCCTCGGAATGCACCCGTTGAATCCGTTCCGCATCCTTCTTGGAAACCGGCCGGCCGGTTTCACGCAACAGGGCATTGAGCATCAGGCCGCCGCTCATGCCGATCTGCCGGTGGATGCGCCAGACCGGTAGTTCGATGCCGGCCGCTTGCGTCGCCTCGCGCCAGGCCAGGACGTGTTGATAGACACTGTCGACGAGCGTGCCGTCGAGATCGAAGAGAAAGGCCAGTGCATCGGGATCGGAGTGGGCAGCCACGGCGATCAGCTTTCCAACTTCGCGTCCATTGTGATCGTCGTGTTGAGTAGCCGGGAGATCGGACAACCGGTCTTGGCTGCCTGGGTCGCCTTGTCCCATGCCACTTTATCCGCCTTGGGCACCTTGCCTTTTACATTGAGCAGAATATTGGTGACGGTCCATCCTGCTTCAAGCTTGTCAAATGTTACCGTGGCCGTGGTTTCCAGTTTCTCCGGAGTTAGGCCGGCATTGCCCAATTGTGCCGAGAGCGCCATCGTGAAACAGCCCGCATGGGCGGCCGCGATCAACTCTTCCGGGTTCGTGCCCTTGCCGTTCTCGAATCGTGTCGAAAAGGAGTACGGCGTTTGCGACAAGACGCCGCTGTCGGTCGAGACGTTGCCTTTGCCGCTCTTCAAATCCCCTTGCCATATCGCTGAGCCTTTCCGTTGCATGATGCCCTCCTGTATGAGGTTGGTGAAGATTGCTGTGTATCGCCGCCTACGACTCTCCCATTTATAGAAAAAGCGGCCGGAAGAGCCTGTTGCCGGGAGTATTATGGATGAGGTACGTCCGGACGTGGGTCTCGGATGAACCCTAGCCGATTCGGCATTTCAACAGATCTCAGCGTCTGGGCATCGAGAACTATCTCTGCCTTGATGATCCCGTTTTGATAGAGAAGCCACGCAATGACGCCATAAATTTCGTCTGACGTGAGCGACTGAGGCGCATCGAAGGGCATGGCACGATTGATGTAGTCATACAGGGTAGTGGCATACGGCCAGTAACTGCCGATCGTTTTGAGCGGTTTTGTGGTCTTCAACCTATCTCGCCCGCCGACCAATACATCATACGGCCCCTCAGTACCGGTCGTACCGTGGCACTTCGCGCACTTCGCAGCATAGACCTCTGCTCCCTGGCTCACGGTTCCCTTGCCAGGCGGCAATCCTTCTCCGCTCGGTGAGACGTCAATGTTCCAGGCACGAATCTCTTCTTCCGTCGCCGCCCGTCCGAGGCCGTATCCGGTCACGCGGTCATCTGCGGACGAACCGGACCGCACGCAAGAAATAGCAAGAGCCGCTCCAGCCACGATGACCGGCACCCATTTATGCATAGACGTTCCTGACAAATCCGTCGCTCCCGATCTTCCAACTCTGAATACCATTGTAGTGGTAGCTCGAATGAATCCCGCGGACTTCGATGAGCGCCTTGCGTGACGGTTGACTGTATCCCGTTTCGTCGGTGCAGCGGCTCTGAATGATCGTCTCACGGCCGTTCCACGTCCAGGGAAAACGAAAGCGTGTGTGGCACTTGGGAAGAATCGGCTCTTGGAGTCTGGCGGCTTGCCATGTGCGGCCGGCATCGACACTGACTTCTACAGTGGTGATGCGTCCTCTTCCGCTCCAGGCCAGTCCTTGAATTTCACAAAACCCGGGATGGATCTCCTGTCGTCCTGACGGGCTGGTGATGACCGACTTGGCTTCCATGACCAGGCTGAATTGATACGCGATTCCGTCCGGCAATAGATCGGTGTACTTCGACGTCTCCCATCTGGTCATGAACGGCGCGGTCCCCATTTTCAGCCGCCGCAGCCACTTGACGTTGATGTTGCCCTCGAAGCCCGGCAAGAACAGCCGCAGCGGGTACCCCTGCTCGGGCCGCAATGCTTCTCCATTCTGCCCATAGCACACCATCGCTTCATTCAGCACTTCATCGGTTAGCGGCACGCTACGATCCAACCCGGCGGCATCGCTGCCTTCAGCGAGCATCCAGGCGGCCTCACGCTGCATGCCCACCGCGTCCAACAGCGTCGAGAGCTTGACACCGGTCCACTCGCTCGTGCTCGTCAGGCCGTGGAGCTCCTGCACGGTCACATCACTGACATCACCCCAACCATCTCTGCTATTGCCGGCGCACTCAAGAAAGGCCAGGCGCGAAACGGAAGGGAGCCGTTTCAGCTCCTCGACGGTGAAGATCAGCGGTTGATCGACCAGACCGTGAACGAGCAAGTGATGGCGCGACGGATCGATTGACGGCACGCCGTTATGATGACGCTCGAAATGCAGTGATGAGGGCGTCACGATGCCGTGTAAATCTTGAAGGGGTGTCAGTGAATGAGCGCCGCCACCGGATCGCGTGATCGTTTCGAATGACGACCGCTGGCCGTAGGGACTGGCTCCCGATCCCGGCACACGCATCGGATTGGTGCTCTGATCGGGTCCGGCGGCATTCGCCGTGCCGAGCAGGAGCGACGTCGTGCCCAATGCCATGAGCGATGCGCTGCCGGCGAGAAAGCTGCGGCGATCGACGCCAGGAGGATCAATCTGCCCGCCATCTGCATCGTCTGAGCCGATAGATGACTGTTTTCTTCGACGGCTCACATGCGCTCCTCTCTATAACCTTGGCCATCACTTCAATAACTTGAATGCGTGGCTCCATTCTTGCCTCAGGAGACCGGGAATGCACCAGAGCATGCACAAGGGTTCGATCGCCCTGGCGGCTTCGACCTTCCCCATGTCCGCCGTTTCCCAACCAAACTGCTCCAGCACGCCGCTCACGATCCGCTTGGCCGACTCGTCGTTTCCGCAGATGAACATGGTAGGCTTGCCGGCTTTGAACTGCGGATTCACCATGAAGGCGTTGCCCACCGAATTGAAGGCCTTTACAAATCGCACCGTAGGAAATTCCTGCTGGAGACGTTCCATCAAGGATTCGTCCAGAGACGTGAAGAACTTCAAGACGCCATTCGTCGGTGGGGCGTCTGCGATGGGATTTGTCGCGTCGATGACGGGCTTCCCATCCAGATTCTTCGAACCTGCCGCGAGTAATACCTCGGCTGCGGCGTTGCCCTTAACTGCCAACACGATCAACTCACCGAATTTCGCCGCGTCAGGGAAGTGACCTACCTTGCCTTTCGGATTCTGCTTTTGCCATTCGACCAATTTGGCAGCCGTGCGCGTGCCCATCATGACGTCATGACCGTGTTTCAGAAAACCGCTTGCGAGGGCTTTGCCCACGTCGCCAGAACCGAGGACTCCAACCTTCATGCCAGCCTCCTGTTCACTTACTTATGGATTCGATACCGGACTGACAACAGGGACCGTTCGTTTGCCGAGCGTCAGGTCCGTGGAGAATTGCATGATGCTGCGGGGGATGAAGCCCTGTTGCGCCTCCGCCAACCGATCGCCCATCGTCGTGATCATGCGGTGTGTTGAGAACAGCTCGGATTGCTTGCGAAAGAACTTGCCGTTCAATTGGAAGACGACATTCGGCTCATATAGACCGATCGTATCGACAACATGATAGTAGCCTCCCAATCCCAGATACTGGACCCACTGACAGTTCATGTAATGATAGAGCATGACGCCCTGTTCGTGCTTCACCCATCCTCGACGCACGAATTCAGCAGTCCAGAAATCGCTCCATGAGGGGTCGGCCTTTCCACACTCGTCGTCCAGCGCCGGTTTCAACTCCAGCTTTGGTGTGCTGTCGAGGCCTTCGGTTGGGCGCTTTTCCGGAGGGGCAGCACCGCTCATCGCCTTGGCAAACACCGCATTCGCTGCCGCCTTGTCCTTCTCGGACCAGTTCGTCACCGGCCATGGCGTCTGATCCATCGTCTTGCCGGTCGCGATGTCCTTAAACGAAGACGTGAGGAGCTCCGTGATGGCGGTTTGCATATCCGCACGCGTGTCATCACCTATGAGTTGTTTACGGAGTTCGCGCACTTCCGTCACGTCGTTGAAATAGACAGTGCTCACCGGCGCCACAACGACTGGATGCACGGCGCCATTGCGCCACGCCGCCGCCCGAACGAAAAACTCCAGCGCGACCGTGAGCGTATGGGCGTGGAACCCTTCACTCGTATCATAGGTCCCGCCGGGCACGAATCGATCGCGGTAGGTGTCCGTCCTGGTAAAGTCCGAGAGGAGTTCGTCGACCGTCACCTGCAGCGCCACGGGCGCGGTCGGCTTGACCGCGATGTGATAGAAGTTCAGCAGGTCGACGACATAGCCCTTCAACTGCGCCTCGGGAATATTTTTCGCAAGCGTGGGCGCCGTGACGATCGTCAACGAGACCTCTTTTACCTCTTGCAGAAACTGACCGGCCGTAATGGGGACGGCTTCCGCAAAGGTCTTCCCGCCCGGCACCGAGGCCACCGGAGCCGGCTTCTCTGGGGGCAGCGCTTCGGCACTCGCCACCGCCGGCTTGTCCATGCGCGGCATGATCTTCGGCGTGTTGTAGACGTATCCCGTTGCCCCGGAGCCGCCCAGCATCTTGGCCGCGAGTCGCTTGGCATGATCCAACGCTGCCTCTTCGGGAATGCCCGAGATGATGACGTTGACCGACATCACGCCGGCTTTAAACGCGTACAATTCACCGCCGTGGTTTTGATACCAGTTCCAAATCGCTCCATCCGAGAAGTTCGGCAGATTCTTTGACGTTCGCGTCGGCATCGGATAGTCAGCCATGTTCTTCCAGGTGTCAGCCATTTCGTCGGGCTGCGGCTTGGCATTGGTATGGGCGTTTAATCTGACCTGCTTGTTCTTCGGCGGCTTATTCGTCCATCCGATTTCGACATAACCACATTGGAAGGGATTGTGGTCTCGGAGGTCCGCCGGCTGACCCATAATCGCCTCGGCCTCGGCTTTCGTCAGCACCTCGCAGGGTTTGTTCTCCGGCGGCGGTGCCGTCGGCAGGTACCCCTGCGCGAAACAGACCGAGACGGCGAGAGAGAGAGTCGAAAAAACGAGCAGACGGGTCGCGGCCGGTCCCATCATGGCGATTAGTATAATGAGCAGCATTTGGGAATGCTACGGGAACAAGGGAGGGCGTCTTTACGCAGCCGATGGCGGCGAATCCGACATTTTTTGTGCCGACAGCGGCATGGCAATAGATTCGAGTGACCGCCTCTCGGCCTCGATCCCCCATACCAGTTCCACGAGGGCTCCGACGAGCATCATGCCAGCTCCCAGCAGGTAGCCGTAGAAAATGCTCGCGGCAGAAGTTTCAATCATTTTGGCGTACAGCCAGGGAGCCAGAACCCCCGCTCCTTGAGCCACAATGAAAAAGAATGCAATGGCCATGGCGCGGATCTCCATGGGAAAGATTTCACTCACGGTGAGATAGGCGGCGCTGGCCCCGGCCGAGGCGAAGAAGAAGACGGCGGACCACAGAATCATGTGAGTGGTCAGGGTAAACGACCCCTGCCAGAAGAAGAAACCGGTGAGTGCCAACAGGAGGCCGGCCATCGCATACGTGAAGCTGATCATCGGTTTCCGGCCGATCGTGTCGAAGAACCGGCCGAGCAGGAGCGGCCCAAGAAAGTTGCCGAGCGCGAACGGCAGAATATAGAGCCCGATGCGGCTGCTGGGCACGGCGTAGTACTTCGTGAGAATCAGCGGATAGGTAAAAGACACCGCGTTATACATGAACGCTTGTGTCACCATCAATGCAATCCCCAACATCGTTCGCTGCGGATAGGATTTGAACAATTCCCGCGCGACTGTCGCCACGGTCGCGCCGGGCCTCGGATGCAGCGCGATCGAGCCTTGCGGGGCCGGTAAGCTTTCGACCCTTTCATCGAGCAAGATCTCCCGTTCGATACGTGCCACGATTGTTTCCGCTTCCTGCACGCGGCTATGGGTCATGAGCCAGCGCGGGCTTTCGGGAATCAGCCGGCGAATCAGTGCAATGGCGATACCGAGCAACGCACCGAGCAGAAAACACAGTCGCCAGCCGAGATGTTCGGGAAAGATCGCCGGATTCAAGAGTACCAGTGTGAGCAGCGCGCCTGCCGCCGATCCAAGCCACCACGTTCCATTGATCGCCAGGTCGGTGTGCCCGCGGCGGCGCGCGGGAATCAATTCGTCGATCGCCGAGTTGATCGCGGCATATTCCCCGCCGATGCCGGCACCGGTGAGAAAACGGAAGAACATGAAACTAGCGAGATTCCAGGAGAACGCCGTGCACACCGTCGCCGTCAGGTAGAGCAGCAGCGTGATCATGAACCATTTTTTTCGCCCCTGCCGGTCGGTGAGATAGGAAAAGACGAGCGCGCCGATCACCGATCCTGCCAAGTATGCCGAAGCCGTGAGGCCAACTTCGGACTCCCTCAAGTGCAACGTCGTGGGCTGGGTGAGCGTGGGACCCAGCGAGGCGACGATCGACACTTCGAGTCCGTCCAGCAGCCAGGTAATCCCTAAGGCGGTGACCACCAGCCAGTGCCAGCGCGACCAGGGCAGACGGTCCATGCGTTGGGGAATGTCGGTGATGACTGAGGCATGAAGGTCGGCCGACATCGTTCCTCATTCCAGCGCCGCTACCATCCCAGTTGCCAGCGATGTCCGTTGCGCTCAACGACAGCGTCGGCCTCTTTCGGTCCCCAGGAGCCAGCCGTGTAGCCGTGCACTTCCCGCTTGCTGCTCAGCAGCGGATCATAGAGCCGCCAGGCGGTTTCAGTGAACTCGGCTGTCACGAACAGCGTTTGGTCACCGGTCATCACGTCTCCCAACAGCGTCTCATACGCTTCCGGGAGCTCGCCGCCGAACGCCTGGTGATAGTCGAACTGGAGCGACCGGTTGCTGAAACTGAGGGGCCGGCCCGGCGTCTTGACGGAAAATCCGAGCGCAAAGCCTTCGCTAGGCTGCAACGTGATGAGCAAAGCGTTCGGATCCACACTGCCAGGTTCGAGCGAACGAAATACCTGGATAGGCGCCGGGCGAAAGGTTACGGCGATCTGCGTGATCTTGCGTGGGAGGCGCTTGCCCGTCCGTAAATAAAACGGCACGCCTCGCCAGCGCCAATTGTGAATGTCCGCCTTCATCGCCACGAAGGTTTCGGTCATCGAATCCGGGCGGACCCCGCGTTCTTCGCGGTAGCCGGGGATTTTCTGCCCCGCCACTTCCCAGGCGGTGTATTGGCCAAACGCCACATCTTTCGGATTGATGGGCGCGACAGCATGCAGGACTTTCAATTTTTCCGCTCGAATGGAGGCGGCGTCGAAGGACGCGGGCACTTCCATCGCCACCACCGTCATTAATTGAGTCAGATGGTTCTGGACCATGTCGCGCAAGGCACCGGCCTCTTGGTAATAGGCGCCCCGGTGCTCGACGCCGAGGTCTTCGGCGACCGTGATTTGCACGTTCTCTACCGAGTCGCGGTTCCACAGAGATTCGAAAATCGGATTGGCGAAGCGAAAAGCCAGCAGATTTTGCACCGTCTCTTTGCCCAGATAATGGTCGATGCGATAAATCTGGGATTCATCGAGATAGCGATGCAGGAGCGTATTCAAGGCACGGGCAGAATGGAAGTCGTGACCGAACGGTTTTTCGAAGACGACCCGCACCCATCCATGACTCTTGAGAAGCCCCGCCCGATCCAGCTGTTCCACCGTCGCAGGCACTGCTGTGGGCGGCAGCGCCAGATAAAAGACACGGTTCTCGGGCAGATGGCGGGCGACTTCCAACCCACGGATAAATGTGGCGAGGGCCTCGTAATCTGCCGGACCTCCTTCGCGCACAGTCTGGTAATGCAGATGCTCCTCGCACCATCGACATAGATCTGTCGCGTCGCGGGCGCCGGAATTGCGCAGACCTTCGTAGGCCCAGAGGCGAAAGGCGTCCTCACTCATTTCCGGCAATGCCGCTCCCACGACCAGCGTGTTCTGCTTTTCCAATTCTCCATAGGTCCGCAAATGAAACAGCGCCGGCAGGAGCTTGCGCCTGGTCAGATCGCCGGTGGCTCCGAGAATGATAAAAAGATGCGGCTCGACGGGGAGTTCCATAGTCAGTGATTCCTTCTTCTACGCCCTTTTCTGACCCTACGATCCACAGGCACGTGTCGTCAACTCACAGAATCCCTGAATGGAACGGGTCCACTCTCTTCTTCCGATGGGTGATGAGTACTGCCTCACGGCGTAACCACGGCAGCTCAAGACGGCAACAAGGTGACATGGATCGTCCGTTCGCGTGGACCGTCTAACTCAACGAGCATCACCGATTGCCAGGTTCCTAGGACCAATTTTCCCTCCGACACAGGGATGGTGAGCGAAGGGCCAAGGATGGAAGACGCCATATGCGACCAGGCATGTGAAGGGTCATGAGCATGGCGGAACCGAATAGGCGGGATCATTTGCTCGACGACCTGAAGCAAGTCCGCCTCCGTCCCCTCCCCGATCTCTCCGGTCGTCAAGGCGGCAGTCGTATGCGTGACAAAGAGAGAGCAGAGGCCCTCCTGCATCTTCTCTCGGCGGATCAGAGATTCAATGCGATCCGTCAGATCCACCACTTCTTTCAGACTGCCGGTGCTGATGCGGAGGACTTCCATGCCTTCCTCGTCTGAGATCAACGATCATAAACACAATTGACGGTCGGACGGAAGCCCTTTGCCGTCAAACGCGAGCTCTCTACAGTAAATGTCCAAGGAGATCTATGTGGCGTAAAAATTGGCGCTCAGCCGGCTTGTGACGCGCGACGTCAAACAGGCTCGTATTGCGGCACACATGGAGGCATCACAGAAGTCGGTTTAGGGGTCTTCCGAGTAGCTCCCACCTTGCCGTACGTCCATCATTGAGCCATCCAACACACGACCTTCCCACGCATCACAAAGGAGGTCTCACCATGGCAACAGCCAGACCACTCGACCGACCACGCGCTTGGGACAGC
>CAMLHQ010000109.1 GCA_946479785.1 uncultured Nitrospira sp.
CGACCGAGGAAGCCGTTCGCCGTTTCAGAGAGTTCGGTGCGAACGTCTTAGCCGAGCCCCATCGGTACTCCGTGCTGCGCGGACTCATTCGTCATTTCACTCACTTCCTCGCCATCTTGCTCTGGATCGCCGCCGGTCTCTCCTTTGCCGCCGAATTCATGAAACCTGGAGAAGGCATGGCGACGCTGGGCTGGGCCATCCTTGGCGTCATCGTGATCAACGCGGTTTTTGCCTTCCTGCAGGAATACAAGGCTGAACGAGCCTTCCAAGCGCTCCGCCGTATGTTGCCTGACATAGCCTGGGTGACACGCAGCGGGCAATCCGTTCGAGTCCCGCGGAGCGAACTGGTGCCGGGCGAGGTGCTGTTCCTCGAAGAGGGAGAACGGGTGCCGGCTGACGCCCGCCTCATCGAGGCCAGTGGGATTCGCGTTGACGATGCGGCCTTGACCGGCGAATCGAAACCGAAACGACGCACAGCCGACCCGGTGGAGGAGGGACACTGGCTCGATCTCCCGAACCTCGTGTTCGCGGGAACCACGATCCTGTCCGGACATGGTCGCGCCGTCGTTTTCGCGACAGGCATGCGCACGGAGTTCGGCAAGATCGCCAACCTCACCACCACGGTGGAGGCGAGTCTCAGTCCGCTCCAAAAAGAGATCGTCAAGGTGACTCGCATTGTCGCCGCAATTTCAATGGCGATGGGCGCGACGTTTTTCGCCATTGGACTGTTGACGGGGTTGAGCTTTTGGATCAGCGCTATTTTCGGCATTGGGATCATCGTCGCCAACGTGCCGGAGGGACTCCTCCCGACCGTGACCCTCTCTCTCGCCATGGCGAGTCAGCGGATGGCGAAGCGCAACGCGTTAATTAAGCACTTGGCCTCCGTCGAAACGCTCGGCTGTACGGCAGTGATCTGCACCGACAAAACCGGGACACTCACGGAAAACCGCATGAAGGTGGATCGGTTTTACATCGACGGGCTCGTCGTAGAATCACGGGAAGGCTGCTTCTTCACGAGGGGCCGCATCGTCAATAACACCGCCGCCGAAGAGTGGCAACACTTCTTCGACGTCCTCCTCCATTGCCACAATGCCAAGCGCGTCCGGCAGTCGGACGGCCGATTTGTCGTGACGGGAGATCCGACGGAAGTCGCATTATTACAATTCGCCGTCGAGCATGGATTGGCTCACCGGCCTCCAATGCGCCGGATGGGAGAACTTGCGTTCGACGCCGATCGGAAACGGATGAGCACGCTGCACTGGTCGGAAGGCCGACTCATCGCATTCACTAAGGGCGCACCGGAGTCGGTTGTGGCGCTCTGCACCCGAATCCAAATTCATGGGAATGCCGTGCCGATGACTCCAGACGAACGCGCCCGGATCCTGAAACAAAGCCGGTCCTTCGCCGAGCAGGCTTATCGTGTTTTGGCCGTGGCTATGCGGGAGGTCGCTCACCAACCGGAACACATCGAGGTCGAGACGATCGAAGCGGACCTGACCTTCCTCGGACTCGTCGCCATGATGGATCCACCGCGCCGGGAAGTCCCTGAGGCCGTGGCTAAGTGCCGGCGGGCCGGTGTGCGCGTTGTCATGATCACGGGCGACCATCCGCTCACCGCGCTGGCCATCGCACGCAAGATCGGCCTCGTGCCGGATCGTGCCGTTCAGGAACCGTCCGGCTTTGTCCCGGTGATTGAGGGCTTGCAACTGGACCGCATGAGCGACGAGCACCTGCGTCAATTGCTGACACCCTCTCGCTCCGGTGAGCCGGAGCCAGTGTTTGCCCGAATGGCTCCGCGGCACAAAATGCGGGTCGTCTCGACCTTGAAAGAGATGGACGAAGTCGTGGCAGTGACAGGTGATGGCGTGAACGACGCGCCGGCGCTCAAGAAAGCGGACATCGGCGTGGCGATGGGAGTCGCCGGTACGGACGTGGCCAAAGAAATCGCCGATATCGTTCTGCTCGACGATAACTTCGCCACCATCGTCAACGCAATCGAAGAAGGGCGTACGGTGTTTGCCAACATTCGGAAGTTCGCCACCTATGTGCTCGTCAGCAATGTGCCGGAAGTGGTTCCCTTTTTAGGCTATGGATTCTTAGGGATCCCGCTGGCCCTCACGATTCCTCAAGTGCTGGCGATCGATCTGGGAACCGACATGGTGCCGGCCATCGCCCTCGGAGCGGAGTCTCCTCATCCCGGCATCATGGATGTCCCGCCCCGTCCAAAGACCGAGCATTTGTTAAGCAGGCCGCTTCTCCTGAGAACTTATCTGTTTCTAGGCCTGAATTCGGCGGTGATGGCGATGGGTGGGTTCTTTCTCTATCTGTTCGCAAACGGTTGGACGTGGGGTGTTCACCTGGATTGGTCCTCTCCATTATTGAGGCAGGCCACCACGGTGACCCTGGCCGGGATCGTCTTCGCACAGGTGGCCAACGTCTTTGCTTGTCGGTCGGATCGCCTTTCTGTCTTCCAGGTCGGCTGGTTTACGAATCCGTTGATCTTATGGGGCATAGCCATCGAATTGACACTCCTCGCAGTGATCAGCTACACACCGACTGGCAACGCGATTTTCGGAACGAGGCCACTGCCGCTGTGGATCTTCGGACCACTGATCCTTGGCGCGTTGGTGCTGCTGATAGCCGAAGAAGGCCGCAAGCTCATCGCCAACAGACTCACACAGAGATTTGTATCCAGAATAGTTCAAAAGGCTGGTCCATAATGACTCCTGATGCTCCTGACTCGACTCGGCAAGAGCCGGTGACCGAGATTGTGCCCAGCCATTCGACGGATCTGGTGACCCGCCGCCCCACGGGAGACGGAGAAGTCTCAACTATCCCTCTGGCAGCAACCCGTCCTCCACAGAAAGAGCTGCGATGGGGCCTGCTTGCTGGCATCGCAGGATTTCTGCTCTTCATTGCAGCAGGGGCGTGGTATTGGTGGAACTCGGGCACCGCACCTGTCCATTACAAAACGGCCGTGGTCGACCGAGGTCCCATTACCTCCGTCGTGACCGCCACCGGGACCGTCAATCCCGTGGTTTCCGTCCAGGTCGGAAGCCAGGTGTCCGGCAAGATTGCCAAGCTCTTCGCGGATTTCAACTCCGTCGTCACGCAAGGACAGGTCTTGGCACAGATCGACCAAGCGCCGTTCCAGGCGCGCGTGAGTCAGGCCCGCGCCGCCGTAAAAAGCGCCAGGGGGAACCTGACCAAAGCTAAAATCCTGGCCGCACAGCGCAAACTCGAACACGACCGCATGGCCAGGCTGAGAAAGCAGGCCTTCGTGTCGCAGGCCGACCTCGATCTCGCCGTGACCAATTTCCGTGACGCAGAGGCTAGCGTCGAGGTGTTGCAAGCCACATTGGATCAGGCCGACGCCACTCTGGCCTCGGCCGAGTTGGACCTCGGCTATACGACGATCTATTCGCCGGTGAACGGCATTGTAGTGTCTCGCAACGTGGATGTCGGCCAAACCGTCGCCGCCACTTTTCAGACACCGACACTGTTCGTCATTGCACAGGACTTGACCCAGATGCAGGTCGACGCCAACGTCAGCGAGGCCGATATTGGCGGCGTGACAGAAGGCAAGCGCGCGAACTTTCGTGTAGATGCCTATCCCAAACAGTTCTTCGAAGGCGCGGTGACACAGGTCAGGAATGCGCCAATCAGCATCCAGAATGTGGTTACGTACGACGTGGTTATCACAGTAGACAATCGCGAGCTCAAACTCAAACCAGGCATGACCGCCAACGTCACGATCGTCACGGCGAACAAAGAAGATCCGCTGCGCGTCCCGAACGGCGCCTTGCGGTTCCGGATGCCCGACGTTCCGGTGGATCGCAAAGTCACGAAGGTCTGGCGACTGGAAGACAAGCAGGTCCGTCCGGTGGCCGTGACCACCGGCATCGCAGACTCGTTATTCACGGAAATTGTCGAGGGGCAGCCGCTGAAAGAAGGCGACTCAGTGATTATTGGAATTGAGACGCCCGAAGAGCAGGCCCAGAAGAAACTTCCCCCTGGGTTTGATGCTGGACCAAGGATGAGATGAAGAAAAGGTTCAAATCTTAGAAGCTGATGGCTGAAAGCTGAACACTGGACACTATGCCCTTTCTCTGGCTCACGATCTCGTCGGCTCTCCGCGTTCTGCGCCGGAATCCGTTGCGCGCCGGTCTGACGATGCTCGGCATCATCATCGGGATCGGCGCGGTTGTCGCCATGGTCAGTTTGGGCCAGGGGGCGACGGCCTCAGTCCAGGCTGAAATCTCGAGCCTGGGCACCAATGTGTTGATCATCGTCCCCGGAGCAACAACCGTCGGGGGCGTGCGTGGCGGACTGGGCTCAATTTCGACGCTGACCATCGATGATGCAGAGGACATCCAGAAGAAAGTTGCGAGTGTTACCACCGTGATGTATGCGACACGCTCTGTCCTTCAAGTCATCCGAGAAAACAAAAATTGGAGCACGATCGTCCTCGGCACGACTCCTGAGTTCATCGATATCCGAAGTTGGCCGGTTGCGCAAGGCAACTTCTTTACGCAGTCGGACATGGATTCAGCAGCCAAAGTCGCCGTCTTAGGCAAAACCGCCGTCCAGAACCTATTCGAGCCGGGCGAAGAGGTCGTAGGTAGTCAGATCCGTATCAGAAACGTCCCCCTGCGTGTGATCGGCGTCCTGACACCGAAGGGGCAATCCACCTCGGGCCAGGACCAAGACGATCTTGTCATCCTGCCGTTTTCCACCGCCGAACGCAAAGTCTTGGGCACCAGATTTCTCGGAACCGTCGGTATCATCCTTGTTGCGACACAAACTCGGTACGAGATTCCTACGGTTGTGGAAGACGTCAAGGAATTGTTGCGAACGAGGCATCATATCCATCCATCGGATGAAGATGACTTCACCATCCGCACCATGGAAGATATCGCCAAGACCATCGCGGGGACGAGTCGGACGATGATGGTTATGCTGATGAGCATCGCGTCCATCTCGCTGATCGTCGGCGGGATCGGCATTATGAACATTCTGCTCGTATCCGTCACCGAGCGGACGAAGGAAATCGGCTTGCGCATGGCTGTTGGAGCGAAGCGCCGACATATCCTGCTTCAATTTTTGATCGAAGCGATGATCATGACGGTAATCGGCGGGTTTCTCGGCGTCCTTGCGGGGATCGGAGGCGCCAGAATTTTGACGGTCATGGTGGGGTGGCCGACGATCATTTCGCTACAAGCCGTCGCGGCCGCATTCTTATTTTCAGTCGCCGTCGGGTTGTTCTTCGGCCTCTATCCCGCCAACAAGGCTTCGAAGCTGAATCCCATCGACGCGTTGCACTATGAATAGCTCTGACACGACCTTTTGAAACCGCTCGAGCCAAGCGTTTCTCTTTCTCATCAACACCAAGGTTACCGAGGTGTTCTGGCTGGAGACGAATATGCGAGAAATTTCCAGGCTTCCATCGCCAAGAGAGGCGATACCCCGACACCAATCGCGAGCAACCAATGCTCCGGATCGAAGGAGTTCGCTTTAAAGACAGGATGAAGGAATGGGATCAGCACAATGGAGACCTGAAGGAGTGCGGAGACGGCAATGGCCCAGATGAGCGGTTTGTTCGTCCAAAGGCCGATGGAAAATATCGAGCGCCGGTCGCTCCGACAATTCAGTGCATGTGTCAATTGAGCCAACACCATAATCGTAAACGTCAACGTACGCGCCCGTTCCACGCTTAGATCCATTCCATAGAGACAGTAGACGAAGGCGAGTGTCGCGATAAAACCGAGGAATGCCCCCTGGCTAAACATGAGCACAAACCGCTCTTTCGTGAGGAACCGTTCATTTGGCGGTCGAGGAGGGCGTCGCATAAGATCAGGGTCCTTTGGGTCGACCGCCAAAGCCAAGGCCGGCAACCCGTCCGTCACCAAATTGATCCAGAGAATCTGAACCGGCAACAGCGGCAGAGGAAACGCGAACAGAGTCGCCAGCAACATGAGGAGTATTTCACTGATGTTGCAGGACAACAAATAGTGCACGGCTTTACGAATGTTCTCATAGACTCCCCGCCCCTCTTCTACCGCTGCGGCAATCGAGGCAAAGTTATCGTCCGTGACGACCATATCTGCAGCTTCCTTCGTCACATCCGTTCCGCTAATTCCCATCGCGACGCCGATATCCGCAGCCTTCATGGCTGGCGCATCGTTCACCCCATCACCCGTCATCGCCACGATCGCCCCATGCTGCTTCCAGGCATGGACCACGCGAAGCTTGTGTTCCGCTGAAACCCGGGCAAAGACCCCTGTGCTCTGGACTCGGCCGTTCAGATCATCATCTGACAGCCGGCTCAACTCCGCCCCGGAGATCGCCTGCATTCCTGGCTCCATGATTCCCAGCTCATTCGCAATGGCAGCCGCCGTGTCTTTATGATCTCCCGTGATCATCACGGTGCGAATACCGGCAGTCCGACATGCAGCCACCGCCACTCTTGCTTCCGGCCTAATAGGGTCTTTCATGCCGACCAATCCGACAAATGTCAGCTCGCGCTCCAGAGCGGTCGCAGTGTACAACTCCGGCAAACGATCCAGTGGCCGCATGGCCACACCGAGGACTCGCAATGCTTGCGAGGCGAATTGTTGATTGACGGATAGGATCTGCCGGCGCATCTCATCCGTCAGAAGTTCCGTCTTCCCATCGCGCGTCATCCAAGCCACGCAGTCGCGTAGCAGCACGTCGGCCGCTCCTTTGACAAAGGCCACAGGACCGGTATTGGTCTGACGGACCACCGTCATCTTTTTGCGCTCTGAATCAAATGGGACTTCGCCAGTTAGAGGATTCTCTCGTTCGAGATCGCTCTTCACAAAGCCCATCTTCCGTGCGGCCACCAGAAGAGCCCCCTCAGTAGGATCGCCAATCACGCGCCAGACAGAATTTTCCTGCCGCAGTTCGGCCCCGTTGCACAGGACCCCCGACCGCAACAACTCGGTGAGTCCAGAGTGCGTACCTGAAGTCATCGGTTCTCCGTGCAAACGAATCTCGCCCAGCGGTGCATAACCTTCGCCCGAGACCAACGAGGTCTCCCCACCCTGGTACAGCATGGTCACCGTCATCTCATTCTTTGTCAGTGTACCGGTCTTGTCCGAACAAATGACCGTCGTGGAGCCGAGCGTCTCAACGGCTGGGAGTCGACGAATCAGAGCATGACGTTTGACCATCTGCGTGACACCTAGAGCCAAGGTGATCGTCACGACCGCCGGCAACCCCTCGGGGATCGCGGCGACCGCCAGGCTCACGGCGGTCAGAAACATGGTGACCAGCGGAATCCCGCGAAGCGTGCCGAGCAGAAACACGACGGTCACAATGCCTAGTGACAGCCAGAGCAGCATGTGCCCGAATTGTTCGAGACGGCGCTGGAGAGGCGTTTCTTCCTGCTCTGCATGGGCTTCTCTTTGTATCAGCGCTGCGATTTTCCCCAGTTCTGTCTGCAGACTGGTTCCCGTCACCAGCCCCCGGCCCTTGCCAGACACGACAATCGTCCCCATGAAGATCACGTTGTGCTGATCGCCCAGAGGTACGTTTTCCTCTTGGATCACCGCTACCGCTTTTGCGACTGGCGTCGATTCGCCGGTAAGAGACGCCTCTTGTGTCTGCAGGCCCGTGGCATACACCAACCGGCAGTCGGCAGGAATTCGATCGCCGGCCTCTACTTGAATCAGATCACCCGGCACCAATCCCCGAGCTGGAATCGACTGAACGGTACCGCCTCTGATCACACGAGCGGTTGCAATGGAGAGTCTTCGCAGTGCAGCTAACGACTGCTCGGCTCGGAACTCCTGAGTGAACCCAAGGACCGCATTAAGTAACACGATCGCGAGAATGGCTCCTGCATCGATCCAATCCTCTAGCAGGCCTGACACGGCTGCGGCCCCGATAAGGACCCAGATGATGAGGCTGGAAAACTGGCGCAAGAAGATTTTCAGTAGTGAGGGCCGAGCTGCTTCCGGCAGTTCGTTCGGGCCTACAGTCGCCAAACGCTGGCGCGCTTCTGTAGTGGTGAGTCCGGTATCAATATCGGAATGGAGCTCTTCCTTGAGCTTTTCTCTGCTCAGGTTATGCCACGTTTTTGTCATAGTTACTCAATGTTGTGTGCCTGCGTTCTCTAGTCAGTGCGATCCGGCCAGCCGCGCGGCTCTGAGTGGCTTACTGCATCATTCCGCGCGGCCGCATTGCACGGTGTTCTTGTGCTAACGCCTCGGCTTCCTCTGCTGCTTTCGCATAACTCTGGGCAATGGCTCGACAATGTGCGGCATGTTGCTTCGGCTCCGTTTTCCCATGCGGCTCCCCATGCCGCTCGTAATACTTGGCCGTAAACTCCCACTGTTTGGCTGTCTCACTCAACTGCTTCGCCTGCTGGGTGTAGTAATTGGCCAGCCCGTTATGATCATTCGCGTCGATCATTCGTTGGGTTGAAGTTTCAGCACAGCCTTGCAATACAAACATCAACCATAACTTGTGTATGGTCTGTACCCTTATGTTGACAATGAACTCGTTCATTGCATTTGCGAATGGAAATGGGTCTACGGTTTTCATTGTTGAGGCTTGATCTTTCTTCCAAGCAAATCGCGATCGCGAACATATCTGCCTGGATCCTTGTCGAAACTTTCCTTGCACCCTGCCGAGCAGAAGCTATAGCACTTTCCCTCGTACGTGCTGGTCCACCTGGCAGTTTGGTCATCTACCTCCATAGCGCATACAGGATCTTTCGCCATCGCTTTTACCTCCTTTCGGATCTGCTCCAGCCACTTGCTCGCTGTTCATCGCGTCGCTTCTAGCGTTGATCGCATCTGATGTTCTCGTCGCTCCTTCCACCAGCGCCACATCACGTAGACGGGAGGAATGACAAAGAGCGTGAGCATCATCGCGGAAAAGACTCCTCCAACCTGCGGGGCCGCGATTCGTTTCATCACATCGGCGCCCGTCCCAGTGGCCCACATCACCGGGATCAATCCGATCACGTCCACGAGCCCGATCATCATCATGGGCCGAATCCGTTCCACTGCGCCGACCTGGACGGTCTCGATCATATCCTGGAGTGTCGTGAGCCCGCCCGCCGCTTTGCGTCGGGCGCAGGCCTCATCAAGATAGGCCAACATGACGGCACTGGTTTCCGCCGCCGTCCCGACGACCGTGATGAGTCCCACCCATACGGCGATGCTCATGTTGTAACCCAGGATCGACAGGTACCAGATGGCCCCCACCAGCGAGAGCGGCACCCCCACCATCACCATGCAGGTTTCCGCAACGGACTTGAACGTGAAATAGAAGGTGACGAAAATGATGATGAGCGTCAGCGGCACGACCAGTTTCAGGCGCTCCTTCACCCGCTCCATAAACTCATACTGGCCGGACCAGACGATCGTGTAGCCCGCAGGCAGGGTCACCTTCTCTCTTACCACTTGCTTGAGATGCTCCACATAGCC
>CAMLHQ010000110.1 GCA_946479785.1 uncultured Nitrospira sp.
AGTCATATTCAGAAGCTGATGGAGCCAGCAAAGCCCAGCGCGGGGAATCTGAACGGACTGGATGATCTCCGCCGTCGGATTACGGAGGCAGCCTACGAACTGTACGAGCGGCACGGCCGGGAAGACGGCCGCGATGTGGAAGATTGGCTTCAAGCTGAAGCGATCGTGACCGATCAATATCCTAAGCATCCATAGGGAACCTGATGAAGCACATCAGGCTCAGTCAGATTCATGCACATGGAAGAGGAAGTCACCATGACGAATGAGGAAAAGCAGATCCGCATCCGTCAATGGATTGATCCCGCAGAACGAGTCACGGTGCATTTCCTCGATGCACATGATTTGAACGCCGAAGTGACGGGCTGCACCGACCAATTAGTGGACCTCTCGATCGAGACGCGCGTGCCCTATATGACACAACACATCTCGGTCCCGCTCAATCAAACTCAGGTGTCGGAGGATCTCTCCCACTATACCCGAGATCCCGAGCGGCCTCTTCAACGACAACGATTGATGCTGGTAATCGATGAGAAGCGACCACCCGTCGTCTACTGACGAGGAGGGGGTCTATTCTCTTGGTCATGGGAAAATCGATCAGTGGCTATCCGACAACCCGCCCAGAAATGCAATGAGGACTTCACTTGCAGATTGGGTAATTGGCCTGATGAGAGGATGCCGGGTTCATCGTACCCTTCGTCTCACTCTTGCTCTGGTGGTTGGGCTTGCCGAGCAGGTAGGGGCATGGCACGAACTGCTTGAAGACGGGAGAATCTGCGATGCCAGATATGGATGAAACACCATGGATCGATGCAAATATTGAAGCGGTCAAGAATTATTTAAAGAAAGAATTCGAGAATTTTTCTCTTGCGCATCGAGCCGAGCAATCGCTCGACCATATCTTTACCGTTAATGATGGGAAGAAGCTATTCAAGCTGTTTATTGGATCGCCCATCTTAGCCGATAGAAGCTTTACCCAAGCGAGAATTGACCGCTTAGGAAAAGAAAACGTGGCTGGGGAAATGCGCCTACATGGAGAGGACGGCTATCACTGGACACCTTCAAATTAGGGCCTACCCCGCATGTGGGCATATGTGAGAACCGGCTCGTTGGTTCTATACGCACTCTCATTCGATAGGCTCAGCTGTTTAAGGTAGAGGAGGCCTTCTCATGGCAGACAAACATACCTCCGCGGGCGGGGCCACGAGCATATGTTGCGCATGACCGATCAACGAAGCATTTTTAACAACCAAGAAGGAGGATCTCATGACCATGGAAGGCGTGCCTGTAGGTGGGCTCAAGACCGTCGGTCAGATTGACGCGACGAATCCCTTGGTGTTTTACGCCGGGCAGAACGGCCTGGAGATCGCAGTGGCGTTGCTGTCCACCCACACGGCCGGCGCGCCGGTGGTAGATGCGAACGGTAAGTACCTCGGGTTCATCAACGAGTTCGATGTCATGAAAGTGCTCGATAAGGGGCAGGACCTGAACAAGCTGGTGGCGGAGCAGATCATGCGGAAGGATCGGCTGGTGATTACACCTTCGACGAAACTTTCCGATGCCGCGAAGATGATGGAACAGCATCGGGTCTTCAGCCTGCCGGTTGAGCGCGACGGTGCGGTCGCGTACTCCGTCTCTCGGCACGATCTCCTACGGGCACGAATTGGCCTGGGTGTGGGCATGGGCATAGACCCCTAGGCGGCTGATTATTGAAGCGGTCGGGACCTTTTGCGAACCACCCGCTGCCTGCCAAGGTACTGCTGGAGCAGGCCACTTAGTTTGCGTTGTCGCTCGCGCGCGGCAAGTTGAATCGGGAACAGATTGCTCTCATGCTACACGCGGATGAGGTTCGTGAACTCAACTAAGGTTATGACGAATTCCGTTGCTTCAGCGTGGCTCGTGCCGCTTGGAAAGACACCGGCCTACCTCGATCCGCAAAGCCAGGAGGCCCTGCATGAAGTAGATGTCAGTGGAATGGCGCTCCAATTCTCTTTCAACCAACAGCAGAGTGGGCCATCATCAAGAGCTGGGAATGAAGGAATTGGTTCGGATCGATAGGTGAAAGAACAAAGAGCTGGCCATGATAGAGATCAAACGCGTGTACAGTGAGCCGAGTGCTCGGGATGGTGTTCGTATCTTAGTTGACCGCGTGTGGCCGCGAGGGATCAGCAAGCAACGGGCTCACATCATTCAATGGCGAAAAGACTTGGCACCAACCACGTCGCTCCGCAAATGGTTTGGGCACGACCCCGCCAGATGGATCGAGTTTCGCGAGCGATACCGAGCGGAGTTGGCTCAGACAGAAATGAAGGATGAGCTGAAGAAGCTTGCACGTTTGTCACGCCAAAGGAAAATCACGTTGGTGTATAGCGCAGCCGACGAGGAGCACAACCAGGCGGCGGTCTTGATGGAGCTGTTGAAAGAATTGCTCTCAAAGAGGAACTCATAACACCGTCCGAGCCGTGATTCGTGGCGGTCTGCCGGCCGATTCTATTCTTGAGTTTGTAGGTGCGTCAGCCTGTGACCTCATTGTCATGGGGACCCACGGTCGACACGGGATTTCTCATGTCTTAAAGGGCCGTGTCGCAGAGGCCGTGCTACGTCGGGCACTCTGCCCCGTCCTTGCTGTGAGAAACCCCAAAGTTGTTCCCGGTCGTCAACGGCTCATGCAGTTGAAGACGGCATCTGTGGCACGGCTCACATGACACGTGAGTTGAGTTCAGTTGGGTAGAACACTTTAAAAAGAGCGGGGAAGACAACCGTGAACAAATATACCGTTTCGAGGAGGAGCAAGGCATGAGCGTCGTCGCAAATCCGACCATGTATCAGGTGAAGTTGACGAAGCGCTATGAAGTAGCTGAGCGCACCATGGCCTTTCAGTTTGAGAAGCCGGAAGGCTTTACATTTAAGGCCGGGCAATCCGTCGACATGACGCTCCTCAATCCATCGGAAACGGATGGGGAAGGGAATGGACGTGCGTTTTCCATTGCGAGTGCCCCTCATGAAGGTATGCTCCAGGTCGCAACCCGGATGCGCGATACGGCTTTCAAGCGGGTATTAGGAACCATGCCGATCGGTTCGCAAGTTAGGATCGAGGGCCCTTTCGGCAACCTGGTTCTTCATAACAATCAGGCCAGGGCTGGGGTATTTCTGGCGGGCGGGATCGGCATAACACCGTTCCGCAGTATCATGCTGCGAGCTGCAAAAGAGCAATTGCCGCACCGTCTATTCCTCTTCTATTCGAATCGCCGGCCGGAAGATGCCTCGTTTCTACAGGAGCTCGAGGCTCTGCAACTACAAAACCCAAACTACACATTTGTTCCCACTATGACCGACATGAGTCGATCAGATCGTTCATGGCAGGGAGAAACGGGGCGTATCAATCAAACGATACTCACCAAACATCTCAAAAGTGTGGCATCGCCGATCTACTACATGGCTGGCCCGCCGAAGATGGTGAAGGGTCTCCATACGCTACTCACTGAGATCGGCGTTGATGATGACGACATCCGCGCGGAAGAGTTCGCTGGCTACTGAGCAGACTTCATCATACGTCAATGGAGCGGTACATCAGGTGCGAATCTCCACGGGAAGGAAAGCTGAGCGTTCAGGAGGAATGAATGTCTTGGAGCGAAACAAGTTCTGCAAGTTCTGCCGGACACACGTGCCCCAGAAGGAAGTAAAATAGCTGAATGGTATTGATGGCTGAGGATGTCCGCTGTCGTCAGGGGGCATAGTGTTAATGGCAGGACGTCGGCCTCCAAAACCGAAAGTCTGGGTTCAAATCCTAGTACCCCTGCCACCGCAAACCCGCGCTCAGAGGACGCAACAAGGAGAGAAGAATGGATCAGGAGACGTTAGGATTTCCACTCTGGCTTCGGATCAACCATTTCATCAATCTCTTTTGCATTTTTGTGTTGATGCGCAGCGGCGTACAGATTCTTTCGGACCATCCGAAACTCTATTGGAACGATGACACCACGCCAGGGAGTGAATGGATTAAATTTGGAAAGAAAGTAATGCCAAAGGACCGCCTCTGGACTTCAATGGACGAGGCAGAACACATCAACTCCATCGTGGCCCTTCCTGGAGGACACCATAACCTTGGGGCTGCACGGAATTGGCATTTTCTGATTGTCCCTGTGTGGATTCTGAACGGTCTCAGCTATGTGACCTTGCTCGGTGTCACCGGCGAATGGCGACGGCTTATCCCCACAAGCTGGATTATTGTCCCAAAAGCCTGGGATAGCTTCCTGACGTTTGCCACGTTTCAGATACCGCCGGACAGCGCGTTTCACCCGTATGATCCGTTGCAGCAACTCACCTATGCGGCAGTAGTCTTTCTCGTCGCGCCGTTGATGATCCTGACCGGGCTGTGCATGTCGCCGTCACTCATCGCCCGCTTTCCCTGGTATCCGAAACTCTTCGGCGGGCGACAAGCCGCGCGCAGCCTCCATTTTATCGGATTGATGACATTGGTGCTCTACACGCTGGTGCATCTCACGCTAGTTGTCGTCGTCCACTTCCCCGAAGACATCGGCGACATGGTGATGGGCTCAACAAACCCGGATGTGACTCTTGCTCTCTGGATTGCCTCGATCACGTTGATCGGGGTCGTTCTCTTTCATATCTGGGCCACCGTGTACACGCTGCGCAATCAACGACGGTTTCAAGTCAACGCCACAGCGATCGTAGAACCGCTCATGCGGCTCCTGTTCGGAGGCATGCAGTCCCGGCAGCACTACACTAAAGAGCAGATTTCGCCGTACTTTCGAGTGAATGGGTACCCGCCAGAATCCGAGATATATACGAAACAGGCTGAGGCACAGTTTGTCGAGTGGCGCATGGCCATCGACGGGCTGGTGGAAAGGCCGCTCGCGCTGTCCCTGGCGGACCTTCGGAGGCTCCCCAAACAGGAGCAAATCACCAAACATAATTGTATTCAGGGATGGTCCGCTGTGGCGGAATGGGGAGGGGTCAGGATGAGCACCATCCTGGACATGTGCAGGCCCCTGCCACAGGCGCGTTACGTGGTCTTCCATGCGTTTCCGCAAGCGGAGTACGCGCCGCTCACCTATTATGAAATCTTGACGCTTGATGAAGTCCTCGACCCTCAAACCATTCTTGCGTATGAGATGAACTGGAATCCTCTGCCGATTCCCAATGGCGCTCCCTGTCGCCTGCGCATCGAAACGAAAACGGGATACAAGATGGTGAAGTATCTTCGTGCTATCGAGGTGGTAGAAACGTTTGCCACCATCGGGGGAGGACATGGAGGTTACAGAGAGGATCATCAGTACTATGACAGGGTGGCTGCTATGTAATTCGATACCTTGCCATCAGATCGCGAGCGGGGAACAACAAGAGTGTCAGCCCTTTCCCGGGGGACAAACCCACGGCCGCTTGTTTGGCCAAAGGCGATCTTCGAAATACAGCAGAGCGCGCTGTCCCGACGTTGCGGTGCCCCTGGAAGTCGATCTCATTCTCTGGCAGCGGTGATTCAACTTCGAACGGGAGAAGGACCACAAAGGACAACCAATGAAAGAGTCAAAAAAAGGCATGCGACGGCCGGCAGGCCGGATGCGGTCCGTATCAGACCAGGCTGCAGAAGAGTCGCACGCGGCCAGGACCCTCACGACATCGGAACGCCCTCTGCATGATTATGTGACAGAGGTTTCCGAGCGCACGGAGGTTCGGGTGGGTGTGCCAATGCCTCTGGGGACCCATTTACGTGGCGAAGGCGTGAACTTTTCGCTCTTCAGCCGGCACGCCAGCCGCGTTCGGCTGGAGCTGTTTGATTATCCCCAAGATGCCACGGCCGCGAGGGTGATTGATCTGAATCCTGCGCGCAACCGCACTGGTGACGTGTGGCACGTCTGGGTGAAGGGAATTCGCCTTGGCCAACTCTATGCTTATCGCGTGGACGGCCCGTATCAACCCAAGGACGGCCATCGTTTCAATTTCAACAAGCTGCTCCTGGATCCCTTCGCCACAGCGATCTCGAGGTTACCCACCTGGGAGTTCGGCCCAGCGAGGGGCTACGATCCGTCTGTGCCCGGGGCAGACTCGATATGTTCAACAGTCGATAATGCCGGGGCCATGCCGAAATGCGTGTTCAGGCAGGAATACTTTGCCTGGCATGAGGATCGTCCGCCCAGACATCCCTGGTCGAAGACGGTCATTTATGAAACACATGTGCGTGGCTTCACCATCGATCCCAGCTCCGCTGTCGAGCATCCTGGCACGTACCGAGGCCTAGTGGAAAAGATCCCCTATTTCAAAGAACTGGGGGTGACGGCCGTGGAACTGATGCCTGTGCAGGAATTCAATGAACACCAGGTGACAAGCATCAATCCGCGAACAGGCCAGCCACTCAGGAATTACTGGGGCTACGACCCGGTAGCCTTCTGTGCACCTAAAGCCTCCTATAGCAGTTCAGGAGGGGTGGGTCAGCAGACGTTGGAGTTCAAGGAAATGGTCCAGGCCTTCCACCATGCGGGCCTCGAGGTCTTCCTCGACGTGGTGTTCAGTCACACGGCCGAGGGGAACGAACTGGGGCCGACGCTCTGTTTCCGCGGGATTGATAACACGATCTTTTATATGCTGACGGACGATAAACATTCCTACCGGGACTACACAGGGACAGGCAACACCATCAACGCCAACCATCCCGTGGTGCGGGAACACATTATGACCGCGTTGCGCTACTGGGTGATAGAGATGCATGTCGACGGATTTCGTTTTGATCTGGCTTCGGTGCTCGGTCGGGGCCGTGCCGGCAATTTGCTGTCCAATCCACCGTTGCTTGAGCGGATTGCCGAGGATCCAATCTTGAGGGATGTGAAGCTCATCGCTGAGGCGTGGGATGCCGCCGGGGCCTATGAGGTCGGAAGTTTCTCCGAATGCCGCTGGGCGGAGTGGAACGGTCAGTACCGAGATGACGTCCGACGGTTCTGGCGAGGCGACGATGGGTTTCTTGGTCTATTCGCCCAACGTCTCTGCGGCAGCGCCGACATTTATTCCAAGTCCGGCAAAGGCCCCGAGAGCAGCATCAATTTTGTCACCTGCCACGATGGCTTTACGTTGCAGGATCTCGTGAGCTATCGCCAGAAGCACAATGAACCCAACGGACAGAACAACCACGACGGGGCGAACGCCAATTTCAGCGAGAATTACGGCGCAGAAGGGGAGACAGCGGATCACCGGATCGAGTCCATCAGGAAACGCCAGATCAAGAATTTCCTGTTGACCCTTTTCATCTCACGTGGTGTGCCGATGCTATTGGGAGGGGATGAATTTCGCCGCACGCAACGCGGTAACAACAACGCCTACTGCCAGGACAACGAGATCAGTTGGTATGACTGGACCCATCTGGATGAACACCGGGAGATATACCGCTTTACCCGAGGCATGATTGCCTTTCGTCGAGCACATCCGGTGCTGAGTACTGAGCAATTCTATACGGATGCCGAAATCCGTTGGTTCAGCCCGCACGGGGACTTGCCTCACTGGACTGACCCCAAAGAAAAGCAGCTTGCCTGTCTGATTCACGAAAGTGAGCACAAGGCGTTGTATTTGATGTTCAATGCCAGCGCTGAGGCGGCCACCTTTCACCTGCCACCCATGCCGAATGACACCCGATGGTACCTCGCAGTGGACACGTCCCACGAAGCGCCACAAGTCTTGTTTGGTGTGGGCGATGAACCGCTCTTGGACCCTTCGCAGGCATATCCCCTAGGCGCGCGGTCGGCCGCCATTCTCGTGGCCTGCCCGCCTATAGAGGGTTCGAGAAAGAACAAATTCAATGAATAAGACTTAACACGATCACCGCCATGACGAAGGGCAAGATCACGACGAGGCCATCTTTGCGGTCCTGGCTGGGAAAAGGCTCAACGGCCACTAAGGGAATGTGATTATGGTCACCGAAAAGTCTGACGCGATTGTCGTCTTCGGGGTGACAGGCGATCTCGCACATAAGAAGATCTTTCCAGCCCTGCACGCTCTAGTCCGCCGTGGTCACCTCAACGTTCCGGTCATTGGTGTCGCCAAGAGAGAGCGGACACCGGAACAAATAAGAGCCACAGTACGCGAGAGTCTTGAGAACCACGGTGGCGTAGATCCTCAGGCCTCGGCCAGCCTGCTTGGATTGCTTCGATATGTCAGCGGGGACTACCGGGAGCCGGCCACCTTTCAACGACTGCGCAAGGCGCTCGGCTCCGCCGCACGTCCGCTCTACTATCTGGCCATTCCGCCCAGCCTGTTCACGACCGTCGTCGAAGGGCTGGCAAAGTCAGGCTGCGTCATCGGGGCGCGTATGGTCATTGAAAAGCCCTTCGGGCAAGACCTAGCCTCGGCGCAGGCGCTCAACCGCACGCTCCACACCTATTTCCCAGAGGAAGCCATTTTCCGCATCGACCATTACCTCGGGAAAGAACCGGTCCAGAACATAATCTACTTCCGTTTCGCCAATCCGCTCTTTGAGGCGGGCTGGAACCGGCACTCAATCAAGCGCGTGCAGATCACAATGGCAGAACGATTCGGAGTGGCCGGTCGTGGCCGATTTTACGAGGAGGTGGGAGCGATCCGCGATGTGGTGCAAAATCACCTATTGATGGTGATCGCCTGCCTGGCGATGGAACAGCCGTCCAGTGGGGATCATGAATCGATTCGGGAGGAACGGGCGAAAGTCCTCAAGATGATCCGGCCGCTCATTCCTTCGGACGTCGTGCGAGGGCAGTTCCTTGGCTACCGCCGCGAGGACGGCGTGGCTCCTGACTCCCAGGTCGAGACGTTCGCGGCGCTTCGATTCTACATCGACAGTGAGCGGTGGGCCGGAGTGCCGTTCTACGTGCGCACTGGTAAGTGCTTACCTGTCACGGCCACAGAAGTACTCATTGAGTTCACGCGGTCATGTTGTCCGGTGTTGGACGAGATCGAAGCACCGTTGCCGAACTATTTCCGCTTCCGGCTAAGTCCCGACGTCCTGATCGCCTTGGGCACCAAGACTAAACTTCCGGGAGAGGCGATGGTGGGCGAGCGACTAGAGCTGGTGGCACGGCATTGCTCCGGCGATGAGATGGATCCGTATGAGCGTCTCCTTGGAGATGCTATTAAGGGTGATGCCACGCTTTTCGCCCGTAGGGACGGAGTGGAAGCCGCCTGGCATGTCGTGCAGCCTATTCTCGAAACCCCGACATCGTTGCACGAGTACGAGCCGGGCACTTGGGGCCCGCGCGAAGCGGATCGGCTGATCGAGGGCAACTGGCACACTCCGCAGGTGTCCGAATGATACATATCGAGTGCGTATTCTAATGGGAGACTCTGTAATGTGGATGTTGAGAAGGGGAATTGGCGGCGAGACAAGGT
>CAMLHQ010000111.1 GCA_946479785.1 uncultured Nitrospira sp.
CTGCGCTCAATAGTAAATAGAGCCAGCGAGGCTTCTTTTCTATAGTCGCGGTAGTAGCTCAACACCTTCTGCACGTAGTGACGGGTTTCTTTGTACGGCGGAATTTTCCCGTAGCGATCGACCTTCCGCTCGCCTGCGTTATATGCGGCCAAGGCCAGACGTGTGTTGCCGTGGAATCGATCCAGGAGGTAGCGAAGATGCCTAGCTCCTCCGGCGACGTTTTCATCGGTGTCGTAAAGATTCCGCACACCATGCCGCATGGCGGTTTCCGGCACCAACTGCATCAAGCCTACGGCACCGGCCTTGGACACGACGACGGGGTTAAAGGAAGACTCCGCTTTCATGACTGCAAACAGCAGTGCCGGTTGCAGGCGATGTTGCTTGGCTTCGCGGGCCACGGCCCGTTCCAATTCAAGCCCTGACACCACCCGACGTCCGGCCGATTGCACGGTTTCGAACTTTCGATCGCTAGGAACGTTGGTCAGTTGTATCACTCCTGAGGGATTCACATACTCATAGACTTGGGTTTTCGCAAGGACCGAGGGGGCTGATGTCACCAACAATAGACCCGCTAGACCGATCAATAGTTGACGAGCGGGACTTTGCTTTCCTGGTTGGTGTTTTGTGGTCAGACTCATGATTTTTCTCTCCTGCGGGAATGTCAGTTCCCGGAGCATTCTTCCGCAGTTTTCGTGCCTTGTTGGCCATCCGAAACATAATGCTTTTATCGATACAATCCAATAACTTATGCTGGTTCATTTCTCCCAACTTTCGTAGGGATGGTGGAGGGGGGATATTCCGTATATTGTTCTTCAACAACGCAATTTGCGTCCGTAGGAGTCGACAAAGCAGGAGGGCCCAAGCCGTGAAAATCCGCTACTGCGAACGAGCCCCAACCGAATTTCCTGTTATCTTCGCCGGCGACTCTTATGTGGGAGAAGGCACCGTTCTCAATGTGTCGGTTCCAGGTTGCGAAATTTTGAGTAAGAAGCCGGTAGAACCGGGAGCCTACCTCGAGATGAAAGTCCTGGTGCCCGATAACGGCTCCACCCTCTGGGTGGGCTTAGCTAAAGTCCGCTGGTGCAGTGGCCATCGATTCGGGGTGGAGTTTATTCGGATGCCGGGCGAAGACCAGGTTCGTCTTGGACGACTGGTGAAACGGTACCGTTCTGTTCGGACGGAGGCTCGACCGCACCCCTCACGAGTGCTATAGTAACGTTACCTTTCCGGAGCTAGGGCAGTCCATGAGCACTCGTACGGTCCTTCTAATCGTGGCTTCTATTCTGCTTGCCGGCTGTGCTGAGTCTTTCACCGTGTTTCACAGCCAAACAGGCGATCCGATTCTTCTCGGTCGCCGTTCCTATTCGTACGAAGGCTGTCTTTCGACCATGAGGGAAGAAGCCGATCGGCTCGGTGTGACCTTCCATTACGTGCATGTCCGTGGCACAACGTTTGGACGATCTTTGCTCTGGCCCTTCGAGCCTGGATATGCTTGCGAAGCCGCCATCGGTCCAGAAGGTTACCCGAATGGGATTTATCTCAACGTACCTCCACGCTCACCGCAAGGCTGAACGCTCTGTCCTTTATAGACCTTCCTGTTTGCTTCACTAGCTATCTGTTTCAAATGTAAAATTCCCTCGATGGCTGCCGTGAGTTGTTGACAACGGAACCGCTATCGCAGTATTACTTTTCCACAACAACTGCCACGGCCGATGAAACCCCTGCTCGTGTATTTGTTTGGCAAACCCTTCATTGACCAATTTGAAAGGAACCCGCCTGCGTGGAGCAAGGCACATAGTTTTTGGGTGACCGACAGATCGGCCACGACCGTTTGAATCCAGCTGTTTTCAATATTCACCGAAGTCATACTTTATAAGGAGTCGTTATGGAAGATCTCGTGATCGAAGAAGAAGGAGCCTCATCCGCATTGAAGATTACTCTTGGAGACTTTCTGGTGTTCATCAATTGGATGAATCAAACCGAAAAGGCGCTCGAACGCGGCGAAGCCCTCCCCACCACGCCGGATCTCGACTCCGGGAAGGTGAAGGGGTGGGTTCAACTCGTTCAACGCCTGGAGGAACGGTTCCGCCGGAGTGAAGAAAAGAAGATCGCCCTGGAGGCCAACGTCATCGCCCAGGAAGCACAGCTGGGGCAACTGCTGACGCACCTGCATGCGAATATTGCCTCGCTCTATGATAACCTCGGACAGGCAAAGAAAGCCGAAGAGGTGCGTCGTCGAGCCGAAGCCTTGCACGCAAGCTAGCTCTGGCGCGAGCATCTTCGTTCCAGTGGTTCACAGCCTTCGCCCATCCGTCGCGACGAGATTGCCCTCTTCTGGCGACGGAATGGGCGATTCGTAGGGCTTAGACGCTGTTCCTATCAGAATACGTCGGCCACAAGCTGATACCGGCTTCGTTTCTTTATTGGCCGTTCCGACCTATCCAATTCCACTTTTTACTTCTCGTCTTACGGTCCTTGGCTATAATCAATCTACGTAGGCCGTGGAAGGGGTTCAGACTGCACCGCAGTTAAAATCTTCTTTTGCGTAATGTTTCGGACTTAGAGCATACAGGGATGATTACGGTACTTCTGATTGAAGACAACGACGTCGATGCGCGCCTCACGCAGGACTTGCTTGCCGAATGGAGCGTCGAAGAGTTCAAAATTATCCATGCAAAAACTCTCTCCGAAGGGCTGTTGCAGATCGACAAGGGCCACTTCGATGCCATCCTGTTGGATCTCTCGCTCCCCGATGCCTTCGGGCTTCCGACCGTGCGGCAGGTCCATGCGACCAACCCGTCGATTCCCGTTGTCGTGTTGAGTGGCGTCAGCGATCAGTCGTTGGCTCTTCAAGCGGTGCAACAAGGGGCGCAGGATTATCTGGTCAAAGGGCAAGGTCATCCGGAGCTGCTTGCCCGCTCGGTGCGCTATGCCATCGAACGGAAGCGTTCGGAAGAGCGATTAACGTACCTCGCCCAGTATGACCATCTCACCGGGCTCGTCAACCGCAGCCTCTTTCGCGATCGACTGATCCAAGCGATGGCCAGAAGCAAGCGGCTTCAACAACCGCTCGGCCTTATGCTGTTGGACTTGGATCGATTCAAGGCAGTCAACGATACGTTAGGCCACGACGTCGGGGATGAGCTTCTGAAATCGGTCTCGGAGCGATTGAAAAGCTGCGTGCGCGAAGTGGATACCGTCGCGCGCATGGGCGGGGATGAGTTCACGATCATCCTCGAAGGCGTCTCGTCCGAAAAGAGCATCGTCGTGGTGGCGAAACGGATTACCGAGTCTATTTCCTCGGTGTTCGATTTGAAGGGACAGGCCGTTCGCGTCGGCATCAGTATCGGGATTACCGTCTATCCCCATGACGATCATAGCATCGATGAACTCCTCAAGCATGCCGACTCCGCCATGTATCGCGCGAAGCAGCAAGGCGGCAGCGGCTTTGCCTTTCACGAAGCCTCAGGGTACAACCATGTCGCTACGTTCTCCACGCCCTGAAATTCTTCTCACCCTCGCCCGCTCAATATTCCGCTAGCGTCCGATTTCCGAGAGCGGCATGTCCGTCACCACCATGGCGCCACGTGGATTCGGCGTCAGCACATTGGATTGCTCGAGGGTCTCGCGACCGGGCGACGGATGTGTCTCAGGGGTCATCACAATCCCCCAGTGCAGATTGTCGACACACGTATTGTCGACCAGCATGGCTTCCGCATGGTGAAAAAGCAGGATGCCGCTCAGCCAATTTTCGCAGCATCGATTGCGGACCAGTTCCGGATGGCTTTCCGGATCGCGTACAGCAATCCCGAAGTGGTGGTTTCTCCGGCAGACGTTGTCCGCCACTCTAGGCCGAGCTCCGGCAAACACAAAAATTCCCGATTCACGATTGTCGCACACCTCGTTGTCGATAAAAGCCCCCCGGCATTCAGGACCGTAGATGACGACGCCGGATAAAATCCCTTCCGTTGCCCGACACTGGGTGACCGTGCAGGAAGAATCGAAGATATTCATGGCCGAATGTTGATCGCTGCCCACATACCGGAACGTAATGCCCGAAATGCGCCCGCTAGGGACTCGTTGGAGGTAGAGTGGTCCTCCCCGGCGGGAAAAAATTTGCACTGCATCGCGGCCTTCTCCGACTAAGAGCACTGGCCGATCGGCCAGAAACACTTTGTCTTCATAGATCCCTGCTCGGACAAACACCTGATCCTGCTCGCCGGCTTCCTTGAAGGCCGCGCTCGGCCGCGAATATGAAGCCGGATCCTGCGCATCTACGATCAATGTTCTTCCGCCGAACGGATTGGGCGGAGGTCCCTGGATGGGGTTAAGTGCTTCTCTACTCATCAAACTATGCTCATCACGTTGCGGTTCGATTTATGGAAACTATTACCTGGCGCCGCCTTCCTGGAACGAAGCCTTCCCATTTGTCAAGCCGTCGTGAGCCACAATCCCGTACAAATCTGCTCTAACGAGACGACTCAGTTGCGTGGAAGGTCCCGAGTCCTGGTATGCCAAGCACTCGTTTTTCCGCCGCTTTTCCGCGGGTACGTCAAACGGCTTGTGGCATGTGGATTGCGACACATAGGTATCGAAACGTTGATACTCTCAGCCGATGACGGAGGCGGACCAATGAAGAATTTCACCCGACTCGCAGCGTTCCTGATTGCAATGAGTGGAATCCCCTCGATCACAGGTGCCGCACCGGCACAAGTCCAGGACACCTCCCGTCATCTCTATGACCGCGTGATGGAAGAATTTAAACATCGGGACTATGAAGCAGCGCTGGCCGGCTTTCGGCTCTTTCTCGAGCTCCATAGCCAAACGTCCTTGGCGGCGAATGCTCAGTACTGGGTCGGAGAATGCCAGTTCCGTATGGGGCGCTATAAAGATGCCTTGAAAGCCTTTTACAATGTCGTATCGTACTATCCGCTCAGCCCCAAGCTGGCTGCCTCGACGCTCAAGATCGGGCAAACCTATACCAAACTCAAAGATCACGAAAAAGCTCGAATGATGTATGAGCGTGTCGTTGATCAATATCCAGACAGTCCTGAGGCCGAGCTCGCGAAAAAAGCCATCGAGGCGGATGAGACCAGACCAGAATCCTTGCCCTCGACCACCGAGTGAGCGATCTCTTCATCACGCGATACTATCCATCATTTATTTTCACTTTGAAGCGTCGCCTTCATTCGGAATCGCTCATACCTAACAGTTGCTCAAGCTGCTGAACGGCATAGGTCGGCTCAGCTTTAAGGATCGTCACTCGAATGCCGGCGGCATGAATGATCCTCTGGACCTCGCGTCCTCGCAATGCACTTTCTGGATTAATCGAAAGTTCTTCTTCCAACTGCACGACCTGCTCAACCATTCGAGAGCCGGGATGCACCAGGACAAAATCGGCCCGTTTGAGGGCCAGATGCCGCAACACCTGTGTCCTTGCCTCGCCCTCCGCCTCGACCGAGAGGAAGCTCAAAAGGGGAACCTGCGTGAACAGGAGATACCGATCCTGCACCGCCAGGCGAATGAGATTGTAGAGCAGCAACTCCCTCTCCGCGAGCAGTGGTTGCGACTTCAGCACCACGCCGAGAGGAAGAATAAACGGTCCCGATCGACCGGTCTTGCCTGACCAACTGGCGAAAATGCGCCACAGGAGGACGGCAAGCAGCGCCGCGATGAACGCAATGAACCAGGAATCGATGGAGCTTTTACTCATAGGCGCAAGCGTTTCGTCCATCTGGGCCCAGCCGGCACGATCGTACCCAACAAAACCGGATGCTTCGCCCCCGTGACCGCCGGGATGTTGCCCCACTGCCCCGTCACTGTCTGATAGGCCAAGACCGCAAAGGCGACCGCTTCAAAGGCTTTGCTATCCCATCCCAGCGTGTCGAAGCTTGTGATCGGGACCGGCGCAAACACGGTACTCAGATGGCTCATGACAGCCCGGTTGCGGACTCCGCCTCCGCCGACCACCACTTCATCAATCTTCCCCTTGATCCATCGACGCGCTGTCCCGACTGCTTTGGCCGTCCACATACTGCACGTGGCAAGAAGATCCTCGATCGACAAGCCCTGCTGCTTTTGAATCGCGACCAGCTCATCAATGAGGGACGGACCGAACTCTTCCCGCCCGGTTGATTTGGGCGGCCGCCGAGAGAGAAAGGGATGCGCCAAGAGTTTGCTGAGTACCCGAGGGTCGATCTGACCTCTGAGGGCCAACTTTCCGTCTCGATCCATCAAGAGGCGTCCATTGGTCACTCGATTGACAAGACTATCGAGGACCATGTTGGCTGGTCCCGTATCGAACGCCACAACGCCGTCCCACGTCCCGCCGCGAGGCACATAGGTCACGTTGCTGATGCCGCCGAGATTCACGATCAATCGAGCACGGCGAGGATGTTTCAGAAGCAAGGCATGGGCTGCCGGTGTGAGTGGCGCTCCTTGTCCTCCTGCCGCAATGTCACGGGGACGAAAGTTCGCAATGGTCGTAATCCCAGTCCGCTCGGTAATCACCGCCGGTTCGGCAATCTGGAGCGTGGAGCGAATGGCTCCAACTCCTGGCGCTTGAATCCCGTGAGGAAGATGATGGACCGTTTGTCCATGCGAACCGATCAAGTCCACATCGGTGGGGCGCAGCTTCGCTTGGCGGATCACCTGCAACGCGGCATTGGCAAACCATTCACCAAGCAAGGCATTCAAGTGGCAGATGTCTGCAACAGTTCCGGAGACGGAAGCGGCGAGAATCCGTTGTTGAAGGGACCGGGGATAGGCGAGAGTTTGGGCGGCGAGCGTGCGAGCTTTGAGCAAACGTCCCCGACCGGAAATCTCAACGAGCGCGGCATCGACGCCATCGCCAGACGTTCCGGACATGAGCCCTACAATTTTCATCCCGCTTCCTTCTGTGGTGGTGTCTAACAGCCGTGGGACCGCTACGCTAATGGAACTCTCGCGTCCGGTCAAGCACCAGTGAACCTGCGAGAGAAAACCACTGTGACATGCGCCAGTTGCGTTGACATCGAAGAAACCTCGATGGTACGGTCCCGGCCCATGCTTTCCCGACGATTGTTGCTGTTGTCCTGCGGCATCGTGCTGAGTCTGTGGCCGACGCATCTTAGCCTCGGCACGGGTGTCACTCCGCCGGAAGCCCTGAACATTGTCGTGACGATTCCGGTTTTGAAAGACCTGGCCGAGCAGGTTGGAGGGCCGCATGTTCGCGTCACATCTTTGCTGAAGGGATACGAGAACGAGCATACCTATTCACCGAAGCCCAGCGACTTGATCGCAGTGAGAAAAGCCCGGCTGCTGTTTGAAGTCGGTCTCGGTCTGGAAGTATGGGTTTCAAATTTGGTGAAGAACGCCGGCAGTCCCTCACTGACGATCATCACCACGTCAAAAGGGATCGGGCTCATCGGTGACGAACAGGGGCATGATGGCGATCATCCGGTCGACGGGAAACAGGTACGGGGCAATCCACACGTGTGGATGGATCCCGAAAACGCCGTCACCATGATGCGTCACATTACCGAAGCGCTCATCCAAGCTGACCCCGACCATGCGCAGGATTATCGTCAGAACCAGGCTGCCTACCTCAAGCGTTTGGACCAACTGCATGCCGAGTTGAGCGATCGCGTGCGTAAGCTCTCGGATAGGCGCTTCATTGCGCACCATCCGGCATGGCCCTACCTGGCCAGACGATTCGGGTTTCAGATCGTCGGGACCATTCAAGCGCAATCAGGGAGTGAGCCGTCCGCAGTCCAGATCCAGGCTCTCATCGCGACGATCAAGAAGCAGCGCATCAAGGTGGTGGTGTCCGAGATTCAGCTCAGCCAGAAGCTTCCGGAACTCCTCTCAAAGGAAACGGGAGCTCGTGTCGTTGTGTTGACCACACTCCCCGGCGGGCTCCCTCAAACCGAGACCTATCTCGACATGCTCCGTTATAATGTGCTCCAATTGGCTAACGCGCTGGAGCCCGCCTAGCCGGAAGGAGCGCTCGTGCCCGCGGTCCCTGAACCTATCATTCGCTTTGACCATGCCTCGTTCGGATTCCCCGGCGTCATTGCGCTAAAAGATATCTCGCTCTCGATTCACACAGGGGAATTCATTGGGGTGATTGGCCCAAACGGCTCGGGCAAGACGACCCTGTGCAAGGCGGTCTTGGGATTGATGGCTCCGACCGAAGGGCACCTCCATATTTTCGATTGCGCCTGTGATGAACTCCGCTGCCACCATCGAGCCAAGATCGGCTACCTCCCGCAGAAGGGTGTCGTGGATCGCAATTTCCCGGTGACGGTGCTCGAAACCGTGATGATGGGCCGCTACGGCGCCATGGGATTGTTTAAGCGGCCTGGAAAGACTGATAGGAACATCGCCATGGAAGCCCTTGCACAGGTGGGCATGGACGGACACAAAGATACTGCGCTTGGGCATCTGTCCGGTGGCCAGCAACAGCGGGTCTTTATCGCACGGGCTCTGGCACAACAACCGAAAGTGTTGCTCCTCGACGAACCAACAACCGGGCTCGATATTACAACCCAACATAATGTGATCGAACTGGTCGAGCACCTGCATGACGAACTGGGCCTGACGGTTCTGCTCATTACCCATGACATCAATATGATCCGATCGCGAGTTGATCGGTTGGTCTTACTGAAAACCCGCCTGTACGCTGCCGGTCCGGCGGCCGACGTGCTCAAGCCAGACATCCTCCACGAGGTCTACGGCAAAGACCTCGTGATTACAGAAAAAGACCTCATCATCGTCGAAGACTACCACCACCATCATTGAGAATGCTTGAACTCATCACCTATGACTTCATGCAACGCTCGCTGCTTGCCGCAGCGATGGTAGGAGGGCTCTGTTCGGTCATCGGCGTGTTCGTGGTGTTGCGAGGGCTGGCATTTGTGGGAGCGGGCACCGCGCATGCGGCGTTCGCCGGCGTTGCGCTGGGCTATCTCATCGGTTGGCCGCCCTTGCTGCTAGCGATTCTCTTTGGTCTAGCTACAGTCTGGATCACCGGATGGGTAGAAGAAAAGGGCACGATGAAGCTCGATGTGTCGATCGGCATTCTTTACACCACGACGATGGCGCTCGCCATTCTCTTCATTGGCTTAATGAAAACCTACAACGCCGAGGTCTATGGGTACCTGTTCGGGAATGTCCTGTCGGTGACG
>CAMLHQ010000112.1 GCA_946479785.1 uncultured Nitrospira sp.
AAACGCTAGCTTGCGCGTGCGTCGAGCAAGACCCAGATCCCGATGGCGACAAACCCCACCCCCGCCACAAGTTTCAGCACTCGTGGCGACACGTAGAGCGACAGCTGACCACCCACCAGGACGGCAAGCAGGCTGGAGAGCACGAGAGCCGCAGAAGATGCGGCAAAGACGCCAAGCTTGCTGACATGTTGATCGGCCGCGAACAAGAGCGTCGCGAGTTGCGTTTTGTCTCCAAGCTCAGCGAAAAACACCGTCACGAAAATGGGCCACAGGGTCAGCATCAACAGGACTCCTTTGATGAAGGTGAGTCTTTTCTCTTCGTCCAATAAGGCTGAGACAGGTACCAAGCATAGAGCAGCGCCAGAAGCACAAAGTTGGGAATGAGGATGGTCGGTGTCATCCATGGCCACCCGTTGAACTTCCAATTGAAGAGTGGCCATAGGACGGGGGTCGGGAAGAACGCATGCGAATGCGTGGGCACGTCAACCAGCACGTGCAGACCCCAGGCCGCAAGCTCCCAAAGCGGCTGTTTGAGGAGAAGCCACATCAAAACGAACACGATGAGAAACACAATCAAGCTATGTGTGACATTGTACAGATCGTGCACATACTGAGGGATCGAGGATTCCGGGGGTGGACCATGACTGAAATCAGGTTTGTCTTCAAGGCCGAGCGTCGCTGCCGACCACAGAATCCCGAACGAAAGGAGATCCGGTGCCAGGCCGATCATGAAGGCAAGCCAAAAACTCCATCGACTCTTTCGGCCAAAACTAATCGCGCCCCAGAGGCCGTGGGAAACAATATCCATGTGCCCTCCAGTCGAATGGCTCACCTATCCGGCAGGCTAACATAACAAATTACTCTGCCGGCTATCTCCCCTGTGACCATCCTAGGCAGGTTCCCAGCTATCATCCTGTCTCTTCTTCTAGACAATTGTGGGAACCTGTCAAACGGAGGCATGTGGATGAAAGACAAATTCAAAGTCGGGGATCACGTAAGTTGGAACTCTGAAGCGGGCCGTGTCCGTGGAAGGATCAAGAAGAAGATCACTTCTCCTGTCAAATTCAAGAATTACACCGTCCGTGCTTCCAAGGAAGAGCCGCAATATTTGATCAAGAGCGACAAGACCGACCACATGGCTATGCACAAAGGTGCGGCGCTCAGGAAGATTGGGTGATCTTTGACCGCTTATTCGCACAAGGCAAGCCTTTGGGCATGGCTCCAGTAGCCTTATCCTCAGATTCCGGGGGTTTCGAGATGGTAAACTGAGTTCGTGAATGCCGCAGGTCCTCATGCAAGACAGTCCGAGTGGATGAGACGCGTGGCGAAAGTTGGCCTGTTGGTTCTGCTGCTGGTAGGATTGCCGCTGCTGGGCCTTGTCGTTGTCGGGCAACCGCTGGATCGCTATCTGGAATTCCCGCCGCAAACCCGCTATGTCCAACAACCGCCGTTCTCTTGGATGGTGTTTAGCGCGCTCGCGCTCCTTATTGCGGTGTCGGTCGTCCCTTTTATCGTCCGTATGGCGACATCGCGCGTCACATCCCATGGGAACGGCCGGGCTGTTCATATGTTCCCATGGTGGGGATGGCTCGGCGCTGCTCTGACCGCCGCGTCTTGGGTGCTAGCTTGGAATCGCTTCACCTGGCTCGAGCCATTGCAGGCATTCACCTTTACCCCGTTGTGGCTCGGGTACATCCTGTTCGTCAATGCCTATACGTTGAAGCGCACGGGACGCTGCATGATGCTGGACCGGTCACGCTATTTTCTGTGGTTGTTTCCTCTCAGCGCGGCCTTCTGGTGGTTCTTTGAGTATCTGAATCGGTTCGTGCAGAACTGGTACTACCTGGGAGTGCAAGAATTCACTCCCTTGGAATATGTCCTTCACGCAACGGTACCATTTTCAACGGTGCTTCCAGCCGTGCTCGGCACCACGGAGCTGTTGTCCTCGTACCTGTGGATTGGCGCAGGGTTGGACCAGCTTCCGCCGTTTCGCAGCACACATGTGAAGATGGCCGGCTGGGTGATTCTCGTATGTGCGAGTGCCGGGCTGATCGGTATCGGGATCTGGCCGAGCTATCTGTTTCCGCTCGTCTGGGTGGCGCCGCTGCTGGTGATCACGTCGCTGCAGATGGTTACAGGCGAGGAGACAATTTTCTCACGCATTCCGCGGGGAGATTGGACAGCGCTGTGGTCGTCTGCGTTGGCGGCGCTGGTCTGCGGAGTCTTGTGGGAGATGTGGAACTACAAGAGCCTGTCTCACTGGCAGTATGCCATACCGTTCGTTCACCGTTTCCAGGTGTTTGAGATGCCGATCCTCGGCTATGCCGGCTATTTTCCGTTCGGGCTTGAATGTATGGCCGTCGCGCAGTTCTTCTTCCCCGAAAGTTTCCAAGAGATGATGGTTCGTCCCTCGCAGACGAGATCATGGACGCGAAAGGAGGATTACCGCATGGTCAGACGAATTGGGTGTGGATTGTTGCTGGTGGGAACTCTGTTGAGTGCTGGCCACGGGAGTGCACAGTTGGAGATGGATCCTTCATTGGTGCCAAAAGGTTTCCTGAGCGCCAAAGATTGGCGAGGATTAAGCAAAGGGGAGCAACAGGCTTACGCCGTTGGAGTCATCGACGGACTCGACCTTGCTTTCGCCCAGGGAAAACAGGGTATCGATCTGGGCTGGATCAATACCTGCGTGACGGGCATGTCCTCGGAACAAGTCCGCGCTATGCTCAAATCTGAGATTGACGCGAACCCCGCAGAATTGAATCAGCTCACGGTCCACCAGGCCATGTATCGCGCGCTGAAAAAGTCCTGCCGAAAAGGACCAGAAAAGAAACTACACTGAGGTCATCCTGCCGGCTGGAGCATCGGTTGACCGCAGTGTATGCTGGGCGTAACATAAAATTGTAATCGTTGCGATCACATCCGCGATGGAAGGAGATTCTCGTGGATAATCAAGATCAGCCGGTCCTCAATCATATTCAGCGCCTTGTCGCAGAGGAACACCAATTGTACCAGCAAGGGAAACTTCCCAAAGCCGATCGTAAGCGGCTGGAGAAAGTCCAGGTCGAACTGGATCAGTGCTGGGACCTCTTGCGTCAGCGACGTGCCCTGCGCGATGTCGGGTATAACCCGGACGAGGCGGAAGTTCGTCCGCCGCAGGTCGTTGAGAATTATGAGCAATAGGGCGGGGTTGGCTTGAGATGCATGAGGTCACCACGATTTCGTGCGTTTCCCCAATCCATAGGTAGCGTTACCCTTCCGTAGGATAGCCGTCTTCCCGTGTTCCCTCGTATCATGGTCGTATGAGTGCCAAACCTCCCATGGAGAGATTGGCGTTCCTCGCTACCACTGCCGCGGTGGTCAGTCTTTGCATGCAAACATCGTGTCGGCCTACGCCACGCGTTTCGGTTGATCAAGCTCCTATCAATCTGACGTCGGCCGAGTTATCAGTTCCGCAGCATGTCCGGCGCTTAGCTGTGTGGTATCCCAACACATCGGAGCAGGACGTGGCATACGGTTACAGCAGACTCGAGCAAGCTGCCTTCCAACTCAAGAGGCAGCGGTCGTGGATCAAGATCGTTGAGCGGCGCAACCTCGTGCCGTTGACGGACGAGCAGCGATTCCAGCTATCAGGGCGCATTGGGGACGACAGCGCGGTGCGAGTCGGAAAGTGGCTCGGCGCTGATAGCATGGTCGTGTTCCGGATCGACGGGCCGACTTGGAGGGAACGGTTACTCGCTCGCATGTATGGGAAGATGCCGCCCTTCGTCGTATCCAGTAAGATTATCTCGTTGGAGAGCGGCGAGGTGCTGTACCACGACATTGTGACCGCCGTGCCGGTTCCCCCGTCCGGCGAGTGGAGCGATTACGCGAGTGACTACGAATTGCACCCCGCCCTCCAATCCTCTCTCGATCATGCGCTGGAAATCGCTATTGCCCATCTTCACCACTCATTCCAGTGAATTCCTCGAGGTTTTTTCGATTAGGCCGCGGGTTTACGGTTCAGCAAGTCCGCGAGATGGGCGAAGGGCGTGAAGGGTCGATCTGACTCCCGGCTCGACGGCGTATTAGCCGCTGCGTCAGCCACCACATACCGCTGGTGCTCGTTGTCGTGACAATAGAGGCAGAGCAACTCCCAGTTGCTCCCGTCGGGCGGATTGTTGTTGTGGTTATGATCCTTATGATGGACGGTGAGTTGGCTCAGCTTCCTGCCGTCAAATTCACGTCCGCAGTGTGCACAGATCCACGGAAATAACTTGAGCGCGCGTTCTCGATACGTCTGCTCCGGCTGGTTACTCCGTGCCATGCGAGCCTCCGTGAGGGTGGCGACTCGTCACCGGGATATTTTACAGAAGGCTTCGAAAGCCCGCCACGCACCGAGAAATGGTTCCTGGAACCGTTTCATATCCCATCATCGGTTTCCACCTGTCATGGGAGCCGCCGGCGGTAGCGGTTGGAGGGGTTGGATCGCGTCCGCCGGGTCGCGCCGATTCAGATAATCGCGGAGACTATCTATGGGAACCATCGTCGGATCGAGAATCGAATCCGAGGGGACATAGTGGGGGCGAGGCTTCGCCAAATCAGGTAAGCCCGTGATGCTTCCTGCCCCCAGCGCTGAGCCAGTGGACCCGGGAAAGGGAAGGCTTTCCAGCGACGACCCGCTACTCATTCCGGGCCTTTCGCACCTGCCAGAGAGTTGCTGTTGCTGCAGGGAGCTACACCGGCTGAGCTGCGCCTGCGCAGGACTTTCCCATGTGACGAAGAAGATCAACCCGATCATGATTGTCAATCCACTGAGAACAGCCTGAGTATGAATTGTCCTGTGGCGAGAGTGCGTCATGGCAACCTCCCGTGTGAGTTGCGAAGAGCTTTATTCTACTCCTTGTGGGCGACATGAAGCCACTCACGGTGCTCGGGGGCATCAAATTTCGTAAGAAATCATAGCGCCTCCTTCTCCAAACACAGCTCGATTTATTAGGCACTTCGGCGTATCCTCTTGGACGTCAAAAACACCGGACCGCGAGGCTATCCAAAGAAAATACCACGCGTGTGCAAGCTCCATAGATTCGGGCCGGAGTACGAATTCCAGTAGTTCGAACGTGGAGGGGAGATGTCTATGCCGACTATTCACATCAACGGTATTGCCCTTCATTATCGAGAGTCGGGAAACCCGGATAATCCGACGATTGTGTTCGCCCCTTCGCTGATTTGGGGCGGAGATGCTTTCAATGAGCTGCTGACAGAGGTCGCGAAGGATTTTCACCTCGTGACGGTTGACATCCATGGTCATGGTCTAAGCGGATATCGGGACGCCATGACACTTGAGGAGATGACGGAAGATTTTTATCTTTTGTTGGGGAAACTGAACTTGGAGAAACCCGTGTGGTTCGGATGTTCGATCGGCGGAATGATCGGCATGCGTCTGGCGCTTGCGCATCCCGACGCTATTGATTCGCTCGTACTGATGGCGACGAGTGCGCGTCCCGATCCTTCAACGATTAAAGCGCCGACTCTGCACCTGTGGAAAATGTTTCGAGACGGACACCGCGAAGACATTGCCGATTCTGCGATGAAATTGTTCTTTGCGGCCGGGACCTACAAAGCCCGACCGGAACTGATTGCGAAATGCAGAACCGAGCTTGTGTCCACGAAAGACGCTACTGGAATGTTTGCCGCGGCACTTGCGTCATTCAATCGCTCAGACATTAGCAGCGAAATCCACCGGATCAAGACCAGGACGCTTGTCATTGCAGGGCGTGAGGATCTGGCGGCCACGCCCGCACACGCTGACTTTATCGCTGCGCAAATTCCAAACGCGGAGTTGAAAATTATCGAAGATGCCAGTCATCTGGCGGGGATCGAAAAGCCTTCCGAAATTGCCAAGCTGGTACGCGACTTTCTTAGCAGGACCGCTGCCGCCTAGCCGCGGAGGTCGGCGTTCTCTCATTCCGAGCGTGATCCCTTCCTACTCATTGAAATAGGGAGAGACTTGCTCACCACCTCATCTGTCGGGCCCAACAGCGGCATTGCAGGATAATATCTCTCAATCCAGAGCCTCCCCAGATAGACGGGGAGAAAAAAGAGGCCGAGACCTGCAGAGAACAAGAGCACGCTAGTCAGGAGTCCGAGCGCACCGCCAGCAAGAAAGAATCGCTTTCCCACGATCCCGCTGAACACTGCGGCCGCGACGATGATTTCCATCATCCACAAGAATTGAGTCAGCGTAAGTTTCACAGGCAGGCGCACTGATTGAGAGAGATAGATGACGTATGGTTCGTTCGGCAGTGCCATAAGTAATCGGTGCCCCATGCGGTGGAGCATCCAACTAATCGCGAAGCCGGCGATGGCATTGAGGGAGAGATCGATCAACGGGCTATTGGCCACAATCGCCGCCGGTCCCGCCATGAAAAGCATGGGCGGCAGATAGACCGTCCAACTCAGGATGTCTTCATACGACAGCATCCTGATGAGGTCACTGCAACATTGCGTGAAGGTCCTATGCTTGGGAGTGTCATGTGAATCCGCCATCAACAGTACTCCATGTGAGGGATTATGCAAACACTGTGGGTGCACCAGGGACGTACCGACTAAATGATTGAACCCACCGAAAGGGTACGGTTGTGTAATAGAAGCTCAGCGTTGTGTCAAGCCGAACTAAATAGTGAGGTAGGGTGTGGAGGCAACGCGCCGGCCCGCGAGTGCTTACGCGTAGTGGGCGCAAGCTTTTGCGACCTTTCCGTGCGCATCGAAGAAAAACAGTTCTGCGGCCATTCCTCTCACGCCCCGGTAGTAGATGACAAGACTTTCAGCACCCACCAATGTCGAGTGCAGTGAAAAGTGCAGCGTGGGCACATGCTCAAGAGCTTCAGCCCAATAGGCGGCAACAGCCGCTTTCCCTTTCAGCACTCCGGAAGGTTCCCCGGCGATTTGCGCGATATAGGGGGAGGCCATTTCGAAGTCGTCTGTGTAATGAGACAGAATGCGCTCGAGATTGTGGCTATTCCAGGAGTCAATCCATTCCTTCGCGAAGTGATCTGCAAACTCGCGTGTAATCATCGGACTCCCGAGCAACAGGGCTGCGGCCAAAAGTGTAGCGCAAAGTGAGAGGAGTATCCATCACCCCGGAGGCGATAGCGAAGTGGGCTGTGAGAGAGGAGGGCGGAATGTTTAGCCGCTTGTCAGAAGAGAGCGGGCGTGCTGTTCTAAATTGCTCAGTTTTGAAGAATTATCTGGTAGAAGCGTGGAGAGGTAAGGGTCCGAGTCATGACCCCGTGTGTGCGTCTGTCAGTCCGAGTTCAGTCCACTTCATTTCCTTTAGGTGTGTTGTGACATGGGTCAGCAAAGTTCGTTTCGCCATTTCTTCATCAACTTCCTTCGTTCCCTTGACCACCGAGAACGGAAGCTCAGTTTTCCACAAGAGTGTCCCTTCCGCACTGACCAGATGCAGGAACAGTTTCTGCGGATACTTCTCCTTCAATCCCCAAAATGCTTTCAGCGGCGGTTCGCCCGCCACTCTCCCAAATAGCACACCATCCACCTGAATATCCCGGCTAAGCTGCGGCGCCACTGCGATGTCATCTTGGTCAGTGATGCTCTGCGTCAGTTGTGTGAGCACATTCGGGGGCAGACGCCTAATTACCTCAGCCGGACTGATCACGTGACGGTCGGTTGCTTGTGCGAGTACGGTCGCCCACCACTCAGCCATCCGTACATCCCCGACAAACGGAGCCACTGCGAGCTGCTTTAGGTAAACCTGCTGTCTCTCCTCAGGCGGTGCCACCCACGAGTGTTCAAAGGACTCGAATGTAACGTCGCTGCAGCGAGCCTCATCAGCGCAAACGACACCCAGCCAGGCCAGGACTGTGCAGCCCTGCATCAGGTTCGCGGAGAAAAAGAGAATTCCTGCAAGAGAGATGTGTCTAAGCCGAATACTTACAGCTGTTGGCTTTAGCTCACGAGGAGTGTGATTCTGTCTGATCTGAACCCTCCGACAGTTAGACTGCTAAGTGCTACTAGCGAGTGATGATCGTTCGCACAAAGAGAATCACCACGCACAATGGGAACTCAAAGCCGTGCAACGCGGCCACAATGCTACGCAGATAAGGACATCCCGTCAAGCTCTGGTAATGGGTAAAAACGCTTTCCTAAACCGCGGGTCATTGAGAAGCAAGCGAAGAAGACGCAGCTCATCCTCACGATCCAACTCTGCCAAAGTCAATGTACCCTCGTTCGACGTTCGTGCTAAGGAGTTCCACTCGCACTGTGTCTCCCACGTCGAGGCCACTCATGCCCGTGACCACTTTCCCTTCAACCGGCGGGCTGAGGAGGCGGACCCACGTGCCTTGGTCTGAGGCGCCCGTAACGATGGCATCGAATCGCCGCCCGATCTGCGATCCGAGCAACAACGCGGCGGCGGATTTACGGAGTTGTCGCTCGACTTTTTCCGCATCGTCTTCTTTCTCCGTACAGTGGCCGGCCAGGTACTTTAGTTCTTCGGGATGGTACGGCGTCGGCGCATCGGCTAGCGTCGCTTTGATCAGCCGCTGCGTGATCAGATCGGGAAAGCGCCGGTTGGGAGCCGTGGAGTGGGTATACCCTTTCACGGCAAGCCCGAAATGTTCGGGAGCGCCGTCCGTCGACTGATC